>CALJLD010000179.1 GCA_937982665.1 uncultured Planctomycetales bacterium
CGACTGCTGGACCTGGCCCAGGCACTCTCTGATCCGGCGAATGCCGATAAATCCGTGTTGCATGCCAACTCGCGCACACCCTCTGAGAAAAAGTTAAACGCGGTGTTGTCCCAACGCATGGATTTTTCTGTGCCCGAGGATTACACGCTTGCCAGTCTGGCTGAGAAACTCCGGGGCGATTTCGGCATCAATGTGGTGATCAATCATCGCAGCCTTGATGAGAACAGTGCCTGGGATAAGGGGTTGGATTCGCCCTTACGAAGCCCGCCGGTGGCTTTTGAATTTCATGATCTCCAGTTGTCTGAGATTCTGGATTATTTGCTTGAGTCCTTCGATTGCCGGCATGTGATCCGGGACGAGGCGTTGATGATTGTGGACTTCGAGTCGTCCGAGATTGCGATGGAGACGCGGGGTTATCCGCTCCCCTGGCAAAAAGAAAGCCAGCAATTTGGATGGTACACATTTATTGATGCGGTTGAAGGGATGTATTTTGACCTCGTCGAACCATGGCCATCTGAAGGATGGTTGAACGAGGGTTCAGGTGAAGGGATTGCCGAATACGCTCCCGGCGGATTGTTGATCACACAGACCGCCGTCATGCATCGCGGTTTGGAATTGCAGGTGCAGGATATGACAGCGATGCAGATGCCGGAGCAGGAGATTAGTACATCACATCGCCGAACCGGTTGGCTGCTTGAGCGTTTGGAAGAACGCGTTGACGTTAACTTTCAGGCTGTGCCGTTGTCCGCGGCGCTGCGGCAGTTGCAGTCTGAGTTTTCCATTCCCAATATTTTCTTCGCATGGGAATCGATTGCGGAAATCAGTCCATCTTCGCAAAAACTGCGCGAGCGCCTGCTGCAATCGCCGATCACGGTGCAACTTAGCGATGTAACTTTGCGCACGGCGCTCCACCAAATGGTTGAAGATGCAATCGACCATCTTGGCGATACAGCCGAGAAACCAACTCGGCATCTCAAAAAACCGCCCGGGGCCTACAACCCTTTTGACGCGGATGAGGGTTACCCGCTGATTGATCTGCACGTCGGTGAAGGATCGGTGATGGTCACGGTCGACAATGAGTTGCTCTCTCCTCGCAATTATCGACTAAGCCCCGCGGCACTGCAGGCGGGCGGCGGCATCGATTCCGTTATTAATGCGCTGCAATCAACAGTTGGTCAGAACTGGCTTGACGAGGGCACGGGGCCCGCAACGATCGATGAAATTGATCATGTGTTGCTCATTTCGCAAACGCCAGAGGCACACGTCCAGACTCAGGCATTCGTTGACCTGCTGGAAAACTCGAATGACGGTCCGCGCCTGCAAGGTCAGACGTTATCCCACAGCCCGGCTGATGACGCGATTGCGGAGGCGTTGGGCGAACGACTGACAATCACAATTGAGGACCAGCCATTGGAGGAGGCTTTTGCCACGTTGCTTCAAGCGGCGGGTATCTCCAACGCAATTGTCTCTGAGAACTCGCTCCGGGCGATGGCTGTCGAACCGCGAGACACGCGCGTTTCGCTCGACGTGAAGAATGAGCGACTCTGCGACGCGCTCGACATGCTCGCCGGTCAAGTGCTTGGCGTTGTTGCGGATGAGTGGTACACGGCAGACTGGATGTATCTTAATGGCTGTTTGATCCTGGCCTCGTGGACGGATGTCTTTCAAGCAGAATTGCTTGGCGAGACTCGCACGTACTATCTGCCGGACGCAATCGAAATGAGTCCGGAGTTGGAATTCGATTTCAAGGCGCACGTCCCAGATGGCTGGATGGACGATGGAACCGGCAGCGGCGATTATGCCCAGTTGGGCCGGCTCGTGCTCGTTCATCAAGAGCCGCGGCACCATGCGGCGATTGCCAGTTGGTTTCAATCGCTCGATCCGCAAACCTCAGTTGCGCCCGGCCTTCGGGACAGGAGCTTGACGCGGCGGCAGCAAGAGATCCGCGCCGCGTTGATGGAGCGGATTGACCTTTCCTTGTCCAACGTTCCGCCGGGAGAAGTTGTTGAGCAAATCCTGAAGGAGATTGGTGTACAAAGCTACTTTCCGCATGACACGCTTCCGGCTGAAGCTGCGAACGTTGACATCCAAGCAACAAACATGCCGCGGATTGAAATCCTGCGCGAAGCCTTGTCTGACGATTATTGGACGGCCGCAATGGTGGGCGAACGCGTTTGGATCTACCACAAACAAAGGCGGCACGCCGGCCTGTTGGGGCGCTTTCGCACTCGAGAAGTGTATCTCGATGATTTCCTGTTTGTGCCGCTGCAAGATCCAGACAATTCTGATCAATAGACTCTCGTCTTTGCGATGAACTCCAAAAACAACAAGAAAAACAAGCCAGACACCAAAAAGCCGCGCAAGCGCGTGCTGCAGTTTGGCATTCGTGGTTTGTTGCTGTTGACGTTGTTGGCGGCGATTGGTGCTTGGTGGTGGAGTCAGCCGGAGAAGCAAGTTGAAGAGTTGGCCGGTGGCGAGTTTCGCATCGTGCGGTATGTCCACTTTGACGACGATGGATCACCGTATCGTCATGGTCCCTGGCGGCTGGAAGAGCGAGACGGAGACGTCGTCACTGAGGGTACTTATCGTCTCGACAAAAAGCACGGAGCGTGGACGCATTGGCATTCTTCCGGCGGAAAATCCAGCCAGGGCGAGTACATTGCCGACTTGCGAGAAGGTGTGTGGCGGACATGGCGAATTGACGGGACGCTGGAATCCGAAACGACTTTCGCTCAGGATGTTGGCGAAGGTCCCGCAAAGTTGTTTGATCCGCAAGGACAGCTTGCCGCCAAGGGTGAGTTCCGCGCTGGACAGCGTGTTAGCGTTTGGCACCACTATCACGCCAATGGCCAACTTGCGGAGCAGGGCGAGTACCTCAACAACATGCGTTCGGGCGTGTTTAAGAACTGGGACGAAAACGGCAATCCGCAAGTCGACACGTACTTCGCTTCCGGCTTGCCGATTGCCGATGCCGATCAGGCAGCCGAACTTTGGCATCAGCGTCTCATCAGCAGCGCAGGCTTGGAACAGATCCACGCTTGTCGCGTTCTCATCCAACTTGGCGAAGCCGCGCACAATCAGTTGCAAGCGACGCTGCAAGGCGACGATGCTCAGCTCAAATCGCTGGTGCTGCGTTCCGGTCCGCCACCCAAATCGGCGGCGTTGCACAAAGATGTTATTGAAATCCTGGAGGACGAAGATTCACACCTTCGTGCCATTGCCATGAATTGTGTGCCGGTATGGGGAATTCCGCTGGCCGAGATGGAACTTCCGCTGGAGCATGTTCTTGAGTTGGAAGGCAACACCATCAAGCAAGTGGTCGATCAAGTCTGCAATGAAGACGAGCTCAGTCTCGCGGAAGAACGATTCCAACAGGTGGTAAGAACAATAGCTTTGCAGGAGACTTTGCCTAACGGCCATGCGAAAGCCCTGCGGCACTGGGCAGCAGAGTTGGAAGGCGTGCAACGCGCCTATTCCCTGGCTGTGTTGGTTGCTCATTTGCCAGCGGACGATGAACTGACAAGGCAGCTTGTCCGCGAAATCACGTCGCTGCAACAAGAGATCGACGAAGCGCCGACAGTCTACTCGATGTTCGGCGTTGATTATGGCAAAGATCTCGCGCGAGGTTGGCCGCTGCCGCTTGAAGCTTCTGCACTTCCCGCTCTTTTACAATTCATGCGACATGCGGAAAGCAGCGAGAGAATGGATGCGATCAAAGCCTTGAGCTGGATGCAGAAGCCGTCTGCGGAAGATGCCGCGCCGCTTGTTGACTTTCTGACTAAGCAACTGGATACGCAAGATGAGGTTGCGCGAATGTCCGTTGTCCGCGCATTGCGGGGCCTGGGTCAGGCGGCCAGGCCTGCTCTGCCAAAACTACGCAGGCTTCGTTGGACGGTCCCTTCGTTCAAGCAAGAAGCCGAGTATGCCATCGAGGCCATCGACACCGGCATGGCTGCGATGCCTTCGGGCAGTTTTGGGCGTGGGTCTTACGGCGGTGGGACTTTTTGAGACGCCGCCGTTCTGAATTGCTTGCAAGAAACGAATGGCACTGATGTCTGCCACGTGGTTAGCAGCGAAGACCGATGAGGGTCATCGTGCCCGCCAAAAACGGGGCAGCACCAACACAATGATGGGGAAGAATTCCAACCGTCCCAACATCATCAACGGCGTGAAGATCAATAGCTTCGTCCACCAGGTGAATCGCGCGTAATTCTGTGTAGCGCCAATTGCGCCCAATCCCGGGCCAATGTTATTTAGAGTCGCAGCGATTGCTGACGCGCTATCGATCAACTTGTTCTGCAATTGGATTGCGCTGACTTCTTCTTCCGCGCTCTCTGCTGCACCGGCGTCCGTTTGCCACGTAGAGTCCGGCTCGACAGCAATCATGAGCAGCCAACAGGTGACCATCAAGAAAAGCGCGATCGAGAAATAGACGAGGATGTTCTTGCGAAGTTTGGGGTCATCAACAGGTTCGCCGCCCACGCGCAAAGGCCGGACCACGCTGGGATGATAGGCCTGCTCCAACTCCAAACGGAGAATTTTCAAGAACAAGACATGACGAATAACTTTCAATCCACCGCCGGTGCTGCCTGCACAGCCCCCAATGAACATCAGCAAGAACAGCAGCCCGCGGCCAAAGTTGTTCCAGCCGTCAAAGTCGTGTGTGCCATATCCGGTTGTGGTGACAATCGAGGCCACTTGAAAGCTGCTGTACCGGAATGACTGCCACAGTTTCTCGCCCCACGGTGCGTTGGGTTCGCCAAAGTCACCATGAAAATGGCCGGCGATCATGATCAAGATGGTGGCCAGGACCAGGATTCCAATGTAACTCCGCAGTTCGACATCGGCCCAAGCCCTGTGGAACTTTCGCATCAGCAGAAACAGCAGCAGCGTAAAGTTAGTCCCGGCCAGCAGCATAAAGAACAGCACGACCATCTCGATCCAAGCCGCCGCGTAAATTTCCGGATGCAGGGCGAAATAGCCCAGGCTTTCGTTGTAAGTACTGAATCCTCCGGTGGCCATGGTGCCAAACGCATGACACAACGCATCAAACAAGGAGAGTTTGCAGAACACCAAAATGATGGCCAAGACAACATTCAGCCCCACGTACATGGCGGCAAACCGCCAGGCCGTGTGTTGCATCCTCGCGGTCGACCCGTCCTTGCTGGGCCCAGGCATTTCCGCCCGCATCAGCGCTTTACCGGCCGAACCATGCCCCAGAATGGCGACAAACAAAACAATGATGCCCAGCCCACCCAGGAAGTGAGTGCTGGACCGCCAGAAGAGAATGCAAGCGTCGACCTGTTCCAAATCCGTAATCACCGTTGCGCCGGTGGTTGAGAAACCGGACTGCGATTCAAACATCGCATCGGCAAACGTCATCGCCTGGCCAGGCTCGCGCGGCGTGGCGTTGAACAAATACGGCAAACCACCCAGCAGAGTCACCATGACCCAACTCAAGCCCACCACGGCCATCGCCTCTTTGCGGAACATTGGCAGTGGTTTGTCGCTTCTCCCCAACCAGCGGAGAGCGATGCCCACGCCAATGCAGATGGCCATCGAGTAGACCAGGCTCAACAGACCACTGGTTTCGATTTCCGTTGCCGGGCCAGTCCCTGGGAAAGCCCAAGGCAAGCTAAAGAGCATGAAGCCGCCGGTCAAAAACGCGACAAACGACAGCGAGCGAAAGACCAGCCGATAATTCATCGTTCAAGCAAAGGCAGGCGACGTGTCGCAATTGTGAGCCGGAAAAGGAACAGCGCTATCCGCCGTTGTTGTTGAATACGCGGACCATACTCTCGATCGAGTCGTCCGCCACCATCGCAATCACAACATCGCCTGGCGAGAAACGGTCATCAGCGCCGGGCACGCGAACAAATTCCTGATTGACCACCGCAACAACCAGGCTCTCTTTTGGCAGCGGAAGTTTGGCCAGCACATGCTCCGTGGCGGGGACGCCTTCTTCGACTTCAATTTCCAAGACGCTGATACTGCCGCCTCCCAATGACCAGCGCGAGATCACGGGCCCCTTGTTCAGGAACCCCAGCACTTGTCTGGCCATGACCGCGCGAGGACTCACAACGTGATCAATGCCGAGTTTGCCGACGACGTTTCCGTAATCGGGACGTCCGACGATGGCCATGATTGTCTTCGCGCCAATTTCGCGCGCTTCGACACCAGCCATGATGTTGTCTTCGTCATCACCTGTGCAGGCGACGAATACATCTGCGCTGCCAACCCGCTCTTCTTCCAAGACGTTTCGCCGTGTGGCATCGCAGTGAACCACAGTCGATTGCTTCAGTCGCTTGGAGAGGAAATCGCAGCGATCAATGTCCGATTCCATTACCACGACATGAAAGCGTCGGCTTTCCAAAGCGCGAGCCAGGTGGAACCCGGTCTCGCCACCGCCGGCAATCACCACGCCTTGTTTAGGTGGCGTCTCGCGTTGAAACCAATCTTGAACTTCATCCAGATCATCTTGGTTACCCACAAGCGTGATGCGGTCACCCACTTGCAAACGCATCTCCGCGTTGGCCAAGGTTGTTGTTCCGTCACGAAGTACGGATGCCACGCGAACGCCCTTGGGTAATTTCAGATCTCGCAGCGTTGCATCCACTGCCACGGTTTTTGCGGCGACGATTGTCTCTTGGACTTCCAGTTCACCACGCGCGAATTGTTCCACGGCGACAGAGCCGGGATTGCGGATGTTGTGCGCCAACTCCATGGCCGAAAGGTGTTCCAGGCTCAACATCCGGTCAATGCGGAAGTGCCGTTGGTAGTCAAACGTGCTCAAGTCACGGAACACGCTGGAGTAGACTCGGGCGATGGTCCGCCGAGAGCCCATCGACTTGCTGATGCTGGCGGCGACCATGTTGGTTTCATCGTCGCCGGTGAGAGCCAGACACAAATCCGCATTCATCACACCAGCTTGAAACAGGATGCTGGACTCGGCCGCGGAGCCAGTGATGCCACGCACGTCCAACCGCTCGTTCAGGCGGCGAACGTTCTCGGCGTTGTTGTCAACAACCGTCACACTGTGACGATTGCGGCACAGCAAGTCCGCAGTGGAAGTGCCAACGGTTCCGGCGCCTAGGATGACGATGTTCATACGTTGGTTTGCGGGAGTTCAATCTTGAAAGGCGGCTAAGATGAAGTTGGCACAGCCGTCTTCAACTTCGATGGCCACCTTGAACTCATTCATTGCGAATCAGCAAGAAGAACGATGCTTGTAAGTTGGTGACTTGCCGTTCCGGCGAATATGAAAAGGGCCGATTGTAGGGCAGACCGCGTCCAACGGGAATATGCCGCACACCGCGAACTGTCAGTCGATTTTTGGTAAAGGTGCGGCACTTCGCCTATTTTGAACACTGCTGGACGCCCTTAGTCAGTAAACATCGCGTCAATCTTGGCTTTGCCCTGCTCCACGTAATACGCAACCAACGCTTCGCGCAGTTGGCGATTATTGACCTCATCGGCGGCATAGCGCTGTGCGAGATCCCGGTGGGACCGGCGTGCGGACTCAATCTCCTCGATATCGGCTCGCGGGACACCGCGTTGTTGGAGCACCTGAGCCGAGGGTGCCGTCACCGCGAAGATCGCATCCATATAGTCTCCGCTTGCTCCATAGGCTGCGTCATCTAGCGCCTCGACCACTGCCGCCGTTTTTGCGGCAGCCTGCAAGTCCATGTCTGGATTCACATCATTCAGTTGTGCAAGCATTCGTGCGAGAGCCGGGTTGGTAGTGGCGGCTTCGGCCAGCGTTGTTCGCAGGTTCTGGAACATGCTTTCTTGAGGGCGCAACGTCCTCGTGCGGAGCGATGCAGCGAAATGATCATAGATCGCTTCCTCGATTTCGCGCGACGGTTCATAACCAGGAGCCCGGCGGCCGACGATTGCCAACGCTGGCGAGAACAGTGAGCCGGTTGGAGAGATGAAGTTGTCGCCAAAGGACAGGCCGATGCCGCCGAGGTTTTCGGCTGTCTTGCCCGGCGCCATGGTTTCGGCAATCGGGAAAAACTCTTCGCGAGCCAAAGATGTTTCTTGGGCGGCTAAGAGCAACAGCCCAGCACAGTAGGTTTCAATTTTCTGTCCGGCTTTGGGTTGACCCTTCAAACCAGTGACGCCGGCGGTGCGGAATTTCAGATCGAACACCGACTCATTGCCGATGATCTCTCGCGCAACCCCGGCGATTGTCTCGGCAGCGGCGGCATCCTGAGGTCGTACGAAGACATAGTGCCGTGTCCGCTTGACGAATGACTCGACGTTTGTGGCCGGGATGTGCGTTCCGCGCTCGGGCAAATCAACAATCACAAATCTACGGCGCCCGTCGGTTCCTGTTTCAGTTGTCACAATCCCGACGTGCGTGAACAGCCCGGGCGAAAGATCCGTGAACAGGTTGTAGGGCGAGGGATTTCGCATGAGGAGCCAATCACCGGGGCGAACGGAAAAGCTCCCCAAGGAAAACTCTTCAGCAGTGACTCCGCGCGAAATGCGGTCATCCAGCCAGGCGATGAGTTCTTTCCGCTTGGCATTGTGCGCTTCATCCAACGCACTGCCGTTGATGCGGCTCAGCAACGATTGCAATTCTGCGGCAGTGATCTCTGCCGGAATCCCTTCTTCCTCACCTGGGCGCGGATCTTGCGGCAAACCAAGTGTGCGAATAGCATCGGCGGCTTGCACGACGAGTTGCGCAGATTGGTTCGGCACGCGAACAAATTGGGCCAGGATGGGCAATGTTCCCAAGTGCCCGGATTCCGCGGCGAGCTTGATCAGCTTTGACTTTGTGGCCAAATCTGCCGGCTGCGCGCCATTCACAGATCCCGGCGGCGGATCAATCATCGCCCAACACATCACTTCCGCTCCAATGGCGTTGTTTGATTCCTCAACCGCGGCGATGAGTGTGGCGCGAATGTCGGGACGGGCCGCAACACGAAACGCAGATTCATATGTTCCGGATTGAATGTAGAAACTCATCCGGCCAGCCAGGTCAAAGACGCCGTTGGTCATCTTCAAGAAGGCGAGCAATTGCTGATGTCGCGCTTCGCCTTCGGGCTGCTCGATAAACTGCGTACGAATTGCCAGCGTTCGATCCGCAAGTTCCGAGATCTTGCTGCCGGCCATCATCAAACGTCGTGCGTAAGTGACGGAAGCTTCCGGCGTGGCTTCTTCTGGAACTTCGGCGACAGCCGCCGCGTGCAGATCGATCGCTCTGGCGGCCTCGGCACACAGAGCCGCGCGATCTTCCGTGCAATCGGCTGCGGAAGCCGGCAGTCGCTGTGTGTAGGCTTCGATCCACTTTTCCAGATCGGTGTTTGTCGTCGCTTGCGGTTGCGGCAAAGCCGAGCGTCCGCGTCCGCGACGGCGTTGGGCTTGAGCCAGGTCGCTAAACACGACGCTCATCACGCAGCCCATCACGGCGATCATCAAGTGAAGGCGAACGCCGCGCGCGATGGTGTTGCGGCCAAAGAAGCGGAAGCCATGAATGAGCGAAGGAGTCATGTTTCGTACTCAGGACGCGTGATTGGTTCGGCGTCCTTGCGAAACTGGCGCGGCCTTCCATGCCGCGGCGGCACAAATCACAGACATTGCGGGGCATCAGGCCCCATTCTGTGTTTCGATAGAGTCTCGTATAACGTTTCGGTTAACACGGCTCCAGACGTTCTTCCCTTTTTCTTGGAGATGCCCAGGAATTCGGCAAGCCGACCGGATTTTCCGCTTGATCCGGCGAAGCCAACCAGGTGGCCGGCTGATCAAATTCGGCGGAAACCCAGTAATCCCGTAGACCCGATACATTATCCATTGAATGTCGCCCCATGCATATGTGGGGACGATCCCCTAGAAAAACGGAAATTCACCACGTGGTCCGCGCTCTAGTTCGCGCAGCATGGAAAAAACCGAGCAACACGAAGTCCCTGCTGGACGCTTTGGCGACCTGAGGTCAAAGTCGTTCGTCGGGCTTCTTGTGACACAGTTGTTGGGGGCGGCCAATGACAATGCGTTCCGCATGTTGGCTGTTGGCATCTGCACCGCAAAAGTCGCCGCTGAGCATTCGTCTTTGGTGCTTTCCGCAGGGCTGAGTTGTTTCACCTTGCCGTATCTGCTGTTGGCCGCGCATGCAGGCTTTGTCGCGGACCGCTTCAGCAAGCGGCGCGTGATTGTGCTTTGCAAGTGCGCCGAGATCCTGATCATGATCTCGGCCATCGTTGCAATTTGGTATGGAAGCCTGACGGCCATCTTTCTTGTGTTGGCGATGATGGGTGCGCAAAGCGCATTGTTCGGCCCAGCCAAGTTAGGCTCTATTCCTGAAATGCTGAAGGCGGAGAAGATTTCCGCAGCCAACGGATTCATGGGGCTAGTCACAATTGTGGCGTCTGTGCTGGGCTTTGTTGTGGGGAACTTCTTATTTGGGCTCACAGGCCCGGATGGTCGAACCAACCTTTGGATTTCCGCGACGACGCTCATCGGCCTTGCAACGATTGGCACTTGCAGCAGTTTGATGATTGCGCGCTTGCCAGCGGCCAATCCCGAGAAACCGTTTCCGCGATATCCCGTGCGCGAGACCATCGGCGATTTGAAGGCGCTTTCCATCAACAAAGCGCTCCTACGCGTGGCATTGGGTGTGGCGTTCTTTTGGTCGTTGGGCGCTTTGGCTCAATCCAACATCTTGGAGTACGGAGCCGAACACGGTTTGCGGCAAGACGAAACCAGCCCTTTGCTTGTCGCGTTGGTATTGGGTGTTGGGACAGGCTGTGTGTTGGCGGGACTTTGGTCCGGTGGCAAAGTGGAACTTGGCATACTGCCGTTAGGCGCTGGCCTGATGGTGTTTGCGTCCGCGGCTGTGTTTGGAGTTTCCGGAGAGTTGACTGCCACGCATACTTCGTGGACCGCAAGCAAGGTTTGGGCGTGCGTTTGGCTGTGGTTGTTGGGAACCGGCGCTGGAATGTTCAGCGTTCCGCTCGAAGCGTATCTCCAGCACCACAGTCCCAAGACGTCGCGCGGTTCGATACTCGCCGCCAGCAACTTCATCACGTTCGCCGGCATTCTGCTTTCCGCAGGAGCGTATTATGTGTTGCGGCTGCCAGTGGGAGATCCCGCTCAGCACGCGGCTCCGGCAACGCAGACCTTGAGCGAAACCGACCAACAGCAAGTTGCCGAGCTCTCCGCCGAGTTGGACGCCGGTTGGGAAACGTTCCTTGCCGCGCAAACGCGCAATGCCCAGTCCGAAGTCATCAAGGAAGATGAATTTCCGCAGCTGCGCCCGTTGGCGCGAATTCTCACCAACGCGGAAGCCAGGGCGGTCGCCATTCGCGAGTTAGTCATTGTTGACCGGCAGCATCGCAGCGAACTCCTGGGACGCGAAATCGGAGTGAAGGACTATCGCGATGAATTCTCCAGCGATGCGGATCTGAATGTGATCCGTGCCGTGCTTGATGAACCCACGCCACTATTCTCGGCGCAGGTGATCTTTCTCATTGTTGGCGTGCTGACGGTGCCGATTCTCGTTTACATTGTGATCTTGATCCCGGACTCCACAGCGCGGTTCTTCGTCTGGCTCGCCAGCAAGACCATGTATCGCATTCGTGTCGTAGATCGGCAGCACTTACCAGAAACTGGCGGAGCGCTCCTGGTTGCCAACCATGTCACTTGGCTGGACGGCGTTTTCCTTTTTGTGAGTTCGTCTCGGACCGTGCGGTTGTTGGTTGATGAACGGCTCCTCAGCCGAGGTTGGGCGCGGTTGCTGGCGCGGATGTGTCAGGTGATCCCGTTTGATCCGTGCAAGAAGTCTTCAGTTGCCTCCGCAATTCACCGAGCCAAGGCGGCAATTCGCGCCGGCGAGCTTGTCTGCATCTTCCCAGAAGGTGGGATGACACGCAGCGGCGCACTCGGGCGATTCAAACGAAGTGCGGCAAAAATCGCCGCCGGAACCACCGCACCTGTTGTTCCGGTCTACCTGGATGAGCTTTGGGGCAGTATCTTTAGCTACCGCGGTGGCCGCCTGCTTTGGAAGATTCCACGGAGTTGGCCGTATCCTGTGTCGATACTTTTTGGTCCGCCCATTCAGGACCGTGAAGATGCGGGCGGATACAAAGCTGCCGTGGCCGCCTTGAGAACGAAAGCCCTGGAACGCCGCATGGATGAACAATTGACGCCGCCGCGATTGTTTCTGCGGAATTGCCGCCGCAACCGCAAACGCGTGCAAGTCTCGGACTCCTTGGGCGAAAAACTGACCGGCGGACAACTGCTGCTACGGACGCTGATCCTGCGACGCTTGCTCACGAAGCATGTGTTGGAAGATGACGAGCGATACGTAGGCGTGCTGATTCCGCCGTCGGCAGGTTCAACAATTGTCAACGCGGCCATCCCGTTGACCGGTCGCATTGCGGTGAACCTGAACTACACGCTTGCTCGCGCGGAGTTGGATCACTGCATTCGCGAATGCGGCATCAAGAAGGTGCTCACGACGCGGAAGGTGCTGGAAAAACTCAACCTGGAGTTTGATGCGGAGCCGTACTTTCTGGATGACCTCAAGGGCAAGCTCACGCTGGGTGACAAACTTGCCGGAGCTATGGGGGCTTTCGCGACGCCGATTTCTTGGCTGGAACGAAAGTTCGGCCTGCGCGATTCCAAGCCGGATGATGTGCTGACCGTCATCTTCACCTCAGGCACAACGAACATGCCCAAGGGCGTGATGCTCACCAACCGCAACGTTGGATCGCAAGTCACGGCAGTTAACGAGGTCATTCAACTTCGTGATGATGACGTGCTGATGTGCATCCTGCCTTTCTTTCACTCCATGGGTTACACCATCACCCTGTGGACAACGTTGACACTCAATCTGCAAGGCGTGTATCACGTCAGTCCCTTGGATGCAAAAGTGATTGGCCGCCTATGCCGTGAGCACAAGGCGAGCATCTTGATTGGTGCGCCAACCTTTCTGCGAAATTACCTCAAGCGGTGCGAGCCGGAAGATTTTGCGTCGCTGGATGTTGTTGTTGCCGGCGCCGAGCAGTTGCCCAAGGAACTCTGCGACGCGTTTGAACAGCGCTTTGGCGTGCGGCCTGTTGAAGGCTACGGAGCGACGGAACTCTCGCCATTGGTCTCCGTGAACATACCCCAGCATCGTTCACCTACAGGCGAGTCATCGGTCCGCGAAGGGAGTGTCGGCCGGCCGATACCGGGCGTGAGGGTTGAAGTCCGCGATCCCGACTCTGGCGAGAAGCTGCCAGCGGGCGAAAGCGGAATGCTGTGGGTCACCGGGCCGAATGTCATGCGCGGATATCTGCATCATCCCGCGAAAACGGCCGAAGTCTTGCAGGACGGTTGGTATAAGACAGGCGACATTGCGCGTGTTGACGAAGACGGCTATGTCCACATCACCGGCCGCTTGAGCCGGTTTTCCAAGATTGGCGGCGAAATGGTGCCGCACGTCAAACTGGAAGAAGCATTGTCTCGGTTGGTGGGCGCGGACGAAGACACGTTGCGTGTCGCCGTGACTGCGGTGCCGGATGAACGCAAAGGCGAAAAGCTCGTTGTGGTACATGTCCCGTTTGAGAAGCCTGCCGCTGAACTTTGCGGCGAACTCTCGGCGGCCGGTCTGCCGAAGGTGTTTATTCCCTCACCTGACAGCTTTGTGGAAGTCAAAGAAATCCCCGTCTTGGGGACCGGCAAATTGGATCTCCGCGCGCTGCGAGAGATTGCCGTCGAACGCTTGGGAGCGAGCACCGCCAAGGAATAAGGCGGTCACAATCTGATGCCAATTGTCTTGGTTCAGTTATTTGGCTGAATGCTGAGATGAACTTCCGGGATATCCCATTTGGCATCGCCCAGGTGAACTCCAACCGGGCCCTCCAAGTCCCACGAAGGGTCAGGAAGTTGCAAGCTGTGGAGGACAAGGTCTGTTGTTCGGTAAGGCAAGTTCGTGGAAATAAGGTTGACAACGCGTAGAAACTGTCCGTTCCCTAGCGAGGCGATATCGAAGAATCTTACGGTTTCGGTGTCGTTCCATTGAGCAATGGGCGCCTCTCGCGCAATGTCGATAAGAGTGTACTTCTTGACCGATTGATTGTCAGCAAGGCCGATGCCATGCATAAGTAGGAGATAATTGTCACCTGACCAAACGATCTTTTGAGCGAGGGCGGGACAACGAATCGTTTTTATTGCTTCACAGGAAAGAAGATCGAAAACAATGACTTTGTTGTAGTATAGGCCCGCAAGCTTCGTACCATCATCGCTGAACGCCATCCAGTGGATGCCATCCTCATATTCAATAACTGCTGCCAACTCCATCTTTTGGCAATCAATGATCAAGATCGGCAAGGCAACGTCAGCGCCGATCACGCCCTCTCGATCTTTTTGTCGAATCGCCATGTACTTGCGATTTGCTGAGAACGCTGGGCCAATGATCTTCCCGTCCTTATAGGGAATTCTTTGGTTTGCAAAATCAAGAAGGTAGAGTAGCCGGTGTGTTTCTCCAAAATACAAGGTTTGGTCATTGACGATGCCGCCGAACAGCGACGTCTGGTATGGGAGAACCTGTTCTGCTTGCCTTAGGAGTTCTCCGTCTCGCAATATGGATTGCAGAATGCCATTGCGCGTTGAGCAAAGAACCGTCGTGTCATCCGAAAGGAATCCAATTGGGTAGCCTTCAGATTTGGTCAACTCGACAGCGGCAACTTGTTGATTCTCCTGAAAACGATACGAGAAAATAGAAACTCCATCATCGGACAATCCAAGCGAGTCATCTTTATGCGTGACGGTAGCGATTGACCGATCCGAGCTGAGGAAGAGTCGAGCGTACCCGCTGCGGTCGATTTCTCGATGCTCCGTGGGAACGCGTACATAGATGGGCTCGGACAAGTTCACCGGCTGAAGCCGGTCCGGAACGAACGGGCCACCCATCGGCATGGTTAGAAATGGCATCGAGATGCCGTCGGGAATCTCTGTATCTAACGCATGAGTCAATAGCGATTTATCAACATCGCGCGCGACCTCCGAGTTGCGTTCATGATCGAAAAATCTAATTCGGGCAAGATGACCGGAAACGGAATATTCGTACACTCCGCGGACTGGAGTCACGCCGTCTAAGAAGCTGACGACATCGCCGATACGAAAACCAAGTTCATCGGCCTCGTTAGCTGCGACTTCAGCTCGCGGCGTGTCATCTTCACTGGACGGCAACAAAGCGACGACAACAACGGCAACAATCAGAACCGCCGTTACCGAACCGAGAGCAATCCAGAGGCCTTTTTGGCTTTTCTTCTTGCGCGGTTGAGAATAGCCACCAAACGATGCACCGACGCCAGGGCTGCCTGGTGCTTGAGGGAAACCAAGATTCGGAGATCCTGCTGGCGCAACGTTTGGGTTTTGCGAAGCCAAGGCGGCCAAGTCATCCAATGCGTTGGCGGGATTACTTTGGCCCTGCGCAGCTGCTGCCACAACTTGGACTTGCTGCTTGCACTTGGGACATGCGACGGTCGTTCCGATCAAATGTTCTGGTGCCTTGAGCATTGCGCTACAAGACATGCACTGCACCCTGACGGCCATCCAATGTTTACTCCGTGCGAGGAAAAGACGATTGTCTGTCGGTTAAGAAAGGCGGATCTTCCACACCTGCGCTTCTATTGATTTCTTCTGACCGGCCGTGTGTCTTCCGGCACGGCATAATGTTCGCGCAGGCGATTGAGTTCATCCGTCAATTCGGCTCGCACGCCGGAATACTCGGCGGCGTCAAAGACGCTGGTCATTTCGCCGGGGTCTTTGTCCAAGTCGAACAGTTCCCATTCATCGATGTTGTAGTAATAGATCAGCTTATGGCTATCAGTGCGAACTCCGTAGTGGCGTCGCACGGAGTGCACGGCCGGGAATTCATAGTAGTGATAGTAAATGCTCTTTCGCCAGTCTGACGGCGTGTTGCCGGCAAGCACAGGCAGCAGGCTGCGGCCTTGCATGTCATCCGGAACGTCCACGCCGGCGGCATCCAGAAAGGTCTCGGCGAAGTCCAGGTTGAGCACCAGATCATTGTTGACGCTGCCGGGCTTGATATGGCCGGGCCAGCGAATCAACAGCGGCGATTTGGCCGATTCTTCATACATGAATCGCTTGTCATACCAGCCGTGATCGCCTAGGAAGAAGCCTTGGTCGGATGTGTAGACGACAATCGTATTGTCGGCCAATCCTTTTTGATCGAGGTAATCCAACACCTCGCCAATTCCATCATCGACGGCCGCCACGCACCGCAGGTAGTCCTTCATGTAGCGCTGATACTTCCAGCGGACGAGGTCTTTGCCGGTCAGGTTGGCCTGGCGGAAAGCTTCGTTCTTTGGTTCATAGGCCTCGTTCCAGAGTTTGAGCTGTTCCTCGGTGAGGTTTCGCGGCGGCGTCAGCTTGAGATCGTTCGCGTTAAGATGCTCGGCGACGGTCATCTCTTGAGTTCTGGCCGGTGAGGCGCGACCTTCGTAATCATCAAAGAGGTCATCCGGCTCGGGAATTGTGACGTCATCGTACATGTTCAAATACTTTGGCCCTGGCTGCCAATTGCGGTGCGGGGCCTTGTGCTGATACATCAGCATGAACGGCTTGGATTGATCTCGCTTTTCCAGCCAATCCAAAGCGAGGTCGGTGATGATCTCCGTTGTGTAACCTTCGTGTTCAACCTGTCCATCGGCCGTTCTCATGCGAGGGTTGTAGTAGGGACCTTGGCCATTGAGGACGTGCCAGTAATCAAAGCCTGTTGGGTCTGTGCCGAGATGCCATTTGCCGACGACGGCCGTTTGATAGCCGGCTTGTTGCAGCAACTTGGGATACGTCTGCTGCGAACCATCAAAGCGGTTGCCATTTTGCATGAAGCCATTCACGTGGCTGTACTTGCCAGTCAAGATCACAGCGCGGCAAGGTCCGCACAGGCTGTTGGTAACAAAGCTGTTGTTAAACAACATGCCTTCGCGCGCCAGGCGGTCCATGTTGGGAGTTTGATTGATCTTGCTGCCATACGCGCTGATCGCATGCGCTGCATGGTCATCAGTCATGATGAACAGGATGTTGGGAGGGCCAGCATCGTCACGAACTCGCGCGGCGTCCGATCCGGTCTCTTGCGCGCTGACAAGTCCACAAGATGCCAGCCAAACTAACATCGCGGTCAAAGTGGCACACTTTCGCTGCGTCATCAAACTCGCTCCCAAAGCGCCCTCGTTAACAAACCGGCAACAAACTCAACTTTCAATACCCGCATTACTCCTGACCAGTCGCCGCACGATAAGCGGACAGCACGGGATCGTCCAGTTTTTCCAATTGTTTTCGCAATAATTCCCGCATCCGCGCAACATCGGCTCTATGGGCCGGATCATCAATCAAGTTGTGCAGGGCATCGGGATCTTTCTCGTAATCGTAGAGTTCTTCCGGAACGCGATGTTGAAACAACTCCACGCGGGCCGCAATCTGCGGATTGTTCTCGGCATTGCGACGCATGGCTTGCCAGGTACGGCCGTTTTGTGATTCGTTGCGAAATACGGTTTCGCCGTCTGACCACGCATTGAAGATGTATCCGAAGCGGCCGTCATGCACGCTCCGCATTTCAAAACGACGCTTGGCGGAAGTCTCGTGGAATGTGGTCAACACCGTTTCGCGACCGGGTTGATCTTCGCCTTGAAGCAGCGGCAAGAACGACGTGCCATCCAATCGCTCCGGCGCCGGAACATTGAGGATCTCTAAAACAGTAGGAAGAAAGTCAATTGTGGAGATGTAGTGTTTGTCATCAACTTGCCCGGCCTTCGTCACACCTGGCATGCGAACAATCCAAGGCGTAAGCGTGCTATGTAAATAGCAGTTCGTTTTTGCAAACGGTAGCGGCATCCCATGGTCGCTCAGGAACATCACGACTGTGTCGTCCTCGGCGCCGGCCTCGCTAATGGCATTGAGGATCGCGCCCACGGTCGCATCCGCTCGATGCACTGAAGTGTAGTACTCGGCCATCTCTCGCCGGACCGCGCGCAGCTCCGGCAGAAAGCCAGGCACCGTAACATCATTTGGTTCGTAGACTCTTGGCGGTTTCGGGAAGACGGCATTGCGGTTGGTCGCTTGTCGCTGCTCTTGATCACTCGCCGAGAAGGGGCGATGCGGATCGTGCGAATTGGCCATCAGAAAGAATGGCTTGCCTGACGTTTTGGACTCGTTAATGAAGGACAACGTCCGCTCGTAATACAAGTTGGGATCACGTCCGTTGCCCAACTCCGGTTGATCAGCCGCCATCCCCCAGGCGAACTTGGCCGCCGGTTTGAGATGTCGCACTTTGCCGAGAATCCCCGTTTGGTAGCCGGCCGAGTTGAGGATTTCGATCAGCGTCGGCACGTCATCATTGACAGGTCCAAATCCTTCAGCGCCGTTGTTGATAGGAAACAACCCCGTCATTAGCACGCTGCGGCAAGGCTGACAAACGGCAATGTTCACATGAGCACGGCCAAATCGCATCCCGGAAGCGGCCAGCCGATCAATGTTCGGCGTGATGTCCGGCACTTTGCAGCCGGTAACGCCCAGCGAGTCATAATTCATGTCATCCACAGTGATCAGGACGACATTCTTGATGGCGGGCGAATCTTGGTTTGTTTCTTGTCTGGGCGAGTTAGCGCTCGCCTGGGCCACCGAAGGCAAACCTGCAACCGCCAGACACAAAATCGCAACAAACATCTGAAAAGCGTTTCTCGGCGCCATCTCATCCTCGCAATTGCGTACAAATTCCTGCGCACTTGATCACGTGGGGCTGTTCAAGGGTATGAGCAGCAGCAGGTGCACTCAACCAAAATCCAATTCCCATCGAGACTTCCGACGACTCGATTCATCGAAAGCCGGTTGTGTTTTGGTCGCACGATAGGTAATTTCGGGGGTTCGTGCATTTTTGTCCATCGCCGGCTGATCAGCGTCGCCAGCAAGGAAAATGCGCGCCTCACTTCAACGGATGTCCAGCAGCGGCTCAAGCATGCCCACGGCGACGGAAGATCGCGATCGCATTGTCATCACCGGAATCGGGTTGACCGCACCCAATGGCAACAGCCTTGGCGAGTATCGCGAGGCATTGTTGGCCGGACGCAGCGGCGTGCAAGACTACGAAATCCGTTATGTCGGCCAAACGCACGCCGGGCTTTGCGACTTTGAAGAGACCCGGCACCAAAAGAAAAAGGACCGCCGCCGCGGAACCAGGGCCGGAAGCGTCGGCATTTACTGTGCACACGAGGCACTTGCCGATTCCGGGTTGGCGTTTGACTCGCTTGATCCCAACCGTATCGGCATCTACGTCGGCGTTACGGAACACGGAAACGTCGAGACCGAAAACGAAATCTACGAGTTGGCCGGCTACGACTATGACGTCAAGTTCTGGTCACACCATCACAATCCCCGCACGGTGGCTAACAACCCCGCCGGCGAGATCTCGCTCAACATGGGCGTGACCGGACCGCATTACACCATCGGTGCCGCCTGCGCAGCCGGCAACGCGGGTTTGATTCAAGGCTCGCAAATGTTGCGGCTGGGCGAATGCGATCTGGCCATCTGCGGTGGCGTTTCCGAGAGCGTTCACACCTTTGGTATCTTCGCCAGCTTCCGAAGCCAGGGAGCGTTGGCCTGCCACACGGATGCGACCAAAGCCTCGCGACCATTCGATACGGGCCGGAATGGGATTGTCGTCGCCGAAGGCGGGTGCCTCTACACGCTGGAACGCCTGGACGACGCCAAGCGACGTGGGGCAAAGATCTATGGCGAACTGGTCGGCTATGCGATGAACAGTGACGCCAAAGACTTTGTGTTGCCGGACGACACGCGCCAAGCGGAATGCGTGCAAGCTGCCCTGCGGAAGGCCAATCTCAACGCGGACGAAGTTGACATCGTCAGCACGCACGCGACCGGCACGGCATCCGGGGATGAGCAAGAATGCAAGGCCCTGCGCAAGGTCTTTGGCGGCAGTCCTCGCACGTTTATTAACAATACGAAGAGTTTTATCGGTCACGCCATGGGGGCGGCCGGAGCGCTGGAATTGGCCGGAAATCTGCCGACATTTGAGGATGGCATCTGCCACGCGACCATCAATGTGGACGAACTCGACCCCAATTGCCACTTGGAGGGCCTCGTCCTCAACGAACCACGAGAAATCGGGCGGCCCACCTACATCTTGAACAACTCGTTCGGTATGCTGGGCATCAATTCGGTCGTCATTATTAAGCGAGTTTAGCCAAATACCGCCGAGCGAATTCGCAAGCATCCACTCTCAGGCGAGAGACGAATGCCTGTTGGGGATTCACTCCCTGGCTGCAAATGCGCGCGACCATTTTGCACTTAAGCTGTCCACAGAGGAGAGTTCGGCATGCAAACAGCCGAGATTCGGGAAGTTATTTTGGAGATTCTGGAGGAAATCGCCCCCGATGAAGAACTCGGCGATTTGAAGGATGATGTCAGCTTCCGCGAACAGCTCGAACTGGACAGCATGGACTTCCTGGACATCGTGATGAGTCTGCGGAAGCGCTATCGCGTGCAAATCCCCGAAGATGACTACATCGAATTGGCCAGCATGAACAGCACGGTGGCCTATCTTGAGCCGCGAATGCGCGATCTGGAAAAAGTCTGATCGTTGCGTAAGTGCGGCAACTTCTGACCTCGCCAAATCAGATTCGAGTGCTTTGTAACGTCATAGCCACCTGCAACGTCAAGTTGAGTGGGCGACGATTCAACATTGAACTCAAAGAATAGAGGTCGATTGATGCGCAAATCGATGCCGATTGTCTTGTCGTTGGTCTTGGTTTGCTTCCTCTCATCGCTTTCGGATGCGGAGAAGCCCAACCTCCCGCCGGAGAAGCTCCGCGAACTGGCCACACACGTGGTGACCGGCGAAGTCACTGCCGTCTTTGCCCGCGAGCCGGAACGTGTTGGCCGCTATGACCGGACCTACTACGTGGCGGAGGTGAAAGTTGCCACCTGCGAAAAGGGCGAAAGCATCAAGCCAGAGAGCCTGGTTTATGTTCGCTACTGGCGCCAAGCTTGGGCTGGCCCCGGTCCCGTAGCGCCTGGCACCAGCGGCCACCGCGGTTTGCCGGAGCAGGGGAGCAAGATGCGGATCTACCTGGCGCGGAATGCCTATGATGGCTTCACTCGCGACAACACCGACGGCGGCCTGAACGTCATCGGGGCCAATGGGTTTGAGGTGCTGGACAAGGATTGACGCCCGTATGGCCGCGTCTCAATCAGCCGAAACCGGTGGTCATTCTAGCTTAGTCATCGAGAAGGCCATCAAACGCCGTTTCGTTCGCGAAGAAGTCATCGCTTGCCTGCCATTTCTTGCATCACGAATTGACTTGGGTGGCAAAGACATTCGATTTTGCTCAATCCCGCTCGCGCCGCTGACGCACAAACAGCGCCAACAGCCATAACCCCAGAAACCCATCGACGAACAGGATCACAATCAGCGGTCGCATCCACTGGTTGTTGTCATCACCGGCGAAGAGCCAGACTCCGGCGGCCAGGACCAGCCCCCAGACGAAGATCGCCAGGGAAATCCAAAACAATGGCCGCATATCACGCATGAGGTTCTGCCTGAGATGGTGGTTCGCTTCAGCGTCTGCAAGGTGCGCCAAGTGAGAACAAGCTGGGTTGCAGTCGCGGGAAAGTATCCTGGACAGTATCACGGAGGAGCAAGGATGGTCCCCAAGAATTGACCGTTAGCTCCAAACTAGCCGTTAACTTGGACAAGCGGCAAGCGGCTGCCAGGATTTCTGCAGTTGCTGGCCCGGATTTGGCCCAAGAAACCGCCTGTCGGGGGCAGCGTCGAGGGCATGTTCCTCCCCTTGTCGCGTAAATCCTAACTTCATATGATAGCTGACCGTTACGGCAAATCCCTCCTTGGTTTTGGCCAGCAGCCAGCCCGGCTAAGCGGCCATGACAGCAGGACGCCGGATTTGCGGAAGTTGCTCCTCATCAGGAGGAATGACTGATCGGATGTGATCGCCGACGTCTGCCGTCGGCGTCTCTTATTTTTGGGAATCGTGGTGTTCAGCAAGCTGTATTCGGCCGTTGTCTTGTTTGCCCAACAAAATGGTGGGGGAGATGGTGGCGGCGCGGACGGTGGCAATGCGGCAGGCGGAAATGGGGGAGATGCCGCCGCTCCTGGGTTCTTTGATAACCCACTGATTCCTTCCATGATCCTGATCATGGTCCTGTTTTATTTCATCTTCATGCGGCCACAATCCAAGGCCCGTCGAGAGAAAGAACAGGCACTCAAAGCCCTGAAGAAGAATGACAAAGTCATTACCATCGGCGGCATTCACGGCGTTGTCGTGAGCGTTCATACCGAGGTAAATGAAGTGGTCATCCGTGTTGATGAAAACAACGGAACAAAAATCAAAATGTCTCGCGCGGCCATTCACGAGATCATTCGTGACGGCGCCGGCAAAGGCTCTGGAGAGTCCTCGGAAAAAACGGCAACCGCGAAGTAACAGGTCGCAAGCAGATCGTTGTGAACAGCTGGTACAGCTTGGAAGGCTTTAAGACAAGCGCGGCAAGCTGACGCCGGCCACGGCAAAAACAACCTGCGGACCAAACGGTTTTGGTGACGGGAACACACGCATGTATTGGAATTTCCTTCTTCCGCTCGCTCAAGCCAACGAAACTCAGTCGCTGGGAGCGGGACTGCATCCGCTTTGGAAGCTGGCGATTACGGCGGGCATCATCGTAGTTGCTTATCTCGCCGGTCGCTTGATCAGCAGCGCCGTCCGGATGCCGGACTATGGCTGGAAGATCTCGCTGATCACATTCACCGTCCTGGCGGGAATTGCCATTGTCGCCCTGGGTTGGCCGCCGAAGTTCGGCATTGACCTCTACGGCGGTGTGAATCTGGTCTATGAGGTTGACGCCACAAAAGTCGGCTCAGCTGGCCAAGACGTCGATATGGATCAGTTGATTGCCGCGGTCCGCCTCCGCGTGGACCCTACCGGCACCAAGCAAATCCTGATTCGTCCCTACGGGCAGGGGAACGCGGTGGAGATTATCGTTCCCCGCGTGTCACAAGCTGAAGTTGACGAACTCAAACGCCAGATCGTTGATCTGGGCTCGTTGGAGTTCCGCATCACAGCCAATCAGCGCGATGACGCTCAGGCGATTGTCGATGCCACCGCACTTCCTGATGAGCAGAAGGTCCTCAGCCAAGGCGGTCGTGAAATCGCTCACTGGGTGCCCATTCATCCTGATGAAGACGGCAAGCGCATCAATGACTTAACTGGCGGCACTTTCATCACGCGTGTCATCACCTCGGAAGACCCGGATGTGCCGGATACCGTTGAATTGTTGGTGATGATGGATCCCTACAATGTGAATGGTGAATTCCTGCGGCGAGTCGCGCCGGGCCTCTCGCCAGAAGGTGAACAGGCCGTGGATTTCCAATTCAATTCCACAGGCGCAAGTCGTTTTCTGCAACTCACCACGGAACACCAGCCTGACGCGGCAGATGACTACCGCCGACACCTGGCGATTGCCCTCTCCGGCGAAATCTACACCGCTCCCGGTTTGAACGAACCGATCTCGGACCGCGGTCAAATCGCCGGCGGCTTCAAGAACCGTGCCGAGGTTGAGGACCTTGTGGCAGTGCTCAACGCCGGAAGTCTGCCGGCGGCACTCAACAAAACTCCACTACGCGAACAACAAATCTCGCCCACATTGGGCTTGGACACCATCGCTCGCGGACAAATGGCCATGGCCGTTTCCATGGGCCTGGTCCTGTTGTTTGTGTTGATCTACTACCGCTTTTCCGGAATCGTCGCCTGTCTGGCGCTTGTTACCAACCTGGTCTTGATCCTGGCGGTGATGATCAGCATCAACGCGGCCTTCACCCTGCCTGGGCTTGCGGGGCTGGTGTTGACCGTGGGTATGGCGGTGGACGCCAACGTGCTCATCTTTGAGCGAATACGCGAAGAACTCACTCGCGGGGCCGCATTGCGCATGGCCATCCGCAATGGTTTCGCCCGAGCCACAACCACGATTGTGGATGCCAACCTGACCACGTTGATCACCGCGGTGGTGCTGTACGCCATCGGTACGGATCAGATCAAGGGATTCGCCGTGACGCTCATCCTGGGCATCCTGATGAGTATGTATTCGGCCGTGTTCTGTTCGCGCGTCGTGTTTGAGATCGGCGAGCGCACGCGCCGCATCAAGAAGCTCACAATGATGCGCATGTTTACCTCGACCAACATCAACTTCCTTGGCAAGCGAATGGTCTGCGGCGCCCTTTCGGTCGTGCTGATCATCGCCGGCTTGGGTGCGGTTGTGATGCGAGGGTCCGGCGTCCTTGACATTGACTTCACCGGCGGTTCTCAGGCGCAAATCCTTTTCGCGAATGAAACGCCCGAAGGTGGTGATGAACGCTACGATACCAACTACGTCCGTACGAAGATCGAAAACTGGAACAAAGAAGTTGATGATGCCCAAGGTGGCGGCGGACTGGAGAACTACCTTAACGGCGTTGATCCCAACCTGATCGCACAACTCAGGATTGCCAAGCGGACGGAACTCATCACGGAAATCAAAAACGGCTACTCGGCCGAAGAGCGTGACGAGATGACCGGTGGTGATGAGGATGCTGATGTTGACGCCATCCTCGAGGCCGCAGCAGCCGTGGAAGCTGATAAACGGCTGGACGACGAGTTCGATGAGCAACTGCCACAATTGGCCAGCTTGGCTGACCTTTCCGTTTCTGAGGTCACTTACCTGGACGAAACGGACCACAATCCGGAATTCGTGGTGAACACGTCCAACCGGTCGCTCATTGCCGTGGAGACAATCCTCAGCAAGGTCTTTGTCGGCGAGTTGGATACCAACACGTTGGCATTCGCTCAAGCAACGGCCCCAGCCGTTGAGAACGATCCGCTGAACAATGATCCGTTCGGAAACTTTAGCCCGGCAAACGACCCGCCAGCAGGTGATGGGAACAACGCAGGGGATGACAACTCGAATTCTTCAGGCGGCAATGACGCCGGCGACAACTCTTCTGGAGGTGACAACTCTGGCGGAAACGGCCTCTCGGCGCTTTCCAGATTGCCGGTCATGAACGCCGCATTCATTAGCCTGCAAGATCCGCCCACGCAAGATCCACCTACTGGAACTGATCCTCCGGTGGGCTCAGGCGATCAAACGCCCCCTCCCGGCGATGTTACCGGCCAGCAGCCACCTGCTGGGGAAGGCACAGATCAGCAACCGGAAACAACGTCCGGCAGCGCTCGTGCTGCACTGACATTCACGCATGAGATCGGTGCGCAAGATGTCGAAAGCATCATTCGTGAAGTTGTTGGCTCGGACGTCCAATTCAACGTCCTCGCAGGCGATGACTCAGACTACGTTCTGAACAGCACACAAGCATATGACAACTGGACAGTGGAATTCACTGGCCGGTCTTGGGAAGAGGCCTCGGCTTGGCTTGCTCAAGTGAAGAGCAACGTTGATTCCCGTCCCGTCTTCCCGGCCACCAACAACATCGGGAGCCAGGTGGCGTCCGATACGCGAAACATCGGAATCGCGGCGATGATCGCCAGCTTGTTCTTCATCGTGCTGTACATTTGGGTCCGGTTTCAAAAAGTCTCCTACGGCTTTGCCGCCGTGGCGGCTTTGATCCATGACGTGTTAATCACGCTGGGTGCCATCGCACTCAGTGCGTATCTCGTCGGCATTCCCACCATTGACGCATTCAAGATCAACTTGGAAATGCTGGCCGCATTCCTCACGCTGGTGGGCTATTCGCTCAACGATACCATCGTCATCTTTGACCGCATTCGCGAAGTCAAAGGCAAGAGTCCCCGCCTGACCGAGGAGATGATCAACACCAGCGTCAACCAAACTTTGAGCCGAACAATTCTGACGTCCGGAACAACGTTGGTTGTGGTCGCCATCTTGTACTTCTTTGGCGGCCAGGGCGATCACGGTTTCTCGTTCGCCCTGTTTGTTGGCGTGATCGTCGGTACATACAGTTCAATCTTCGTGGCATCGCCGGTCTTGCTCTGGCTCACCCGCCGGAGCGAGACACCAACCAACGCCGGCGGCGGTTCGCGAAAAACCGGCAAGTTGGCCAAAGCGGAAGCGTCTGCTTCAGGCGCTTAAGCCACACACATTTTAAAACTCACCGCCTGGCGTAGTTGGTTTACTGCGCCAGGCGTTTGTGTGTATGCTCCTGCCAGCAACACCTGTCCACGTCATTCCGTACTTCGCAATCCCGGCACTCACTCATGGCATCGTCCGCTTACACCACGCTTCCCGCCAACTCCAATCAGGCTCTCGGCATCGGTCAGTACGCCGTTGATTTCATGTCCGGCAAGCTGGGCCAGCCCAATGACGATGTCTTCGACCGCATCGAACAATTCCATTTGGACAGCATCGCTTGTGCCGTCTCGGCCATCGCGCTTGGGACAAATGCTCCCAACGTGCTACTTGCCGAAGCCCGCGACTATCCGCGCGGCGCAGGCGATGGCGGCGTCCCGCTCTTGGGAACCACGGACTATGTCAGTCCTGAGAAAGCCGTGCTGGCCAACAGTTCGGCCGCCCGCGAATGGGACTCCAACGGCACCAACTTTGGTTACAACCCGGAGCGCGGTCACACACGGGGCGAATTCGGCCACAATGATTTCTATCCCGTGGCGGTTGCCGCCGCCCAACTCAAGAATCTCAATGGCGAACAAACGTTGGCGGCCATGATCCTGCTGGACGAGATCCGCGGGCGACTGGCCGAGGTCTTTGGGCTCAAAGATCACAAGATTGATCACGTGGTTCATGGCGGCATCGCTTCGGCCGCCACATACGGCGCCATCATGGGAGCCACGCCGGAACAGATTGAGTCGGCCATCGGCATTCTGGTTGCGCACTACATTCCCTTCCGCGCCATTCGCGCTGGCAAGCAACTTTCTGATTCCAAAGGTGCCTCAGCGGCCATCACTTCGGAAGCCGGCGTCGTCGCCATGCGTCGGGCCATGCGCGGCTTCATCGGCCCGGCCGATATCTTCCGCAATCCGCAGGCGATCTTCTGCCTGTTTGAGCCGCCGGAAGCCAAAGACTCCAGCCCGTTTGAGCTCGTACTCTCTGGGGCCGGTAGCGACTTCGCCGTGATGGGCATGCACTTCAAACTCGGCCTGTACGAGCATCAATCGGCCGGCGCCATTCAAGGGCTCATCAACCTGTTGGAAAAGAACCCGGCCATCCTCAACGATGCCGAGCAGATCAAGAAGATCAGCATCACCATCTATGAGCCGGCCTTCAGCATCATTGGTGACCCGGCCAAGCGCGACCCGCGCACGCGACAAAGCGCGGATCATTCCATGGTCTACATCATCGGCACGCTGTTGCGAAAAGCGCTTGAGCAGAAGTCCACCAGCTGGAAAGAACTGATGCTCGTCCCAGCCGATTACGATGATGAGGCGCTCGTTCATACGCTCACGCGCAGCTTGATGGAGCGGATTGACTTCCGCCACGGCGGCGATGAATACGACCGCCGTTATCCTGATGGCATCCCCACCACGCTGGAGATCGAACACGCCGAACTCGGTACGCTCTCCAGCGGTCTCGTCATGTATCCACTCGGCCATGCCCGGAATGAATCTAACAAACTTGCGGACATGCTCACGCACAAATTCCGCCTGCTTGGTTCGCTCGGCGTTGACGATGTCGAAGCACTCTACAAACGCTTCACCGGCCTGCGAAAGAAGTCCGCCGAAGAGATTGCCGGGCTGTTTGACTTTGAGTTGAAGGGTTAACGGAAAGAGGCACGGAAAAAGGGAACGGGCCACAGAGGAAAACGAAGGCGCTCGCCAGTCTTGCGGTGTTGTTGATTCGTGACTACCAGCCGAACATCTCCGCATTGCGCTCACGGAGTTCTGCGGCCTTTCCCGGTGAGTGTGCCATCTCCCGCTCCAGTTGCTCCCAGGCTGTGGACAACTCCACATCCTCGCCGTAGCGCAGCTCCTGATCGCGCGCGTATGCACAGCTGATCCGGAATCGCAAGTTGGAGTTCGCGGGAGCCGCGGCGGACGCTTCCAACCGCTCCACCCAGCCCCATGCACGCTGGGCAGCCTGCTTAACGTCGTACTCTGGCTCAAAGATGCGCTTGTTCTGCTCCCACCAAAGTTCCGCGGACTGCCCCGGCGGATAGCCCAGTTTGTCTATCGCAACCAGGATCATATTCTGATGGAAGCGCAGCCGGTTGTCTTTGTCAAGCAAAGCCGAGAGCGCGGCCTTACGTGAAGCATCGTTGGGCAGCTTCGCCAGGACTTCCGGCAAACTCGGATCGAAAATCAACAAGTGCGCATCAGAAAAGCTGGCGGAGAATTTGTCGCTGTGAGGCAAGGCGCCCGTGTATTGCTCAATGATCGGCGTGTTCATCGGGTCGGTCACCAGGTACAGCTGCCCGATGAAAACTCCCCGTTCGGTACAAGCACGGGTTGGCGAAGCGACAGCGTGATTCCCTGAGATGGACTGCACATCTTCTGTAAACAGGCAGGCGAACGTCAGGAATGCCTGAATGAGAATGATCGCACCATAGATCCAACGCCGGCGCTCCAGGTCGCAAAGAAAGACGGCCGCCGTCCATAACACGCCGGTGAAGATCGTCAGCCACGCTGGAAAATGGCCGGGTGTGCCAACAGAGAATATGGCCAAAGACAACAGCAAACACACAATCAAAGAGACGGTCGCAATCCAACGACGCGGTCTCTCGATCTCGCCAACTCGTCCGCTGATCAGCGAGAGACCAATTAAGCCAATCGGAAGCGTCGCCGCCGAGAGAAACAGCACGCCTTCGGCCATTCCTCCCAACAAACACGCCAACAGCCACATCGCAGCCAGCAATTGCCGGATGCCGAATTGCGTTTCATCTGGCGGCGGGCTTTCAACTTTTGCGATTGCGGACATCGCATCAATTATCGCCGGAGCGGCTTGTTCTCCGCAAACAATCCGCGCGAACTCAGGTGCCCGGCGTCTCTGTCGCGGTTCGCATTTCCTTGGCGGCCAGCTTGCGCTCGCGTCGCGCTTCCCAGATTCGCTTCAAGCGAACCAGCTGCGCGGTGGGCACCGCCAGCGGAAAATGGCTGTACGCATACGCCGCGACCGTTGATGTCAGCCAGTTGTTTTTGCAGTCCAGATAGTCCGCGCCCATGTCGAGCGTTTCATCGCCCCACTCATAAGCCGTTTGAATGGAGCGATACATCAAGACAGTCCCGGCTCCATCGCGGCTGATGTTGGGATCAAAGCCTGTCCGCAAGCCGGAGATCACTCCGCGGTAATGATAGTTGTAAGCGAACGCGGCCGGCCGATCGTTGACGTATAGCAAGTGCAAGTCCAAGCCGCCGGCGTTGACCGCCGTTTCGTGCATGTCCCGCACAAAGTCTCGGATCTGCGGATGCGAAAGCGTTGTGCCAGTGCTTGATTGGCTTTGCCAACTTGACTCCGCGATTCGTTCGCAAGATTCGTACAAGTCCCATTTTGGATCGGCATCATCAAAAGCTTTGCCTCGCGGTCGGTAATGGACATACGCAACTTCGCCCGCTTCGCTCAGTTTGCGTTCGCTACGACGAACATTGTTCCGCCATTTGCTGCTGCGAGATGCCCAATAGTCTTCCCAGGTTGCCTGGAGGTCAATAAATGCCGAGGACGCTTCGCGCCGTTGATGGGCTTGAAAACCGGCCGCTTGCATGGCCGTGCGAGTGCGTCCGCGATCGTGACGTTCCTTAGGCACCCAACACAAGTTAATGACATCAAAGTTGCGCGGCGTGTTGGCAATGTGCTGAAGGCCTGCCCGCAAGATCAGCGTTTGGTCGCGACCAATCGGTCCGTAGAAGTTTCCCCAATCGTCCAAGGGATACGTCAACGCCCGGAATGTGCCCAGGCGATTGCGCTCCGCTTTGACCACTAGCGGCAAGATGCCCAGCGTCTCTCCGTCAAAGCTGGCGACAACAATCCGTGGGCGGACATCATCTCCAAAGTGGGCCGCGAACGTGTTCAGCCATTCCCAAGAATGAAAAAACGTGGCTCCCCGCGTCCGCGCCAGCAACAGCTTCCACGCCAGCCGCAGCGAAGACAATTCGCTCCACTCGGTGATTTCGTGGATTTGGATCATATGCCGCAAAGCAAGAGGGGAATTATGCGCCTTTCGTCATCGTACGCCGGGGCAAATGCTGGGAAAACCAAGAGCTGTCCGCAAAACGCGATGTCCCGACATTCCGCGCTCAAGCGCGCCGTGTGACCGGAATAACCAGCAAATTCATGGGCAGATCGGCCTGGGGCAAACTTCCACGCCATGACCTCAATCACAGTCCTGCCGCCACATGGCAGGCCCCGGAAGCACGAGATTTGTCCGAATTTCCTAGGGACAGGTGACACCTGCTAAACGATATACTTCTGGCTTGTTAGATGGCCAGCGGCGGTGGCCTTGGTCGCCGTCGCTAAGTCGTTTCTTGGGAAGGTTTTGCAGAATACGCCGCATTCGCAATCAGGCTCGAAACTTCCCAGGAATGCCTGGGGTTGAATCTCGTAAGTCACGGAATTGACGGCGGAACGGTTTCCCAACTTTCCGATACAATACCCCCCTGAAGCGGGTCGCCGGAACTCACTTCTAGCTCGCGCTATCTGAAGGAAGTGCAGATGCTCAAGTTTCACCGCAGTTTGCTGTTTGTGTTGTTGGCCGGAACCATCGTTGGCATCGCCGCGTTTGGTTCAGCGCTCTCCGCCCAGGAAGCGCCGGTTGAGGAGTTTGCAGCCGGTTCTTCCTCATCAGACATAACGGCTTCGCTCCCGGCTGCGGAAACCCACATCAACTCGAGTGCGGCCCTCGACCCGGTCGATGCGGCATCGCGGGTCGACTCGTTTTTATCGCGCGAGGCCCATTTGCAGGGTGAGCCTGCTGTCCTGACAGACGATGCGACGTTTCTGCGTCGCGTTCATTTGGACCTGGTGGGTGAAGCCCCCACTCCTGACGAAGTGATGGATTTCGTCCTGGACACCGACGAGGCAAAACGGGAAGACGTCGTTGCTCAACTCCTCGGCAGCGCAAAATTTGGCCAAAACTGGGCGCGCTATTGGCGCGATGTGATTCTTTATCGCCAGAGTGACCCTCGTGGAAATATCGCCGAACAATCATTGATCCGCTATTTGGAAGATCAATTCAACGAGGGCGCCAGCTGGAGGCAAGTCGCCAAAGATTTCATCACCGCAACGGGCAACGTCCGCGAGAACGGCGAGACGGCTTTCTACATGGCTCACTTCGGCAATGGTGAGGAGGTGGCCGCGGAGTTCTCTCGCGTTTTCCTGGGCATCCAAATTCAATGCGCTCAATGCCATGACCATCCAACCGACCGTTGGAAGCGTGAGCAGTTCCATGAGTTGGCCGCGTTCCTGCCCCGCGTGCAAGTTCGCGCCGTGCAGAACGACAGCGGTCCCCGCACATTCCAGGTGCAATCGCGCGAGAACCTTGGCCGACGCGGGCGGAACCAACAAGCAAATCGTCGACCGGCTCGCGGTCCTGAACACTACATGTCCGACCTGGAGGATCCTTCCTCGCGCGGAACATTGATGCGGCCGCGATTCTTCGTCAACAGCAAGGTCATTCCCGAAGGCCAGTCTGACGAACGTCGCCGCAACGCGCTGGCGGCCATGATGACCTCAAAAGAGAATCCATGGTTTGCCAAGGCGTTCGTTAATCGCGTTTGGGCAGAGATGCTGGGCGAAGGGTTCTACGAACCGATTGATGATCTTGGGCCTGACCGTCAATGTTCGGCTCCGGAAACGATGGACTTCCTTTGCGAACAGTTCATCGCCGCGGACTACAACGTGAAGTGGCTCTACGAAACGATTGCCAACACGGACGCCTATCAACGGGTTAGCCGCGCCAGGCGCGATTACACGGAAGACGCGTTCGCCGCCAACTGCCCTCAACGGCTTCGCGGCGATCAACTGTACGACATCTTGACGGAAGTCTTAGGCGGCAGCAACGTTGGTGCTGCGCGAGGCCGCGGAAACCAGCGAGGGCGGCAGAATCAGCGAACGGCTTTCAACACAACCTTTGGTTACGATCCCAGTGTGCCCCGCGACGAAGTCACCGGAAGCATTCCGCAGGCACTTTACATGATGAATTCACAGCCGATCACGGCGGGAACGCAAGCGGCCCGTCCCGGATCAGCACTCGCCCAAATCTTGCGTGAGTTTCCCAAGAACGATGAAGCCGTCACGGAACTCTACCTTCGCTGTCTGGCGCGAGTTCCCAGCAAGGACGAGTTGCAGACCTGCCGGGACTACCTGGCGGGTATCGATAGCCGAGCCGAAGGGATTGAAGATATCTTTTGGGTGCTGATCAATACGGCCGAGTTCTTGCACCGCAACTAGGAAGTGAATTCGTCAACCACAAGCCGGGCTGATGTACAAGCCACGGCCTTGCACGAAAACAACACCGCAGCAAAGTATCGTCACGGAGCAAACAATGGACCTTCATCGCCACACACATGTCCGCGTACGCAACGGAGCGGTTGTCGGCCGCCGCGATTTCCTCCGCGGAGTGACAGCCGCATCGCTGGCTGCGGGCACACTGGGTTGGCATGATTTGCTTTCCGCCAAAGCGGCTGACTTGAAAGCACGCGGCATGGCTTGCATCTTGCTTTGGATGCAAGGCGGGCCCAGCCAGTTTGAAACTTTCAGTCCCAAGCCTGGCCATGAAAATGGCGGCGAGACCAAAGCCATCTCCACTTCTGTGCCCGGCATCGAAGTCTCGGAGAACTTGCCGCATCTGGCCAAGGTGATGGACGAGATCGCCATCATTCGCTCCATGAATAGCCGCGAAGGCAGCCATCCTCGGGCGACCTCGCTGCTGCACACCGGCTATCTCCCGACAGCCAGCATCAAGTATCCCACGTTGGGGTCCTTGGTCACACAACAAATCAGCAACGACGCCTGCGAACTGCCTTCGTTTGTGCTGGTGGGCAATCCGGGCCGCAACCGCACCGGCGGCGGATTCCTGGGTGTCGATTTCGATCCGTTCGCGGTTACGCGCAGCGGTCAAGCGCCGGCCAACTCGCAGCCAGGCGTGGGCGAAGATCGATTTCGCCGCCGTCTCGATCTCTTGGACAAATTGCAAACCTCCGGAGGCGATGCGCAAGCCCACGTGCAGGATCACGTCGCCTTGTATCGCAAGGCCTCCAAGATGATCCTCAGTCCACAGATGAAGGCTTTCGACATTTCCGAAGAGACGGACGCCGCGCGCGAGGCCTACGGCAAAGGGAACTTTGCCAGTGGTTGTTTGCTGGCTCGGCGATTGATCGAGTCTGGCGTGACGTTTGTTGAGGTTGTCGCCAACGGATGGGACACACACCAGGACAACTTCAACCGCGTGAAGAACTTGACCGGGCAGGTTGATCAGCCTTTCGCACAACTGATACGCGACTTGAAAGATCGCGGTCTGCTGGATTCAACGCTCATCGTCTGGATGGGCGAGTTCGGTCGTACGCCGCGGATCAACGCACGCACGGGTCGCGATCACTTTCCGCGTGCGTTCAATGTGGCCCTCGCCGGAGGGGGCGTGCAAGGCGGGCAGGTGATTGGCAAGACCAATCCGGCAGGTGACGCCGTCACGGACCGGCCCGTTGGCGTGACGGATCTTTTCCAATCCATCTGCAAGAGCTTGAAGATTGATGCCGCCGCGGAGAACTTCAGTTCTGTCGGTCGGCCGATTAAAGTTGTGGACGGTGGCGAAGCGGTTGATGAACTCTTCGCCTGATGTGACAATCTCTGCTTGATCCACCTGTACCCGCCGGGAATCATCGATGCCCCCACCATCGACCCTCGGTGGGTACTTTCTTTTTGCTGCCCACACATGGGCGGCGGCGCATGCTGGAATGTCGTTTGGAAGCAAGCAGCAAGTGCCAAGCGCACATGTAGCGTGGTGAGTGGCGTTCGCTCAAACGCCAACCCGGCAGTGATCCAAAACTTCCGTCGCGGACATCACGTAGCTGGTGTAGAACGGTCCGAACTCCGCGTAGCGTGCGCTCGCCTCGTCAAACCGCATCGTGTAGACGATCTCTTTGAGGAATTCCGGATTCCGCGCCCAAAGTGTGACGCCCCATTCCCAATCTTCCAGACCCACGCCAACGGTGATCAGTTGCGTCACGCGGCCGCCGAAGGTCATGCC
>CALJLD010000180.1 GCA_937982665.1 uncultured Planctomycetales bacterium
TACTCGGCGTGGACTTTGGCAATACTCCACATGTAGCCGGGGAGTTCGCGTTCAACAGCCTGGTTCATGTGTTTGGTCGCGGAGTCTTGTTGACCCAGCGCGTCATAGTAGAGCCCAAGATACAAGTGCGCGTAGAATTCGCGACGCTTGAGTTCTTCCGCTGGCGGATCGCCTGCTTTGACCGCGTCCATAACATCGCTCGGCTCCGCTTCGGCGCGGAACATCGCGTATACCACCATCAGCGGGACGCGTCGGTCATTCTCAATCGGCAGCAATTCCTTCCGCGCTTGCTCCACGCCAACATCTTTGGCCATGCAGAGAAATCGCCAAACGGAGTTTTCCACGTCATTGGCATCATAGGTTTGATAGAGTTCGAATTGTGCCGCGCCTTCGGCATACTTCTTTGCGTAGTAATAGGCGATCCCGCGCTTCCAATGCCGGCGTTCCAGTTCCGGCGCAAGCTCAATGGCTTTGTCAAAATCGGCGATGGCCTTGTCGAACTCGCTGGCTAGCAAGTACTCGCTTCCGCGACGGTCAATCGTCGCGGCGTCGTCAGGCACAAGTTCGATGGCCTTGGAATAGGCCGCGATGGATTCTTTGTGCTGCCGTCCATTTTCAAACAGGATTCCACGCAGTTGCCAGGCAGGCGAAAAACTGGGGTCCAACTCGATAGCTTCGGCAGAGAGCCTTAGGGCCAGATCCACATCCTGTTGGGCAAATGCCTGTCGGGCTTGTTGATACACTTTGGCCGCTTGAGAATCCTGCTGTGCCGCGGACGTGCCGGACCCAATGACAAGGACGGACAACGCCAACAAGAAAGTTCCGGTATATCGACAATAGCCGTAACGGGACACCGCGGCGCCGCGGACGTACAAATACTTAGACATAGCAGGGCTCACAAATCGCTGCGGTTGCAATGGAACTCGGCTTTCCGAAAGAAAGCAGGCAAGCCAAATGGCTAATCATCGGCCCATTCTATCCAGAGCCCGGCCGTTTCGCAGCAATCGCGAAAGACTGCTCTCATCGGGCGGGAAGAAATGCCTAAGTCCGCGCCGATTACCGCTTGTCGTCCAACTCGTTGTTATCAAGCGGTTCTTGATTGTCCAAACGCCGCTTAAGGTCGGCGTTTTCATCGCGCAAGGTTTGGTTCTCCTTGCGGAGCCGGTCGATGTATTCGGCAAAGAGCGTTTTTTGCCGCTGCAAGAGTTCAACTAGCTGCATCACTTGTTGCAACTCATCCGGGACATCTTCGTCACCATCTACGGACAGCGGACGAACAAACTCAAACCGGTCCGCGCCGATTCGCAGATTGCGGGTGTATAACCCATTCTCCTGCGCGATGCCGGATGGCTCAACGAGTTCGCCGCCTTCCAGCGCCAGGCGCACTGGCTTTTCGGAATCTCCATCCCGCACAACAAGTTCCAGGAAATCACCTGGCTGCTTCTTGAGCACCATGCCAACCACGGCATAAACGCTCTCCGCGGGAATCCCCTCGCAAGAGATGACTTCCATACCGGGGCGCAGTCCCGCTTTATGTGCAGGGCCGTTTTCGTCCACATGTTCCACAAGCACTTCGCCCACTTGCTCGCCAACTTCCAGAGTCATGCCAACATGAGGACGTCGATGTCGCAAGATGACGACTTTGCCTGCCTGGCGGTCTTCTTCGTTGGATTCTTTGTATGCCGTGCGTAGGCGGAGTGCGTGAGAAACAGGAACGACATATGTCCAATCGTTGCCGGCTTCACCACCGGTAACGGCGATAATGCCAATAAGTTGTCCGGCCGAATTAACCACCGCCGCGCCGCTCGAAGTGTCCGTGTTCGGAAGGTCACATTGATAGAGAGGCGGCAGGTCCGTACCAGATAGCGTTCGCTCTGTTGCGGACAACATGCCCAACGCCAGGACTGGCTTTTCAATACCAGCCGCGGAGGCGGACAAAATCGCCTCGCCCACTTCGGGCGGAGCCTCGGATGCGTCCAAATGCGGGATGTCCTGATTCTCAATTTCCAACAGCCGCAAACCGGAGTAATAGTCCATCACGCGTAGTCGGGCCGTGACTTGATCGCCGTTGGGAAGCGTAATGCGATACTCGGCTTTGGGCAGCGCGGCTGAGAAAGTGATGACAAGGCCATCGCCCAGGGAAACTCCCGATGAAACCAGCACTTTCAACGGGTTGAGCTGCGGCATTTGCAGCTCTTCCATGTCCTTGTCGAGGCCATCAACTTCAGGTGCTTTGTTTGAAGCTGAGCGGACCGTGACTGTGGCCGCAAAGAGTTGCTTGGAAATTGCCTGAGCGTTGAGTGTGCCGGGTGCCGTGCTCAACTGTTGGGCTGGATTCTGCTGTTCAGCAGAAGTCTGGAGTTCCGCGGCGGGTGTTGGATCTTGCGCTTTCGCCGACCGCGTCCAAAAAGAATTCGCGGTCCAAGCAAAACTCGCAAACACAACGGCCGCAACCACAACGCCAACGCGAAGCGATGTTAGCACTCGCCGGCGACCAAGGCTTGATTTGCGGTCTGCAGACATCTTAAGGCGGTGAACCTGGTTGCAAGAAGGCGACTTTGCTTAGCCCTTCAAAGAACATAATTTCATGAAGCATTCGTGTTCAAGAAACACGGCGTTCAAAAAACATCGTGTTCAAAGCGAAATGCGCGTCCCTGGCTTTTCAAACTCCCTCAGTCCCTCGATCTCCTCACCGGAAAGCCCCCGCAACAAACGCACGTCCGGAACGTCGGATTCGGTTGCTCCCACGGTGGACATCTGCGAGTTAAACAAGCTCTCACCAACGGGCGGGTTTGCCGATGGATTTGTGTTGTCTGCGGCTGGCGGCTCAAACGGTGTGCCCATAAACGCGATTCCCAACGCCAACAGCAACACGGCCGCAGTGGAACGTGCCCAAAGCTTTTGAAACCAATATTGCCGGCTTGGCTTTGATTGAGCGTATGTCAGCTTGTCAAAAAAGTTCTGTTCATCCGCGACGGCCGGATAATATCCGCTCAAACGGATGGACTCTCGACCGAGTTGTTTGCCAAGTAGCTGCAACTCCTTTGGCAATTCTTCTTCTGGCGTCTCTTCTTTGGACGTCATATTACGCGCATCCGATTCGCGTTGGCCCTCATCCAATCCGCGCGCGGGATGAGCCGAGACGGACGGATGGTCCGTGGCTTCATTTGATCCGGCGGACGGATGAACCAAACGCGGTTCAAACGACATGGCGAATGTCCTCCCAAGCATGCGGTGGGATTTGTGCGATATCGACGTCTTCCAACCCGGACAGGGCTTCTCGCAACGAAGTCAGGCCGTTGAAGATTCGGGACTTCACCGTTCCAAGCGGACAGTTCATTGCGACTGAGATTTCTTCATAGGACAGATGCTCGCTAAATCTCAAAACGAGCGCCTGGCGTTGCCCGTCCGGCAGTCGGGAAACAATGGACCACAAACTCGCCTTCCATTCGGCGACCTCAATGGGCGTTTCCGCAGCCGGCGCGGTGCGGTTCTTCGGCTCATTTCCCCAAAGAATGGAGAGCTTGCGCCACCGCATGCCATTTCGTCGCCTGTGACGCCGCTCAAGGTTCAACAAAATCCCGTAGAGCCACGTATAAATGCTGCTACGGCCCTGAAAACGGTCCACCTGGCGAGCCAAAACCAGGAAAGTTTCCTGGGCCAGGTCGTCGGCATCCCAAGGATTCCCGGAAAGCACCAGCGCCGCGCGGTGAATCCGCGCGAAGTACTCCTCGGTCACCTTGTGAACATCTATTTTCACGGTTCAAGAAGTGTGTGTTGGCAAGTGCTTTGCCAGTAACCGTTTGAACAATGGCTTTGAATTCGCTGTCTTATTCTACACGTGTTTGTTTGGGCGACCCAACATTCGATTCTTGGCATGCCGGATTTGTCGAGTGTCGCCAGCAGGATTTCGCTTCAGCAATCGGCACAACCCGACTACGTGTTTAGTACCGGAAAATCCAGGAAAGTTCACTAGTTTCGCCAGATTGTTCGATTTCCATACAATAAAGAGATTGAGGCCGATTGGTTGCCAGCGGCCCCCCCGATGCGATAACCCTGAAAGTGATTTTCCGAGAGCCCCGTGAAGATTCTCCTTGCTAGCAGCGAAGTCGCGCCATTCTCCAAGACTGGTGGACTGGCCGATGTCAGCCGCGACTTGCCGCTCGCGCTCGCTAGTCAAGGAATTGAAGTTTGCGTTGTTACGCCGGCCTATCGCGGAATTTGGGACGCCGAGCAACCAATCGAAGAGACAGGCATCCAATTTGAAGTGCCCATCGGCAGCAAGGATGTTCCTGCATCGGTCCTCAAAACTACGCTTCCCAGCAGCCAAGTTCCGGTGCTGTTGATCAAGAACGATGCTTATTTCGACCGCCCACAGCTCTACCAACAAAACGGCCAGGATTACAAGGACAACTGCGAGCGATTCGCCTTCTTCTGCAAGGCCGTGATGGAACTGCCACGACTGCTGGGCGAAACATTCGACATTCTTCATGCCAACGATTGGCAAACCGGGTTGCTGCCAGCCTATCTGGCAACGGAGTTTGCTGGCGTGCCCGAATGGGAAAACACGGCCAGCGTCTTCACCATTCACAACCTGGCCTACCAGGGCATTTTCTGGCATTGGGACATGCTGCTCACCGGGATGGACTGGAAGTACTTCAACTGGCAGCAGATGGAATACTTCGGCGAACTGAACCTGATGAAGACAGGACTGACGTTCGCGGATTTCATCACGACGGTCAGCCCTCGCTATGCTCAGGAAATTCAAGGGGCACAGGCAGGTTGCGGATTGGAAAGTGTGCTGCAATTCCGCTCAAAGCACTTGTTTGGGATTCTCAATGGCGTCAACTATGACGAATGGAATCCCGCGACCGACCCGCACTTGCCGGCCAACTATTCCATCGATGATCTGTCAGGCAAGGCGGTTTGCAAGGCCGTGTTGCAGCGTGAGTTCAACCTGCCCCAAGATCCGCACGTTCCGTTGATTGGATTGGTAGGGCGCCTGAGCGAACAAAAAGGCATCGACCTTGCCGCAGCATCAGCACGCAAGTTCACTGAAAGCGGCGCTGCACAGTTCGTCTTTCTGGGCACAGGTGAAGCCCGCTATCAGGACGAACTCTTGGCGCTCAATGAAGCCCAGCCGCGCCAGGTGGGAGTCCGCCTGGAGTTCTCCAATCAGTTGGCCCATCTGCTGGAAGCCGGCAGCGACATGTTCCTGATGCCCAGCCGCTACGAACCGTGCGGCCTCAACCAGATGTACAGCTTGCGATACGGAACACCGCCGATTGTCCACGAAACCGGCGGCCTGGCGGATACCGTGACAAACGCCAGCCCCGAGACACTCCAAGCCGGCGCTGCCAACGGGTTCAGCTTCGGGAAGTTCACACAAGCCGCGTGTGACGACGCAATCAATCGCGCGCTGGCCGCGTTCCAAAACTCGGAACAGTGGCGCGGGATTATGCGGACCGGCATGAATCAGGACTGGTCCTGGGACGCAAGCGCAGCGGCTTATGCGGAACTCTACCGCAAGGCTTTGAGTGCAAAGCGGCACGGCGTCACGACTTCATCTTAGGTTGGGCTGTCTGCGAACAGGCGCTCCCAAACCGCCGAAAGCAGGAACAATCAACGGCCCCGAAGGTGTGATCGTTCCATGCGGAAAAAGAATGCCTGCGGTTCCCGGAAGAATGGTGGGGGCAAGGCTTATGACGTCGCCGCTAGCGATTCTCTTAGTCGTAATGACAAGCCGACTACCGTCATCAATCCGAAATATCCAGGTCGCCGCTCCCGAGCCGCCGAGCGGAATCCACTCACTCAACTCGCCGACTCCCGACAGCTTCTCCTTCACGACCTCGATATTTGTACCGACGGGAATCTGATCCAACAACGTGTCCCAGCGTTGCGAATAGAGATCAACTTGCCTGGCAGCTTGGGATGCGTCTTGATTAGTTGCCCAAGCAGCACTTGAGAGCAAGCCAATCAAGCCTAACAGCAGATATGTCCTATGCATGATCTGTTCCCTTAGTGCGTTGCTTGTAAGTTTGGGGCGGCAAGCAGCAATGCGCTGTCACCCTTACGATATCTGAGACCGGACGTATGATCCAATCTCGCTTGTTCATCAAGCCCGTTAGGTCCCCACTAAATGCTGGAGGTTGCGCACAAATTACCTCAACCTTCATGAAAACCGCCGCTGCCTTCTCCGGCCAATCTCCGTAGAATTCAGCCAGAGCGAACCGTTTGTCGTGATCGCCCCACAACCTTGCTAGCATTGACAACCATGTCGCAGCATTTGAAGCTTGTTCTTGCCCTGCACAACCACCAGCCGGTGGGCAACTTTGATTCGGTCTTTGAGTCGGCCTTTCAGCAAAGCTACGCGCCGTTTCTGGAAGTCTTTCGTCGCCATCCGTCGCTGAAGTTCTCGCTTCACACCAGCGGCTGTCTGTTCGATTGGCTGGAAGCGCACCATCCCGAGTATCTCGATGACTTGGCGGGCCTGGTCAGCGACGGCCAGTTGGAAATCTTGGGCGGCGCCTATCAAGAAGCCATCTTGCCGATGTTGACGCCGCATGACCGGCGTCGGCAAATCCGCACATTCACTGAAAAGCTTGAGCAGCGCTTCTCAACCAGCGTTCGTGGCATGTGGGTGGCCGAGCGAGTCTGGGAGCAAGCGCTCACGTCCGACATCTCAGCCGCTGGCATTGAGTACACCGTGCTGGATGATTTCCACTTCAAGAACGCTGGACTTGCTGAAGATCGACTCCACGGACATTTCTTAACCGAAGATGCCGGCAACCTGCTTTTTATCTTTCCGGCCAGTGAGCGACTGCGGTACACCATCCCCTTCGCTGACCCTCAAGAGACAATCAACTATCTGCGGCCGATTGCCGAACAGCATCCCGGCGCGGTGATTGTCTTTGGCGATGATGGCGAGAAATTCGGCACCTGGCCGGAAACTCATAAACACGTCTATCAAGACGGCTGGCTGGAGCGGTTCTTCACTGCCATCGAACAGAACGCTGACTGGCTGCAGATGACCACGTTGGCGGATGCCATCGACAGCACTCCTCCGGTGGGCAAGATCTATCTGCCGGACGCCAGTTATCGTGAGATGACCGAATGGGCATTGCCGGCGTCTTCGCAACAGCAGTTGGCCGCAGCCAGACATCAATTGCCGCCGGACACACAAGTTCAACTGGCGCCGTTCATCCGTGGCGGGTTTTGGAGAAACTTCAAAGTCAAATACCCGGAAGCGGATGAGATGTACGCGCGGATGATGATGACCAGCGCGCGACTGCAAAAACACGCCGAGCAAGGCCATGAAGATTCCCCGGAGTTCCGCTCGGCGGAGGAGTTCCTGCACAAAGCGCAATGCAACTGTGCTTACTGGCACGGAGCGTTCGGCGGCATCTACCTGCCGCATCTGCGGAATGCCGTCTTCAGCAATATTATCGCGTCTGAGTCGGCCCTGCGGAAACTTGAAGGCCGTGGCGAAACCTGGACCGACGCGGCAATCGATGACTTTAACCTGGACGCCAGGCGGGAAGTCTGCCTGGAGAATGACAAGCTTTCCGTCTTGGTCTCACCGGCGCGAGGCGGCTGGATCTATGGCTTGGATATCTTTGCGATCAAGCACAATTTGTTGGCAACTTTGGCCCGTCGCGAAGAAGCCTACCACGAGAAGATCATCAACCATCAGGCGGCAAACCATGAAGACAACGTTGCCAGCATTCACGATCGCGTCGTGCTGAAACAGCCGGACCTGGATCAGCATCTCGTCTACGACGCCCGGCCGCGCAAGACATTGGTCGATCACTTCTATTCATCCAGCACAACACTGGAGCAAGTCGCCCGCAATCAAGCGGACGAGCTTGGCGATTTCGCCGACGGCATTTACGAAGCCCGACTGCGGCGCGGCGAGGACAAGGTGCAAGTCGAGTTGTCGCGGAACGGCGTTGTTGACGGTCATAAGATTCGCCTGATCAAGCGCATTACACTGGAAGCCGGCCAGTCAACGATTCGCATCGGTTATCGCTTGGAAAACCTGCCGCAGGCGACATTCGTATTCGCGCCGGAGTTCAACTTCGCGGGGTTGCCGGCCGGCGCGGATGACCGCTACTTCCACATCGGCGAGAATCAGCTTGGGCAACTTGGCAAGCAGTTGGACTTGCCGCCCACGGATTCGCTCGCCTTATGCGATCAATGGTTGGGGATCGACGTTCAGTTGAACTTCTCTCAATCAGCCGCGCTTTGGGCGTTTCCCGTCCAGACCGTCAGTCAATCGGAAGCCGGCTGCGAGTTAATCCATCAGTCCGTGGTGGTGCAACCGCGCTGGACGGTCACGGCCAGTGCTGATGGTGCCTGGGAAGCTGAGATCTCCCTGACTGCGGATACGTCTGCTGCGGAGAGTCGCCGCCAGCTTCAACCCGCCACGGTCTTGTCATAATTGCCTGTTTGACAACACATCTGCGGTGGAAATTCATTCGCGGCAATGTCGTAGCTGTTTTGAAGAATCAACAGCCGTTGGAAACTGACGCCAGGCTTTTGGTTGTCTGCTGGTGGATCGCCAGTTATCGTTCATGGTCACATTCGCTTTGAACAAAGGGATCCACGATGTCACAAATGGCAACTTCCATTTGCCAACAACTGCCTGTCGCGGCGTTGTTTGCGCTAAGCCTGCTTCTATCTGGATGTGGAGGACAATTCGAGTCGCAAGCCATTTGGGGAGATGATTCGCTCTCCGGAGATCCGGAAGACTGCACCGTCGCGTATCAGGTCGCCGGAGAATTGAACGGAACACCGCGCGTTGTTTTGATCACCATCACCAAGCCGGACTTTACGGACCAGACCTATACGGCGAAGCTAAATGCGGACGCCACGATAACAATCGACGGGAATGTGGAACCGGCGCCTCCTGCAGATAAGTTGGTCATCTATATCAACGGGCCGGAGGGTTCGCTGCACAAGCTTGACGGCGATTCCGAATCCAAAGAGCTATTCGCCATGGGGAATTCTCCATCCAAGCAGGAACTGTTGGACATGGCGCCCAAGGCATCAGATCAAGCAATGCCGCAATAGCCGGGGATAACCCTTCTAAGCCTGTGTTGTTCGTCGCAATCGAGCGGAATTTCCTACTCAGGCGTAGCACAGCCCCTGGTCGCAGCTTACGCTTGAATGGCTGCAACTTGCGTATCCCAACGCGCCACCAATTCACTCTTGCTTGCCTGACTTGACCGACTCATGAGCTACTCATTTCTCGTCGCGTTTCTGCTTTCTATTCCAACGCATCAACAGGCAGGCCCGGTCGATTCGCCTTCGATCTTAAACCCTCGGACCGCGGAAACCGTTGAAGCCGCCGCCGCCGCGGAGACGTTGGCCGGTCGCGATGTGGTCTTCCTGGGCGAAGAGCACGACAGCTTGCCTGGCCATCAAATGCAACTGACGCTCGTCACAGAAATGCACAAGCTGCGCCCGGACTTGGTGATCTCAATGGAGATGTTCGAGCGCGACGTGCAAGGCGTGCTCAATGATTATCTCCGCGGCACCATCGACGAAGAGACATTTCGCAAACATTCGCGGCCTTGGCCGAACTACGAGGAACACTACCGGCCGATTGTGGAATTCGCCAAGGAGAATGGCCTGGACGTCATCGCCGGCAACGTTCCCCGCCGCATCGCCAGCAGTCTCGCCAGCGGGAATCCCGCCGCGGGATCTGACGCCGTGTATGTTCCCCGCACCACCTCCGCGCCGGAAGATGCTTATTGGGCTAACTTCCAAGGCGCCATGCATGGGCACGGCGGAGCCGGAGCCGATGACAGCATGCGACGTTTCTACGAAGCCCAGTGCCTGAAGGATGACGCCATGGCCGAGGCGATCACCGATTACCTTGCCACGCATCCGCACCGCGAACCCCTTGTTGTGCATCTGTGTGGCAAGTTCCATAGCGACGGCGGATTGGGCACCGTTTCCCGCCTTGTCGATCGCGCGCCGCTGTTGCAAACCGGCATCGTCTCCATGCAAACCGTCTCGGCTGACGAAGAAGCGGATGCGAATGAGCTTCGTGACGTTGCCCACTTCGTCGTCATCATCAAAAAGCCCAAGGACGAATCGTCCGAAGCCGATTCCGCCGACGGTAATCCAAGCTCTCGACTGTAGCGTTGCTTCCCTACGCCATTGCGGCGCAGAACGTTAGTTGCGCCAAATGTGCGCACATGTGTGCCCGAACAGCCAGCCATTTGGCTGTTTGACTTTCCCGGTACGCAATTCGATACTCGGCGTTCTCATCGAGCATCATCAACCACGCGTCGACGACGCACGCCGCATAAGTCACGGAGTTCCGCATGCCTGCTTTTCCGGAAATTGAACGCATCACCTATGAAGGCCCCAAGACGGATAGCCCTTTGGCGTTTCGGCATTACAACCCTGAGGAGGTTGTGGAAGGCAAGCCGATGCGGGAGCACCTGCGGTTTGCCGTGGCTTACTGGCATACGTTCCGCGGCGGCGGGGCGGACCCGTTTGGCCCGGCCACGGCTCATCGTCCGTGGGAAGGGGCGGACACGGTGGAGAACGCCAAGAATCGGGCCCGCGTGGCGTTTGAGTTCATGAGCAAGTTGGGCGTGGAGTATTACTGCTTGCATGATCGCGACATTGCGCCCGAAGGCGCAAACCTGGCCGAAACAAACGCGAACCTGGACGCCGTGGTTGAAGTCTTGAAGGAAGAGCAACAACGGACCGGCATCAAGCTACTGTGGGGCACCGCCAACCTGTTCAGCAATCCGCGGTTCATGCACGGGGCGGCCACCAGCCCTAACGCCGAGGTCTTCGCTTTCGCCGCGGCCCAGGTGAAGAAGATGCTGGAGGTCTCCAAGGAACTCGGCGGCATTGGTTATGTCTTCTGGGGCGGTCGAGAAGGCTATCAGAACTTGTGGAACACCGATCTCAAACGCGAGTTTGATCATCTTGGCCGCTTCATGCATCTGGCGGTCGACTACGCCAAGGAGATTGGCTTTGATGGACAATTCCTCATCGAGCCCAAGCCTAAGGAGCCGACCAAACATCAATACGATTCCGACGCGACCGCCTGCATCAACTTCCTCCGCGCGTATGACCTGATGGATTCGTTCAAGCTGAACATCGAGACCAACCACGCCACGCTCGCTGGTCATACCATGCAGCATGAGCTGGACTACGCCGGCTGCCAGGGTTGTCTCGGTTCGATTGACGCCAACACGGGCGACTTGCTCTTAGGCTGGGACACGGATCAGTTCCCCACCAACATCTATCTCACCACCGAGATCATGCACACGCTGCTGAAGTACGGCGGCCTGCCGGTGGGCATCAACTTTGACGCCAAAGTTCGTCGCGAGAGCTTTGAGCCGATCGACTTGTTCCACGCGCATGTCGGCGCGATGGACGCGTTCGCCCGAGGGCTGAAGATCGCCGCCGCCATTCGCGCGGACGGGCAATTGGATGATTTCATTCGCGGTCGTTACGCCACCTGGGATGAAGGACTTGGCAAAGAGATTGAAGCCGGCAAGCACACGCTCTCGTCATTGTCGGACTTAATGCTGCAAAAGGGCGAAGCTGCGACGAATTCCAGCGGACGGCAGGAGTGGGTGGAGAATGTGATCAACAGGTATATTTGAGTTCGTGTTTGCCGCATTATGCGCAACAACCGCGAGCGATAGATGGCGACCGGCTACGACTACAGATGCAACCAGTGCGGCGACGAGTGGCTGTTGTTTTCCAGCTGGTTCACGCTGGGCCCCACGCAATGGGGCTCAACGGAGTTCACTTGTTTTGTTTGCCAGACGTTTCTTGAGGTTGCTGACACTGTCGACGCGAAATGTTGGGGAGTGTGGCGGAGTGAGAACGACCGAGTCATTGGTGAGCATGCCGAGATCGCCGGACTCGTCGAACAAGTGGAAGAGCGCCTGGCGGCAGGGCGACCATTGACGCCTGTGACACTTGATTTTCTGTCTCCCAATTGTCCAATCTGCCTGGCAAAGATGTCGACCGTCCCCTTCGGCCAGCACTTGATGAAATGTCGACGCTGCAACTCGTACACTGGGGAGTATGCGAGTGATGGCGTCATTTCTAGCTATGGTGTTGATGTTAATGCATACAAGGCTGATTTTCTCCGCGGATTCAATGCACCCTAAGTAGAGGAGATTACATCGTGATCCAAGCTCGGTTATTCTTCGCGTTGACGCCGCTGTTGGTTCTCATCGGCACGGCCGCTTCCGCCCAAGCGCAGATCTCCAAGTTTGGGTACAAGCCAGACAAGATCACAACCGGCGTTGTCTACCATTACCTCAAGTCGAACATTGATGGCACGAACTCTGGCGAAGTGTCACTGTACGTGAAGGACAAAGACACGCTGGAAAGCCTGAAGTGGCACAAGGGCGATTCGCGCGCGACGTTGGTCATTGCGGACATCGATTGGGAGAACCGGTTTTCGGTCAAGCACTTCGAGACCTGGCTGCTCACGGCTGATGGTGAACCGCAGCAGCGGGCCGTGTTGGACTTTGATGCGGACATCCCTGGCGTGACCGCCAAAGTGGGCGAGATGGAGTTCCGCGCCGAGGTCAAGAATTGGTATTGGCACAGCTATGACTTTGACTTCGCCAGCTTGAACTTCGCCTGGCGACACCTGGTCAATCCTGAGGATCAGCTCGTGATTGGCATTGTGGATGTTGTTCGCAAAGAAGACGGACCAACCTTGGCCGAAAAAGGCAGCGTGCAGATCGACTATCAACAAGACACGACACGCAACGGACATGAATGCCGCGAATACAAAATCGATGGTCCCGGCCTGGAGAACAAAGGCGGCACCATTTGGGTACGGAAATCGGACGGCGTGTTCGTGGATTATGAGATCGAACTCCCTGACGAGCCGGGATACGAAAGCGGCAAGATGCTGCTTAAGAGTGAAGAGCAGATGACCAACGAAGAATGGGAGGAGTTCAAACGCAAGTGCGTGGGGCAATGAGCGGTCATCGCATCTGAACTGTTTCCCTCTGCCGCTTTTCAACTCCGCAGAGATCTGAGTTGCGAAAAGCCGCGCGTCGCTGGCCAGCAAAAGAACTGCCAACGGTCAATGGCAGAACATCCAAAGACGTTAGCCCACCAGTCCACCCATGGTGCTAATCCTTGGTGCAACGGACTGGCAGACAAAGGGATGGAATAACCTACTTATCATCCGCACCGAGCGCCCCCTGGAAAACAGAAATCCGCCCCGTGGCCTGCGGCGGGGGTCCGCACGCGAACGACTCAGCTCAACAAAAACCAGATTTTTGGCATCCTGCTCTTGCCCACTGCGCAGCTTTTGTTGGAGATTGCCATCACGATCTTTGACAATTGAATTAAACTCTGCGAGGCGGCGCTGCCTGGCGTCGCACTTTGCGTTTGCTGCGCGGCGTGGCTATTCAATCCTCTGCCAGCAAAGGATCGTTCCTTCGTCGTTAGTGTAAACATCAAAGTAGATGCCAACGTCCCAGTGCAAAGTGTTCTGCAACTTTGACGTGTAGTCTGTGTTCTCCGAGTAGACGCGAGTGATCTGATTGATGTCTTGTTCGTTGACTTTCCAAGTCACTTCCGCGGCCAGCAGTTCCTTTGCCCGCTCAAGCGTGCGGTGTTCGTACGGCGCCTGCATGTAGGTGTTCCGCAAGTCTCGCTCAATGGAGGTGAAGTTTGCGGCGGAATCGCGATTCAACAACTGATCTTGCGTCCTGCCCGGCACCAAACCGGCGGCCAGGCGTTGATAGAGGTCATCAATCGTTTTGATCTCCTCATCGACCAGCGCGTTCTCCATCTGTTTGCACGTAACGGTCTCAGTGAGCGATGCGTTGCAACCAACCGTGCATGTCATCAAGACTGTGGCAACGGCGATCGGCGAATAAAGTCGCGAGCCAGCCATGCGCAGGACTCCGTTGGGGTATTCCATTGGAAACGGGAAAAACTTTCCCGCACATCCCTATCTGGCGTGCCAATTTCTGCAATATCACGTCCCGAGCAATCCGCATAACCGGATTCTCGCAAAATCGTCGCTTAGCCGGACTGTGTGGATCAAATTTGAGCTATTTTTCTACACCGCCAATTCCAGGCACGGTGGGGCGGCGGTGGCGCGGGAGCGTCGTAGTCAAATTTTGAATATGCGAAGGAACCTTGCTGTGAGTCGCTTCTCTTCATCCAAGACGCAAATCTTGCTGGAAGCCGGGACGAACGAGTTGGAAGTGCTCGTCTTCTCTGTGAATGGGCTTCGCTGTGGCGTCAACGTCGCCAAGATTCGCGAGGTGCTGGAGATCACCGATGTGACTCCCACTCCCGGCAACCATGATGGGCAGTTGCAAGGCGTCGTCCGCGTCCGCGACCAGGTTGTGCCGTTAGCTCATTTGTCTCGTTGCCTGTTTCCAAACGAGCAGCATGAAGATAGCCCTGAAGACCAGATGCTGCTGTTGGAATTTAATCAAGATGTGATTGGATTTCGCGTCGAGAACGTCGAACGCATCTTCCGGATGTCCTGGCAAGATGTGCAGCCTGTTCCGGAGACGCTGGGACTCTCAGCACCTGTGACTGGCATTGTTCTTTTGGATGACGCGATGATTCCGATGTTGGATTTTGAGTCATTGGGAGCCCGGTTGGGTATGCCGTCATTGAATCGGGATCCAGCCGAGTCGCAAGCCAAGACGACGGACAAGTCCGAATTGCCAATTGTCTATGCTGACGATTCGCCACTGTTGCGTGCGATGGTTCATGACCGTCTGAGCGAGGCTGGCTACACTAACTTGCACGGCTTTCGTGATGGCCGCGAGGCTTGGGATTTTCTCAATCAGCAGTTTGCCGAAAGCAGCGATGGCTCGCAAAAAGTCGCGGCCGTGGTTTCGGATATTGAAATGCCGCGGATGGATGGATTGACGCTTACTCGTCAAATTCGTGCGACGCCGAATCTGGCTCATTTGCCGGTGATCTTGTTCTCGTCGATCGCTTCGGACGCCAATGAGAACAAGGCCCAACAGGTGGGCGCGGACGCGCAAATCTCCAAAGGGCAAGGCGATGAGCTTGTGCCCCGGCTGCAAAAGCTGCTCAGCGAAGGCCGCGTAACACAAACCGCTTAGCGTCAATTGGCGACATCGCGACGCAAGCAGATGACGCAGCAAGCGAAACCCCAAATGAGAAAAGCACCGCCAACAAAACGTTGACGGTGCTTCTGTGGTTTCGTCACATTTGGCTCAAGCAATCTTTGCTCAAGCGTTAGTTGCTTGCAGCCCGTTAGTTGCTTGCAGCGGCTGTGCCGGCGGAGGTGTCAATCTTGCAGCAGCCGGGCGAGCCTTCGAACATGCCGCACTTGGCGCATCTTGCGGCTGTGTCATTGCAGCAATTCTCGTCGCCTTTGATGTGACCGCAGGCGCAAATCTCCACGCCGGTCTGGCCCTTTTCGATTTTGCAGCAGCCAGGCGAGCCAGCGTGCAGGCCGCAATCGGCACAGACGTCCGCGCCTTCGGCACAGCAACTGGTGGTTTCCTTTTGGTGGCCACAATCGCCACAAATTGCAAACGCGGCAACCGGTGTGATTTCCGGAGCGGCGCCTTTGGAATCCGGCGTTTCAGTCTCATCACCACAACCCAACATCGCCACACAAGCAAACGTGGCCAGCAGCATAGAAATACGTTTCATCATTCTTCTCCAGAGTTAGAAAATCGGGGCGCGCCGAAACTCGGCACGAGTTGTTTTTTTGGATCGGAAGATACCGTCCGCCCCGGACGAGAGGGCTGGCCAGCAGGCCATTCGAAAAAGACTAGCACTTTGGATAAGAAATACCAATTGGCGAAGCGATGATTGCGACGAAGTTTATCCGCCTAGCGTGTGGGCGCTTACAGTGTTGTTTGTGCTGAATGTGCAGATTGCCGCGAAGAACTGTTAGTTCTCGGACGCTTTGCGGACACGCAAGGCTTTCGCCAACACAAACGAGACCGCCGCGGCCCCAAAGCTAAGCAAAGCGCCCATCTTGACCGAGTCCCGATGAGCCGTTTCGCCAGCGCCATGGAATGCGGCTTCCGCGACAAAGAGTGCCACGGTAAATCCGATGGCCGCGACAAAGCTGACCACGATCAACTCGCGGAAGTTCATGCCATCGGGCAGTTTCAGCCCCAAGGCTTTCGCGCTCAGCCAGGCGAACAAACAAATGCCGACGGGCTTTCCGATCAACAAGCCGCCCAGCACAAGCCAGGTGCCCAAACCAAATGCGCTCAAGACAACGCCAGCATTAACCAGCCCAAACAAACCCAGCACAATCTCGACGAGGTTCTTGAGCGAGTGCTCGAAGGCGTTGAGCGTATCGTGACGTTTGAGTTCTTCTCGCGCGAAGATGCCCAAGTCGGTATGCGCATGCGGCATCGTGGGAATGATGGGTACAAGTCCCAACGCCGGATGAAGATTCGCCAAATAAAAGCCGAGCCAGCTCATCACGCCAGGACCCAACACATACCAACGCCAATCAACAAGCTTGAGCACGCGATGGAATATGAATCCGAGGACAACGCCGCCGGCGCTCAACGCCAGCCACCACAGCACAACGGCGCCTTTGGGATACGCAACCGCGATGATCACCAGCCCAATTGCGTCATCAGCAATCGCCAGCAACAGCAGGAAGGCGATCGCCGGATGACCAGCTCCAAAGATCAGCCGCGCGACGAGATAGCAAAACGCGATATCGGTCGCGGTCGGAACTGCCCAACCGCGTTTGAGTGCGGAGTCCCAGCCATCGGCCAAAGTCATCCAAACGAGATAAACGGCGACCGGCCCGACAACTCCGCCCACCGTCGCAATCAAAGGCATCGAAGCCTTGCGAACATTGGACAAAGACCCGCCAGGCAACATGGATTCCCAGACTTCTTTGCCAGCGATGGCAAAGAACAAAGCCATCAAGACATCGTTGACCAGGACATGCAGCGTGAAATCGTGCGACTCTTCCGCAGGTTCGATCGTCGCTTCATCGCCTTGCGTTGGAGCTGATGGTTGCCCCTCATCCTCACCCCAATGCACGGACATGTGGATGAAGTGCTCGTAGCTCTCGTGGTCGACATTCGCCCAAATGAGAGCTGCAACGGCACCGGCAATCAAGAACAGTGAGTTCTCAAACAGCAACCGCGCAGCCTTGCGGACGACGCGACGAGGCTTGGAGTCCGGCTTGCCTGAGGGGGGAGAGTCGTGGTTGTGATCCATAGCCGGAGGCAAATGACGTGTTTTTCCCAGTGCCGCGAAACAGCGAAGATACCGAGAATTGCGCCGCCTGCCAAATCCAAACTTTGGCGGCCAGCGGTGTCGCGGTTAGAAATCCCAACGGCGTCGCGGTTAGAAAACAGTGCGGAGCGACTGGACGAAATCGCTTCTACCGCACGTTGGAGCTAGGCAACGACCTGGCGATAGATCTTCGCGATTCGCGTCGCCATCGCCGCGACCGAGAATTCCGCTTGTTGCCGAGCTCTGGCCTGCTCGCGCAGCCTGGTCCACAAGTCGGCGTTAGACATCAAGCGGCTGATTCCACTCGCCATTTCGGCCGGTTGATCCGGCGCAACCAAGATGGCATCGCGGCCATCTTCAACACAATCCACAACGCCAGGCACGCGGCTGGCCACAATCGGCACGCCGTGAGCCATCGCTTCCAGCAACACCATCGGCATGCCTTCTGGCAGAATGCTGGGAAATACAAACGCATCCATCGCGGCCAATTCGGCCGTGACGTCTTTTTGAAAACCGCGCCAAGTGACGTGCTGATCGAGTTTCAATTCGGCGGTCAGCTGCAGGATGGCCTCGCGATACTCATCCGTTTCAAACGGCCCCACCGCACGAAGCGTGACGTTGTGCCCTTGCTCGATCAAACTGGCGAGCGAGCGCAACAGAACTTCCAATCCCTTGCGCGGCCGCAACAGCCCTATGATTCCCAACGTCCAGTTCTGGTTTTGGTCAGGCGGCAACTTGGTCGTGAACTTCGCTGGTCCGACAATTCCATTGGGAACGACAACGACGCGCTCCGACGGAATGCCGTGCTGGCCGAGGTATTCTCCGGCAGTGTGTGAGACGGCAATCACAAACTCCGCTCGACGGATGGAACGATTCTCCACGCGGGTGACCAACCGTTGCTTCCAGCCGGCGTTGACTTCCGTAGCCGTCTGTCCATGAACGTGATGCACGAACGGCACACCGGCAATCCGCGCGGCGAACGCGCCAATCATGGCGGTCCGCGGCGTATGAGTATGCAGCAGATCAAAGCCTTCTCGCTCGATGAGCTTTGCCAGACGGAAAGCTGGACGAACGTCCAAGCGATTTCGCATCGGCAAGTTGTAAAGCGGAGTTTCGCGGCTGCCGCGCATCTCATCGAATCGCCCCGGCTTGACGCAGGCAAAAGCCGTTTCAATTCCTTCAACCGGTAACTGCAAACCGAGGTTATCCTGCACACGCTCCGCACCGGCGAAGTGCTCACCATTGATGAGTTGCAAAACGCGGATTGTGGTCGGGCGGCTCGGCTTCGTTTGGACCTTGGACCGTATCGGATCCAGGCCAAGTCGTGCAGCCGGGGGAAGAATCGAATTCACGTTTAGCCTGTCGGGCAAGGTCAGTCTGACTGAATCGGAAGCTGTAAAACCGTACGTCAAACTGAGTTGCCGCCACCCTGGCATGAGCTTAGACAAGTTGTGCTTTCGGCGCATGCGCTCTTCTGCCGGCGGATAACTTGCAATTTCCGCACAAGCAGAACCTTGCGCTATTCCGCAGGCGATTGCCGCCAGTGATCAGGTCGCAGCGCCAGTTCCTCGCCAAAGCCAGGGTTGCGCTTCAAGGCTTGTTCCAAACGCCGCAGGAATTCTGGCCGCGGAATCGCTGTCGCGCCCATGCTGGAAGAGTGGGGCGTCAGCTGTTGGATATCGAGAATCTCATACTGTCTTGCCTTAAGGTGAGCGACCAGATGCGCGAGGCCAACTTTGGAAGCATCGCTCACACGATAGAACATTGACTCCGCGGAGAACGAAGCGCCGAAGCTGACGCCATACACTCCGCCGACGAGTTCCTCGTCTTGCCAAACTTCCACGCTGTGGGCAATGCCGCGACGATGCAGCTCGGCATACGCCGTCAACATGTCCGGCGTGATCCAGGTGCCGTCCCGTCGATCTTGCGCCGTGGCGCAGTTTTGCATCACGTCTTCAAAGCACTGATCGATGGTGACTTGAAACTTGCCGTTGCGCAGCGTTCGTCTCAGACGGCGCGAGATGTGTAAGCCATCAAACTCGATGATCGCCCTGGGGTCCGGTGCCCACCACGTCAGCATGCCGAACATCGGCCACGGAAAAATGCCGTGCGTGTAAGCATCCAGCAACCAGAGCGTGGAGAGCTTCCCGCCGACGGCCAGCAAGCCGTCATCATCTGCAAATTCGCACGGCGGAAAGAACTTGGGCGGTTGCATAGGTACGTTTGCGCGGTCGCGCCAACATCGTCATTCCCGCGAAGGCGGGAATCCAGTCAAGTAAGATTACGGGATCGAAGGTGGCACTGAATCGAATGCCGAAGTGGACAGTGCGTACTTGATTGAGTCAGCGCTGATCGCACTGCGACAAGTACATTCTACTTGACTGGATTCCCGCCTCCGCGGGAATGACGGAGGAAGTTGCAGCGCAACAAGGAAACAAATGGTAAACAGAAGAAGTCAAAGCCGGATCACTTGCACGCGATGGTTGTAGGTATCCAACACGTGGATCCGGCCTTCGGAATCGCAGCGGACTCCCCAAGGGTTGTGCGTCTGGCCGACCTCGCGTCCGTTGGTGCCCCATGTTCCGAGCGACTCGCCGTCACGCGAGAGCTTTTGCACGCGGTGATTGCCGAATTCCGCCACAAGCAGGTTGCCTTCGGGATCGAAATCGATGCCGTACGGATACTTCAATTGGCCAGGCTCGTTGCCCTCTTCGCCGATCGTCTTGATCAGCTTGAAGCCGGTCTCTTCGTCCGTGGTGTCAAAAACTTGAATGCGATGATTCACGGCGTCGGCCACCCAAAGGTGATCGTTCTCATCCATCAGCAAACTTTGCGGCCGGCGGAAGTTGCCCGGCTCCTCGCCATGTTCGCCATACTCGGCCAAGACAGTTTCTCCATCAGGCGAGACCTTGTGGATGCGGTCACGCATGCCGTATTCGGAAATGAAGTAGTTGCCCTGGCTGTCCTGCACGCAATCGGTCACCAGGCTGAACTGCCCAAACTCCAATCCTTCCTCGCCGCCAATCTGCTTGATGAACTCGCCTTCAGGCGTATAGATCATGATGCGGAAGTTGTGCGTGTCCGCCACCAGGATGTTGCCGTCCCGGTCAACGTTGATGCCAGTCGGCTTGCCGGTATCGAACTTCGGCATCCGCCAGGAATGCAAGTACTCGCCCTCCGGCGAGAAGGCTTGAATCCGCGCGGTCATATCCACAACAAACACGCGGTCATCCGCCGTCACCGCCATGGCGCGGGGTTTTTGAAACTGACCATCACGGCTGCCCAACCGCCCCCAGACAAGTTCTGCTTCGCCCGGCGGCGTAACGTCCGTGCAGCCAGCGGATGCGATGAACAGGCCGCAGAACAAAATCAGGCGGTATCGCGCAAGAGAGACCATACCTTTATGGTGGCATGTGGCGCGACGCGGGAAAAGGGGCAAGCGATTCCAATCCGATATTCGATGATCGCACCGGCTGCGTGCGAACCAAGACTATCTGCCCATCGTGGGCGTGGGGTCAAGAATCAGCCACTTCTTTCCAGCGTTGTTGGGATCCGGGTCGGCAACCTGCACCTCTGCCCAAGCGTAAGCGTTTAATTCCCGAACCTGGTAAAACTCGCCCAGACTGTTCCATTCGCCGCCTTTGTATCCGCTGACCATCCGCGCGGGAATGCCTTGGCTACGTAGCATCAGAGTAAGCGCAGTGGCGAAATCCTTAGAATCACCCCGGCGATGTTCAAAGAGAAAGTCATCAAGTGGATCAATGTTGGGTTCGCGCATAGGCGCTGATCGAGAGACGGCGAATTCGCGGCTGTTCCTCAAATAACCGCAAAGCGCCCGAGCGCGTTCAAGCGTGCTTTCCCGTTTGCTGGCAGGCATGGAATCGATGACATCCTTCGCCAGTTGCTTGACTCTGGTCATCTCCGGCGGGAAAGCTGTGAGCTCACTATTGGGCGGATTGTCTTGCGGCATAACGTCGACAAGATCAAGCACCTTGCCGGCTTTGATGCCGGTGGTCGTTGTGCAATAGACAAGGTGTATCGGCCGGTCGTTGACTCGAACCAAAGTGCGAAGTCCAGGATTCCACTTCGCATCCTTCACCCCTGGCTCACCGTCCAGTCCGCGATACAGCGGATAAACGCCCGGCAAGTGGTCAAGGCGTTGCGACTCCAGAGTGATCTCTTGCACAACAACGTCATCACCAGAGGGCGGCCCATTCAAACTGACAAGCTGAGTCGATTGACTGGAGCGTTCCCCCGCGAGTTCCCATTCGCCATTCTTATAGCTGGAATAAGTAACTCCGCGAAGTAAAAGCTCTTCGCCATTGGCCAATTGAATGGGCTCGTAATTGCGAGTCCGAAAACTCACCCGCAAGACTTCTTCGGCACTTAGTGAAATTGTGCCGCGTTGGTCCGGTGGGGCAGGCGGTCCACAACCCGTGAAGATTAACGACGCAATGCTTGCGACGACGCAGACAGCAATAACTCGAAACGCAAGCATGCGAACCTCGTTTCAGATAAGCGCGAAAGTCAACTGACACTATGGTTGCATATCGCGCCGCACGGAAAAAGAGAAAGGGAGCCATCTGGCGATTGCGAGGCGTGCCGTAAAGCGTTGCTCAAATTACGCTTCCGCCACAACAGCCGGCTCGGCATTCACAAACCCTGCGCCCAGATACTCACTTCGCCGCACCAGATAGTAGAAGGCGAAGAATCCTGAGAGCCAGATCCGCCAGCCGCGGATGTTTGCCCAACAGTCAAACGTGTACATCTCGCCGGCGCGGACATGAAAGTCCACCGCAGGGCTGGAGAACCAGTCCAACCGCATAATCAATTCGTGCGTGCCTGGCTCAAGCGGAATCTCCACGCTGCGCCGCTGCCGGATGACCCCGCGCGGCTGCCCATCAACATCGATGCGGTATCTCCGCGTCATATCGGCAAATTGCGTGAGCCGCCTGACCCGCAACAACCCATGTCGGGCGGGATCAAACTCTTCACGCTCCAGAAAAAGCCCGGCGTCGGGAGATCGGTACGGATTGGCGGAAAAAGCGGAGTCGCTCATGACGAAGTCGATGGCTCAACGAGTTGGACGCCGAAAACACGCTTCGGCTCCTTCTCATTCAACCTCGTCCAAGTCGCCAGGTTTTGCAAGAAATTGTGCGATAAGAATTGTGCGCCAGGAAGAATGCAGGCATGCAACATCGCCAGGGCACGGCGAAACCTCCACGTGAAGGTTTTTTGCCCCCAATTGTTCACTTGTCCGAGTCGGCATCGTCCCCCGTATGCGGCGGCGTGATCCTCACATCCCCGTCTGCAAACAGCTGCAGAACATGGCCGGAATCGTAGCGTTTCTCGGCAATGACGGTATACATCTGCGTCGTTGACAAGAGTTCGCCTTCCTTGATGAGGTCGTTGAGCTTATCGCCGGCATGGAAGAACGTCCATTTGGGTCTGGTCTTGTCCATCCCGCGCATCGAATCCCATGCGTACAGATATTCCACAGGGAAATTCTCCATCTCGCTTAGCGTTTCCAGGAAGTTCTCGGGGTAGCTGATGTCTGAAACGCCTTCGTTGGTTTCATACCATTTGCGGCTTGCCTGCCGCAGATACTGGCCGATGAATACGCCGATCACCATCAGTTGATCACGCTCTTTCAACATCCACGCCGGATACTCCAATCGAATAACGATGGCGTCCGCGGGAATAGGAAGCGTGAACACAGAAAGATCAAATCGACTAGGATCCGGATAGTCAAACAGGAACTCATGCACCGAGTCTTTCGGAACATCGTCCTTTCCAAAGTACTTCTCCGAGCCAGGCTTTCGGACCTCTCGATCCTCGGTGCGGGTGCGGATGATGTGATTGGTCGCGACATCAATCTCAACGGAAGAGGAATAGATGTGCTCATTCAACACTTCCGGCCCGCCGAATTTGACGTCGTGTACGCTCATTCTTTTGACTTTGCGACCGTCAATCTCTAACTCCGTCACGTCAATGGGGATATCAAGCTTCTTCGCCTGCTTGAAAATTCCGCCAGCGAAGTTGTATTCGTTGTCTAGATCGAACCAATTTGGAGGAGGAGCAAAGTCGCCGGAGTTTCCGACAATCGGCTCGATTACAAATTCGTTAGTGTTGCCGTTGTATTTCTCTTCCAAGCCGTGGCGTTGCGCAATGGCGTGAATAACTTCGCCTTCGCGGTTCCTTGCGACCCTGGCGAAGCCTACATTCCGCAACCACCACGAGTGTTCCACGCCAGCCTTCTTCTCAAGTGATTTGTGTTCGTACCGGAAGATATTGGTGATATGCAGCGCCTCAACCTTGCCGGACGCTTCCGCCGCGGCCACCAGCAAATCCCATGGCTCAGCCTCGGCAGGCGTTTCTGTGCGGCTCAAGAAGAAGATCACAAACGCCAACGTTGCCGCGCTTGCCGCCACGGCGTAGCGAAGCCGTCGATTTCCCAGCAACGTCCGGCGAGTTGTCGCGGACTTCGCAGCATCGCTTGATGATGCGACCGTCAGAGCCTCGGTGGGAATCTCGCTCAAGATGACGGACCGCAATTCGTCCGGTGGCGATGTCTCTTCGCACCGCGCGAGCCGATCATCGATCTCGTCCCATTCAAACAAATCGCGCTTGGACTGATTCGCTGTCATGGTTTGGCTTCCCTCGCGAAATCCTGATCACTGATCAGGAATTTGAGTTGTGATCTGAGTTTGTTGCGTGCCTGATGGACTCGTTGTCGGGCGTTGTTCTCCGTCGTGCCCAGCACAGCGGCGATCTGCCCATAGCTCATGTCTTGCCAATATCGCAACGTGATGGCTTCACGAAGTTCCTCCGGCAACTGGGCAACAGCATTGCGAATCGCTTCGTTCTCTTCCGTGGCGATGAGTTGTCCGGCCGGCGAATCCCGCGACGCGTGCCCGTTGTTGGAGATCTTTGCACAGTCTTGCTCCGCGAGGGCTTCGTGTTGATTCGCCTTCCGTTGGCGGCATTTCTTCCGCCACACATTTCTACCGATCGCAAACAACCAGACGCGAGCTTCGGCGGTCGCCGCGCTTTCCGACGATGGCCGTTTTGCCAGCGAAGCCCAAAACTCGGCGAACGTTGCTTGCGTCAAATCGGCGGCGCCGTGTTCGGCGGCACCGTGTTCGTCGCCAGTCAGCCAGTGGAACCAGCGAAACAAATCGACATATGTCGCTTCGGCAAACTCCGCCAGCGCAGCCGCGTCCGCACGACGTAACTCGGCCAAATCGCGCAACTTGGCCAACGAAGTTTGCGGGTGCAGGCTCAACTCTGGCTCCGGAACGTTGGTGCTTTACCAAGAAGTACCATTGGCGGCCAATTCGTTAGTGGATTTCCGGAAAGACGCTTTCCACCCGGCCAAGCCCGGGCAATGCTCTTGATCCCAACGCTCTTGCCCCCAATGCTCTTGATCCCAACACACTTGATTTTGGCCATGCTTGACCTCTCTTGCCGGGAATCGAGAATAAGGCTGACTCAACCGGCAATCCAGCTTGGAAAGCACGCGGCGACAGCGCGGGGATGTGGAGGATATCGTGAGCAAGTTTGGCGTAATTCTACCGGCCGCCGGCGGCAGCAGCCGCTTCCGGCATCAGCACTACAAGAAGCAGTTTGCCCCATTGGGAGGGCGTGCTGTCTGGCTGCACACGGCCGAGCGGTTCGTCAATCGGGATGATGTCGGCCAGGTGATCCTGGCGATTTCGCCGGACGATCGCGAGTATTTCGCCGACAAGTTTGGCTCCAACATCGCCTTCATGGACATGGACCTGACCACCGGCGGTGAGACGCGGGCGGACACCGTGGAGAAGGCTTTGGCGAAGATCAAGCCGGAGATTGAATACGTCTGCGTGCACGATGCCGCTCGTCCGTGCGTGGCCGAGGACTGGATCACCAAGATTTTTGACGCCGCGGAGAAGCACGAGGCCGTGATCTTTGGGCTGCCGATTGCCGGAACCATCAAACGCGTGGCGAACCAGAAGATCACGGAAACTGTCGACAGAGAAGGATTGTGGGAAGCCCAGACGCCGCAGGTGTTCCGCAAGCAGTTGCTGCTGGATGCTTTCGCCAAGCGAGACGGCTTTGCCGCCACTGACGAAGCCCAACTCGTCGAACGCATTGGCGTGCAAGTTCATGTCCTGCAAGGTTCGCCCATCAATCTCAAGATCACCACGCAAGAAGACCTCCGCCTGGCGGAACACGCCCTCAAAGCAGTTCCCAAGCCCAAGGCCTTCGGCCCGGCGCATCCGTTCAAGGATGACGACATGTGGCGGTAGGACATCGCAGATTCAGAAAATACGCAAAGCAAGCAGACACAAAACGCAACGGATCATCATGCAAGACATCTTTGCCGAACTTACCTGGCGTGGGCTCATTCACCAGACGACCGACGATGACAATCTGCAAGCTTGGCTGATGGCGCAGAGCCGCACGGTTTACGCCGGCTTTGATCCCACGGCGGACAGTTTGCATGTGGGGCACTTGTTGCCGCTCACCATGTTGCGCCGCTTTCAACGCGCTGGCCATCGGCCAATCGCCATCGTCGGCGGAGCCACCGGCATGATTGGCGACCCCTCCGGCAAGAGCAAAGAACGTAACTTGCTTTCGCGCGAACAGTTGGCCGCCAACGTGGAAGCCATCGAACAGCAGATGCGCGGCGTGTTGGACTTTGATTCCGGCGAGACCTCCGCGCTGATGGTTAACAACTTTGACTGGATGCAGAAGTTCTCATACCTCGACTTCCTTCGCGACGTCGGCAAGAACTTCCCCATCAATGTTATGCTGGCCAAAGACTCCGTCAAAGGACGCCTGGAGAAGACAGACTCCGGCATGAGCTACACGGAGTTCAGCTACATGCTGCTGCAGGCGTTTGACTTCGTCTACCTCAACGAACATCACGGCTGCGAACTGCAGATCGGCGGCAGCGATCAATGGGGGAACATCACCGCCGGGATCGATCTCGCCCGACGAATGCGGAGCGTGCAACTCTACGGACTCACGTGTCCGCTGCTGACAAAGAGCGACGGCACAAAGATGGGCAAGACCGAAAGCGGTGCCATCTGGCTTTCGCCCGAGCGGACGAGCCCTTACAAGTTCTACCAATACTGGATCAACATCGGCGATGACGATGTGAGCAATTGCCTGCGCGTGTTTACCGACTTGCCGCAGGACGAAGTCGAGGCACTCGACAAATCCCGCGCGGACGAACCGCACAAACGGGAAAGCCAACATCGGTTAGCCGAGGAACTGACGAAGCTCGTGCATGGCGATGCGGGGCTGCAACGCGCGCAAAGGGCCACCGAGATTTTTTTCGGCAAGGAGATTGATCAACTTAGCGATGCCGAACTGGGCGAGATCTTCGAAGATGTGCCCAGCCAGGAACTCCCGCGCGATCGCCTCTCTGGCGAAGGGCTGAGCATTCTGGACGCCTTCCACGAGTCCGGCCTGGCCAAGAGCAAAGGCGACGCCCGCCGCGCCGTGCAGGAAAAAGGAGCCTACGTGAACAACGTTCGCGTAGAAGACTTCGGCCGCACGCTGACACAAGATGATTTGATCAGCGAGACGTCCATGGTGCTGCGACGTGGGAAGAAGAAGTACGCGATCTTGCGGTTTGTGTGAGGGGGTAACGGCCAATCCACAAACCCGTCATTCCCGCGCAGGCGGGAATCCAATCAAGCTTGCGCAGCGGGTGCCACTGGGAACTTGCTACCAGTGCATTGTTGGGCGACGTCTGGTGTAGTCCTTTCGCCATGGGCCAAGACGAACTCGCCGCTGCATCAAGCGTGGATTCGCGAGCACTGGAAGCGAGCTTCCAGTGGCACCCGTTTTCGGTCCAGGCGGGGTGGAATGAACTGTCTCCACGCTGATAAACCATTGCCTCCACTCTTCCGCACAGCACAAAAAAGCCGCAACATCTTCGCGCGGTTTGCGAATGAAGCAATAAACCGTTCGGTTCTCACTTCCCAGGCTTGCTTGTGCTCAACCCAAACTTGAAAGCTTGGAACGATGATCAAGAACGCGCGTACATCATGCGGGCGCGTAGGCTCGCTTGCCAACTCTCACTGGTAGCGTTGCTCGTCACTTACACCATTTGGATTCCGCTGAAGTTCGCGGGAATGGTTCGGCCGATAGACACCTGGCCTCGAGTGCTTATTGTGCCGGTCATTCTTGCAGCTGGATACCAGCTCTCATTCTTTGCACATCAGCCCAGCGCGGCTGGCGAGTCGTCGCGATCGTCGCCTGCTATTTCGCCTGCGCCACCGCGCTGTCGTCTTGGGTTACATTGTGCGATCCATATTGAGCAATCCCCATCAATCCGCGTCAATTTCACATTCCGGCAATGCTGCATCAAACGTGGATTCGCGAGCACTGGAAGCGAGCTTCCAGAGGCACCCGTTTTCGGGCGTGCTACCGCTGGCCGCAATGAACTGGGAACGGTTCTGCATTTCATTGCCGCGAACTGACATCACAATTGCAGTCCCCGTCGCCACTCTTGTACTACAAAGAAGCTGCGAGCAGCGCTGAGATGCTATGAATACAAAACAAGAGGGCTCCGGCCTTGAGGACGCGTGCACCGTCAATAAAGATTGCACTGCAAAGTGTGAAAACCACGGTCACAACAAAGGCCGAGATAACTATCGCCAACAGTCCATAGTAGGGCAGCAAGAAGTAGTCCACAGTGAGTAGCGCCGCGCAGGTTATCGATGCAAAGATAGTGACCAGAAGTGAACCGAAGAGTCGCGGCGTCGTTTCCGGCAAATGCCGCAACAGGATAGAGATCGCCGCGAACTCAAGCACCAAGAAAACCACTCGACGTACCTCAGGTTCGACTGGGGCTATGTGACGTATCCGGCGAATATCCGCCCGTCAATCCGCGTCAATTTCACATTCCGGCAATGCGGTTTGCAGACGGGCGATCGCTTCTGCTGAGACGTTGCAATCCATGATCGACAGGCGGCGGAGGGCGGGCAGTCCTTGCAGGTGCGTCAGGCCGACGTCAGTGATTTCCGCGTTGGAAATCCACAACTCCTCCAGCTTGTCGAGCGTGCCGACGTGGGCAAGCACTTCATCGTCAACGCCGCTGCAATTCAGCGTCAGGAACTTGAGCTTGCTCAACTGTCGCAACTCGGCGAAGCCTTCGACGGACAGGTTCGTGTTGCTAAAGTGCAAGAACTGCAAGCCGGGCAATCCTTTCAGAAACGGCATGACCTCATTCGTGACGGCTGGGCTATCCAGGTCGAGAAAAATCGCGGGCCGAAAGTCGCGAGCATCGCCCGGTTGAGGCGGCTGGGCATTGATCTGCCAACGCCCATCAGCACTCAAGTGATAGTCGTACATCACACGGCCATGAACTTGCTCAACGGCGGCAATCGCCTGGTCTTGCTCACTCCGCTGAGCAGCGATATCCATCCGTCGCACGCCTTCCCCCTGACGGATTGCCTGCAACTTCGCGCGGAGTTCGGCGACAATCTCTTCGTGCTCATCGGCCACGTTGTGCTGTTCGCCGGGATCGCTCTCCAGGTTGTAAAGCTCAAGCGGGTTGTTGCCCTGTCGCGTGATGAACTTCCAAGGGCCTTGTCGCAAAGCCACGCGGCGACCGGCTTCTTCCACCATGTACGGCAAACCGGTGCTGTCTTCTCCCAACAACGCCGGCAGAATGTTGCGACTGTCGCCAGCTTGATCGGCCGGCAGTTCCGCATCAACAAGCGCCGCGAATGATGCCAGGAAATCAATCTGGTTGACCAGCGCGGCGGACTTGCCTGGCTGAATTCGCGCCGGCCAGCGAACGATGAACGGCACCCGCGTGCCCCCTTCGTAGATCTGGTACTTGCCGCCGCGGTAAATGCCGGAGCCATCATGGCCGCGGTCAACTTCCGCCGTTGACGTACGGACGGTGGTGCCGTCTTCGTAACCATCGTCGTACACAGGCCCGTTGTCGCTGGTGAAAATCACAATCGTGTTCTCGCTCAGGCCAGCTTCTTCCAACGCGTCGAGGATTTCGCCAGTGCTCCAGTCAAGCTGCACCATGGCGTCGCCACGATAAGAAAGTTTGCTCACTCCATGGAACCGCGGATGCGGCGCGCGGGGAACGTGAATATCTTGCGAGGAGAAGTAAAGAAAGAACGGCTCGTCTTTATTGCGCGCGGCCAGGTACTCCTTCGCCTGCTCGACAAAGACATCGGCCATGGTCTCATCATCCCACAGTGCGGACTTGCCACCCCATTGATAGCCAATGCGGCCGATGCCGTTGATGATGGAGAAATCGTGGCCGTGGCTGCTTTGGTAATAGGTCATCGCCTCGCGATTGGTCTTGCCATCGGGATACTCCGTGGCGGTCACGCCCTCTGGCTTCTTGCCGACAAACAGCGGATCGCTCTTGTCCAGATTGACCACGCGATGATTCTCCACATACACGCACGGCACGCGGTCATTGGTGGACGGCAGCAGGAACGAATAATCAAAGCCCACCTCCAGCGGGCCGGGTTGCACGTCGCCATTCCAGTCAACCGGCGTCTGGCCATCGCCAATGCCCAGGTGCCACTTCCCAATCACGGCCGTGTGATAGCCAGCCTGCTTGAGCACTTGCGGCAACGTCAGCATCTCCGGCTTGATGGTCAACGGTGCATCAGGAGGCAGCACTCGCACGTTATGACGAAAGCCGAAGATGCCAGTCAGCATGGAGAACCTTGACGGCGTACACGTGGCCGCCGAGCAATGCCCATCGGTGAACTGCAAACCTTCGCTGGCCAGACGATCAATGTTCGGCGTGGGAATCAGCGTGGAGCCATACGCGCCGACATCGCCATAGCCAACGTCATCGCCATAGATGATGACGATGTTGGGGTGATCAGCGGCGGAGAGTGACGTGTTCCCAACAGCCAACAAGAGCACCGCGAATGCGACAAGTGTGCGAAGGGTCATTTCAGAGTGCTCGTGATTCCTAGATGAATGCAAGTGCGACAAATCGTCCCTTCTCCCCGGCGGGCGGAGAGGAAGTAAGCGCAGCCGCTACCCGCCGTCGTTCTTATCCGTAATGAACCCGCGGCCGTTGTTCATCATCTTGAGGAACGCTTCGATTTCGCTCGGGTCGATCACGTCATCAAAGTTGCGGTCCAGGTGCCCCAGGAAGAGCGTGGCATTGCCCGGAGGGATTTCGTCTCGGGTAATCTTGCCGTCACCGTTGGCATCAAAGTCCTTGACGTCGGCGAACATCTCCGGCATGAACACGCCTGGGCGTGAGCCGCCGTTGGTGTCTCGCACGAGCGTGACGCGATACTTCTGCGTGACCGGGATGCAGAACGTGCCGGCGTCATCGCAAGCAAAGTAATCGAGCGTGATTTCCAGCGGATCATCAACGTGCCGCGCGCTGATGTCCAGCAGGAATTGCCGCGGGTCGATGTCGGCTGGCTCTTCCACTTCTGGCGATTCCAGCAATGTTTCCGAGAGCAGAATGCCGTTGTTGGTTTCGATCTTGATTCGCACGCGGCCGGCTTCGTTGTTCCAGTGAACTTTGTAGAGCGGGTCAAGGTAAACACCCAGGTACAGCTTGCCACGTCCCTGGCCTTGACCGATGACTTGCCGGGAAGCTTCCGCCCGCAACTTGGCGAAGAACGGCGTCTCGTCCTCGATCAGGGCTTCCATTTTGACAGGCGCCAAACCGGCCGGCAGCGCCAATGGCTCCACAATACCGCTGGCGATCTCGCGCGTCTCAACCGCAAACTCCACATCGATATCGGCAACCTTGGTGGCCGGCTGCACTTCGCCGACGAGACCTGCCAGGTCAGCACGCAAAGTTTCCGGGTTGCTCCAGAAACGCTTGACGATCAGCTTGCCTTCGGGATCGATGATGTATTCGCCATTGGGAGCTCCGCCCACGGCTGCGGCAAGTTCGTTCGCCATGGTGTCGCACAGCCAAGGCATTTTGGAATTCGTGCGTCGGCCAAACTCAGCGATGTGCAGCAGCCGTTCTTCCTTTGTCACCGGCGACACAAAGCTGTTGATCTCCGGATGAGCGAGCGATTTGTAAACGTAAAAGAACTGCACGTCCTTGGGACTGTAATCCATGTACACCGTCTCCAGACCGGAGACGTTTCGCAAGAATGGCGGTCACGTGAGACAGCCAAAGACCAGCACCGTGTACTTACCGCGAGTGCTCGCCAGCTCGAAGGGATTGCCTTCAGCATCAAAGAGCTTGACGTTGGGAATCGTCTCGCCCACATGCGGCTTTTCCGCCGAGTATTGCTGGTTGTAGATGTCAGCAAACTCAGGCACCTGGCCGGCATCCTGTGTCGGCTGCATGGCCCAAGCAGGTGATGCTGTTACCAAGAATGCCAGCACAAGGAATGCCAGCACAAGCGCGGCGTGCGTGATTCGCGATGTGGGGAGAGTTCTCGCCATAGGACTATCCATCAAAAAATTGTTGCTCTTTGCAAGCCTGACGACTTGCACGATTCTACACAGCAGCGGCGAGGAAATGAAATCTTGGTGTGAGTGATCTTACGTTGTGGGCGGGAATGCTGCGTTAGTCGCCAACTCGCGTTGCTGCCCATTGTTTCTCAAGCAATTCGTCAGCTGCGAAATAGCTGCCTGTCTGCTGCCACGATGTCAGGATCGCGCGAGCAAGTTCTCGCTTCTCCTCAGGTGCAAAACTCAGCACGGAATCAAGCACCTGCACCTCTTGCGCCTGGTGAAGCGCGCTATGGAAGTTGTAATGCGGCGAATGCCCGACGCCTGGTGAGAACGTGTTCACCGGTCGCCACGCATCATCACCCGCCATGCCCGCTTCCGCGGTCTCGACTGTCTCGCCCTGCAGCGCGAGCGAAAGCGGCGTGTCAGCAATCTGTTCAGAAATCGTCAGATACCACAGCTGGCGAGAGTTTCTCGCCTGGCCTGTCTTGATATTGATCTCTTGATGTTGGCGGTTGATGCCAGACCAGGGCACGAAGATTGGCACAACAATGGGCGCCAGCGCGAAGGCCACAATTGCAAGCGACAGGATTTTCCAGCGTGTTCTCATGCCGATCACCTCTTCTGCGCAACGGCCGCCAAATGCAAGATCGCGGCGCTCGAAAGGATGCGCAACTTCATTCTACCAGCTCATCCCAAATGGCATGAAGCGCCGCGGCCGCACCGAGTGGCAGGCGGTAGTCGACATGAGAGGAGAGCACGGTTTCGCCGGGATTGATCTCAACTGTGGGAATGCCAAATCGCTTGGCCAATATTGTTGGTTCCTGGATGTACGGGAACAGCCCGCTGGTCCCCACATTGACGACTGCCCCAAATCCGCGCTCCGCCTCTTGCTGCAAAGTGGTCAACGCACTTACAGGCAAGTTCTCGCTAAAGAGCACAACGTCAGGACGCATGATGCCTGCGCATTTGTCTCTTGCGCAGCGCGGCGGAATCTCAAGTTCCTCGCCATCGGTGACTTGCCGGGTCTTGCCGCATTCCATGCAAGTGAGCGAGCGCATGTTGCCGTGAATCTCGATGACGTTCTTTGAGCCAGCCATGCGATGAAAGCCGTCGACATTCTGCGTGAGCGTCCATACGCGCGGCAAGGCTTGCTCCATCTCGGCGATGACCTTATGGCCCCGGTTATAGGTTGCGCCGCGGGCGGCATCAGCGATCTGGGCGAGGTATTTCCAGGTCAATTCCGGGTTGCGCCGCAACATCTCGCCTGAGAGCACTTCCTCAATCGCGTAGCCATCTTCAGTGTCTTCCACTTCGTACATACCCCCAATGCCGCGATACGTCGGTAATCCGGAATCCGCGGAAAGCCCTGCTCCCGTGACAAACAAGATGCTTTTGCACGGCCGCAACACGCGGACGATGGTCGCAATCATCTCGCGTTGTGGGTCAGAAAATTGCTGCGGGTCATTCATGACCTTTGGCCTGTTTCTGGAAACGAATGCGATTGTCAATCACAACAGGTGATGAATTGCCGAGCATAACTCCGCGCATTGCGAAGCAGAAGATGCGCGGAGCTTGCAAGGCAACGCTTGCCCGCTTTGCGCGGTGACTCATTGCGTGTGTATTTCCAAATTGCCAAAGACCGAAACGGCAAATTCCCACGAAAGCTGCGCAGTGGGCAACACGAGTTTTCCAAAAAATCTCAGCACGCGGATCTCGCACAAGAAGTGCTTCTCGGCCGAGATCCCAATCCGGGATTACATCCTGGATTACACCCGGGATTACCATCCGCCATTGCACCCGGGGTTACGCCCGGCGTAACACCCGGGATCACGGGCCGTTTTGCCGGGGTTACACCCGGCATTGAGGGCAGCGCCGAGATCCGAGACCGGGAATGTTCGCGGAAATCCTTTTCGCGCGAAAGGTAACACCTCGCCAGCGGCAGAATTGCGCGCGCAAAGACTTTTTCTCTTGTTCTGAAAATTGCCCTTTTCCACCGCGCAGCTTTTGTGGCAAAGCGCGCCCCACTTCCGTCATTCCCGCGCAGGCGGGAATCCAGTCTATGGCGCGCCAAGCCGCCAAGCAAAAACAACCTTCGGTGGCTTGGCCACAAGCAGGTAGAAACGCCAAGACGTTACCCAACACCGCACTGGTAGCGAGCTACCAGTGGCACCCGTTATCTAGGCTCGAACTACTTGCGCACCCTTGCTGACGTGAGGTGTTCGTTCGCGGCCAATCTGAAGTTGAAAAAAGCACTGGCAGACTTTGCTTGCCAACGGCACCCGTTATGCAAACCGCTTGTGCGACGGGTGCCACAGGTAACTCGTTACC
>CALJLD010000181.1 GCA_937982665.1 uncultured Planctomycetales bacterium
TCGCCCTTGACCAGTTCGCGCGGCTGGTTGAGATGGTTGTAGACAATCGTCTCCGGCTTGATGCCAACCAGGTGATAGAGCGTGGCGAGCAACTGCGTGGGGTGAACCGGGTCCGCCAAAGGGCTGGAAGCAGTCTCGTCACTCTTGCCGTAAACAAAGCCGCGCTTGATGCCTGCTCCAGCGATGCACGCCGTATAGCAATACGGCCAATGGTCTCGTCCGTCATCACTGTTGTTGTTGCCAGACGTGCTGACGCCGCGTTTGGGACTACGGCCAAATTCGCCAACCGCCACGACAACCGTATCTTCCAGCATGCCGCGTTCGTCCAAGTCCGCAATCAACGCCGACAGGCCGGAATCGAACATCGGCGCGGCTTGCGTTTTCATTCGCTTGGACAAGTTGACATGAACATCCCAAGAGTGATTGTCACTATTGGCAACCTTGGGCCAGTTGACTTCAACCACACGCGTACCGGCTTCAACAAGCCGCCGAGCCAGCAAACAACATTGCCCAAACGTATTGCGACCATAGCGATCACGGATTTCGTCCGATTCCAGCGACAGGTCAAAAGCGTCTCGAGCACGGCCGGAGGTCACGAGGCTGAGCGCCTGCTCATAGTATTTGTCCAGGTCGTAGCTTTCGACCGCCTTGTCCAAGGCAGGCATTCCCGCGTTAATCAGATCGCGGAGACGGGCTCGTTGTTGTAGGCGAAACTTGGAAACCTCAGGCCGCAGCTTTAAATCATCAATCTTGATCCGCTCCATCTTGTCCATGTCCATGTCATTACCGGACGGGAACAAGTAATAGGGATCAAATGCTCGGCCCAAAAAGCCGGCAGTGCCGCCCTTGTTGACAACGTTACTTTCTTGCAGCGGGCGCGGCATCATCACAAACGGCAGCATGGGCACTTCCGGCGGACGGAACTTGCTGATGTTGCTGCCAAAGTGCGGAAAGTCCTTCGGCGAAGGTGGCTCTAACTGACCGGAGGGACTGACCTTGTCCGTGGTGTAGCCGGTCAGCATCTGATAGATGGCGGCCGTGTGGTTGAACAGCCCAACCGGCTCGTAGCTCATGGAGCGAATCATCGTGACCTTGTCGGTCACTTCCGCAAATCTCGGCATCAACTCCGTGACCTGCACGCCGGCCGTCTTGGTGGAAATCGGCTTGAATTGGCTCTTAACGTTGTCCGGGACGTTTTCTTTGGGGTCCCACAAATCCAAATGGCTGGGCCCCCCCTGCAAGTAGATCAGGATGATGCTCTTCGCTTTGCCGAAAGTGCCGCTGTGTTGCGGCTGAGCTTTGGCATCTGGGTCTTCGACACGTAACTTGTTGCCAAGCGATTCCGCCTCCAGCATGCTGGCCAGACTCAGGCCAAACACCGTTGAACCCCCAACTCGCAGCAGGTCGCGCCGGGTAAGTCCGTCACAAGTGTCCTTTGTGGCGCGCTGGGGAAAGACCAACATGGGCAAGCCTTCTATGGGAAATGGCGGGAGTCAGGCGGGGCGGTCGTCGCTTGGAGGGCGGGCAGTTAACGATGGCGTTTCAAACGGCTTTGTCGGCGATCCGGCTTGGCAAAGCAAGGTTTTTGCCGAGCGAAATCTCCCGAAACCTGGAACGCCAACGTCGATTCCGTGCCAATGTCTTCGGCAAGGATGGCATCTGCCATTCATCCTAAGTATAATGCCTGTAAGCAGTAACTGTCAATTCTTTGGCGAATGCGCCGGTTAGAGACGCGCCGAATAAGATTGCCAGTCTGTTTCACATCTTCACTCGATTCATTTCCAATCCCCCACCACAAGGCTCTCTGGCCGACTGTGAATCGTTGGCCACTTTCCCTATCATCGAATGGCGGCGCGCACATGTTCAATTTTGCGCACGCCCCACTTGCTGAACGGAGTTCCTGACAAACACATGCTGGCGTATCTGGTTATTCGCGAAGGTTCAAAATGGACCGATGTTTTCCGGCTGGTGCCTGGGGAAACGGTCCGGCTGGGCCGCGCGCCAACCAACCAGATTGTGCTCAAAGATGATCGCTGCAGTCGCTTCCACGCCGAGGTGTTCTTCTCGGAAGACACGTGGACAATCCGCGATTTGCAAAGCCGTAACGGCACTGCTGTTGGCGGTGAACTTGTGGAAGGCGACCGCGAGCTCGATCCCGGCGAGATCATTCGCATTGGTCGATCGCAACTTGCGTTTGTGCATGACTTGTCCAAGGCCTTCAGCGATGGCCGCCCGGTGCAGGACTTATCGCCGGAAGAGCTGGCCGCGATGAACGATCAGACCTCCGCTTCCAGCGATGGTCTGCCGCACGAGTCCCCTTCGGTCCCGGAACCCACCACAATAACACATCGTCGCGGGCATACGCGCTTTCTTGAGCCCACGGAACCGGACGACTCGCAAATGCCCGGCGCAAGTCAGGCGTTAACGAGACTCTGCCGTCTGGGTTTTGAAATTGGCAAAAGCCCGAACGTCGAGGCTATGTGCCAACTCGCGCTCTCCGGCGTATTTGAAGTCACTCAAGCGAATGCCGGCGCGGTTTATGTCTTTCCGCGAGACTACGAAGGCGATCCCGATGCCAACTTCTTGGAGATCGTCGCATCGCGCGGTGACGAAGGCACCCGCTATCAACCCATCTCGCCGTTTCTGGCCAATACGGTTTTGCGCGAAGGCGAGGCTTTGCTGGCCCGCAACATCATGGGCGACAGCACAATCGCCAGCCGCGACAGCAAAGGGGAGATTCACGCGACAAGCGTCGTATGCGCGCCCATTCGCCGCTCCGGCAATGTCTATGGCTTGATCCATCTGTTCTCCACGGATGAAAACCAGGCGCTCGATCCCGAGGACTTGGATTTCACGCTGGCGGTTGCGGATTCCGTTGCCGTTGCTTTGGAGAACGTCAATCGCCGGCAGGAACTTGCCGAAAACCTCGACCAGGTGTTGGGCGAGAACGAACAGCTCCGCGAACGCTTAGGCGTCGAGAGCGAAATCGTCGGCGGCAGCCCGGTCATCGCCAAGATTACCGAACAGATCTCGCGCGCCGCGCCCAGCAAAGCCACTGTGCTCATCCGCGGGGAAAGCGGTGTTGGCAAAGAACTCGTCGCAAGGGCGGTCCACTTCTCCAGCCCGCGGCGCAAAAAGAGCTTTGTCTGCATCAACTGCGCCGCACTTTCTGAAAGCTTGCTGGAGAGCGAACTCTTCGGTCATGAGCGGGGCGCTTTCACAGGCGCTACTGATCGCAAGATCGGCAAGTTTGAAGCTTCCGATGGTGGAACCATCATGCTGGACGAAATCGGCGAGATGAGCCCGCAGACGCAGGCCAAGTTCCTTCGCGTGCTGGAAGGGCACCCGTTTGAACGTGTTGGTGGCAGTGAGCCTGTCCGTGTTGATGTCCGCGTAATTGCCGCCACCAACCGCGATTTGGAAAAGGAAGTTGAGAAGGGCAATTTCCGCCGCGACTTGTATTTCCGCCTGCGCGTGGTGGAGATTCTTGTTCCCGGCCTGCGCAAACGCCCAGAGGACATTCCCGTACTCGCGCAATACTTCCTGGAGAAATACTCCGGGGAGACCGGCCGCCGCATCCGGGGCTTTACCGCCGACGCGCTCGAGGAGATGCAGAACTATCGCTGGCCCGGGAATGTTCGTGAACTCAAGAACGTGATCGAACGGGCTGTTGTGCTTTGCACGGCCGAGGTCATTGATGTGGATGACCTCATGCTATCCAAACTGCCCACTGCTGGCGAAACAACCGAGATGCCGCAACCGGATGGAGCCTACCAACCGCTCTCCCTGGCGGACCTGGAGAAGAAGCATATTACCGCAACCTTGAGTGCCACACGCTGGAACAAAAGCCAGGCGGCAGGCATCCTCGGCATCGAACGCTCAACTCTCGATCGCAAAATCCGCCGTTACGAAATCAAACGCGATTCGCAATTCGCGTGATCAACGCGGAAATTGCACGGCACCAGGTGCAAGAGCCTGGTTGGACATTGCCAGCCAAGCGACCGATTGCCAGCACCTCGCATGGGTTGACCAGTTCCATGCTTGGGTTTCTTAATCGCCCATCACCGTAATCACAATCTCCCGCCGCCGCGGCTTGATATCGCATTCCAAATGGAAAACCTGCTGCCAGGTACCCAGAATCAACTGCCCGCCGCTGATTGGTATTGAGATTTCCGGCCCCATCAGCGTCGCCTGCAGATGCGAATGTCCGTTGCCGTCATTCCAGGTTCGCTCATGGCCATAATCGCGGGACGGCGGAGCGAGCTTATGCAGGAAGTCCGGCAAGTCTTCTTGCAAGCCAGGCTCAAACTCAATGGTGCCTACGCACGCGGTACTGCCAACGTTGAAGACATGAACAACTCCGGCCGAGATGCGGCTTTCGCTCACGACCTGTTGCACGCCGGAAGTGATGTCGTGCATGTCGCGCTGGCCGGACGTTTCCAACTGCAAGCGAGCTTGATGAACTGTCATGGGGTTAGGTGCAATCAGGTGTAATGTGGGAAACAAACTCAACGGCCAAAGCGCGAACCATGGTCAGCGCGAACCGCCCTCGGCGACACTCAGATAATGTTTAACTAATGCCGGACCCGCCTGCCGAATATCAAACGCCGCTTCGGCCCGCCGCCGCGCATTCTCCCCAAGTCTTAGACGAGCCTGATCGTCCTCCAGCAATCGACGCATTTCCAGCGCGACAACCTGGGCATCATCCGCCGACACCAACACGGCCGATTCCGTTTCCGGCGGAAAGATCTCGGACGTCCCGCCCACTTCGGTTGCCACCACCGGGACACCGCAGGCGGCCGCTTCCAACAACACGCGGCCAAGCGGCTCTTGCCTGGCTGTGTGAACCAGCAGGCTCAACTCCGTGAGGACTTCCCGCACATCGTCCCGATGCCCCAACAAGCTGGCTCGATCAACCAGCGGCGGTTCAGCAACGGCTTGTTGAAGGCCGCGCCAATGAGCGAGTGCTTCCTCCTTGCCGGAGTAGCAATCGCCAATCACCAGGAAATGCGCGCGAGGGCATTGTTCCGCAATCCGCGCGGCTGCTTGCAGGAAAACCTCATGCCCTTTGCGGATCACCAACTGCCCTATCGCGCCCACAAGTTGCGCATCAGCCGGAAGTTCCAACTCCTCGTGCAGCCAACCCGTCTGCGGCGCCGGGCGGAACAAATCGAGATCGATACCGTTGAACTGCACATAGGATCGTTTCGCATCAAGCCCTTGCCGCAGGTGGGTATCTCTGGTTGCCGCGGACACCGCAAGAATTCGATCCAGCCGATTCAAATCACAAACGGCAGTCGCGCTCAACTTGACGATATCCCGCAAGTGGCCAATCGCCGGAATTCCCAGTGACTCCGTAACCGGACCAACAAGCCGGCCCATCGCCAAACTGTTGGCATGCACCAGGTCCGCCTGCATCGCTGTCAGGCGGTTGCTCAACTGATCACGAAGTTGTTGCTGCGGGAACTTTGCCCCGGTCGTTGGATTGCGGACCTGGAAGTCCACAACTTCCACGCCGCGGCGAGCAAGCTCTTCGCTCAACGCGCCACCAGCAGGACAAAGAGCCCCAATCTCAAAACCAGCGGCAGCGATCTCGTCAGCGCACGCCAACAGAGAATTTTCACCGCCGTTGATCGTGGGGAACTCGAAGATCCAGCAGACGCGACGCACTCATTGAGTCCCCATAAATCACATCAGCAAGTTAGAGCAGACCATACTCGGTCAATGTCTTCCGCAACTGGGCTTCTTGATCTCCATCAAGCGGCGTCATCGGCAACCGCATCACACCGTTATCTCTTCCCAGCATCTTCATCGCGGTCTTGATGGGGATGGGATTGGTGGCCAAAGACAGCATGTCGCGGCACAGCGGGAAGAGTTTCTTGTGCAATTGCAAAGCTTCCGCTTGGTTGCCGGCGTCGAACGCCCGACAGACGCCTTGAATGTCCTGCGGCACAATGTTGCCAACCACGGAAACCACACCCCGCGCCCCCACCGCCAAGAGCGGCAGCGTGAGGCTGTCATCACCGGAAAGCACGGTGATATCCGTGGCACAGATCACGGCCGAAGCCTGATCAAGTGAACCGGTCGCCTCTTTCACCATCGCGATGTTACTGCAGGCCTCGGCCATGCGAATGATCGTCGATGGCTCAATATTCTTGCCGGTCCGGCCGGGGATGTTGTATACGCAAATCGGCAAGGCGGTTGCCTCGGCCAAGGCTTTGTAATGCTGAAAGAAGCCTTCCTGGGTGGGCTTGTTGTAGTAAGGCGCAACCACCAGCGCGCCGTCCGCGCCAGCTTTCTCGGCGTGTCGCGTCAGGCTGACTGCTTCAGCCGTGGAATTGGAACCGGTCCCCGGCATTACCTTGATGCGCCCCGCGGCAATTTTCACAACCTCGCTGATGACCTGCTCGTGCTCGGCATGCGACATCGTCGGAGATTCGCCCGTCGTTCCCACGGGACAAATGCACTCCGTTCCAGCCGCAACTTGAAACTCAATCTGCTCGGCGAGCTTATCGTAGTCAACTTTGCCATCGGCTGAGCCATCGACAAACGGTGTCGTGATGGCAACGCTCAAACCGGCAAACTGTTCCGCCCGAGTTGTCATTCGAGTGCCTTGTGTGTTGGGCATCGGCTGGTGAAAAGAGAACGGCTCATGATACCAACTGCTGGCCGCGCGAAAAGTGTCGCGCGAAGTAACCCGCAATCAGTGACGGTTCCCGGAAGCGGCTAAGGGCTTATTTGCCCGCAGCGCCGCCATGCGGGTCGAAGGCATCGCGCAAACCGTCACCCAGCGCGTTCAACACAAACAAAGTCCCCGTCAACGCAATCCCGGGAAAAACAATCAGCCACCAATCGACGCGAATCGGCGTGAGCACGCTGACGCCCTCCTGCATCAGCAGTCCCCAGGAAACATCGGGCGGGGCAATGCCCAAACCAAGAAACGACAAGAACGCTTCAAACAGCATCACGCGGGGCACAGTCAACGTGAGATACGCCAGCACAACACCGCGCGTATGCGGCAAGATATGCCGAAAAAGAACTCGCGCGGGGCTGGCTCCGATTGCCGTCGCGGCTTCCACAAACGGCTCTTGCCGTAAGGACTTGACCTGTCCGCGGACAACACGCGCCATCGTCAGCCAGAATACGGAACCCACCACCACAAAGAACAATGCCAAGCGGCTCAAGCCCCACCGTTCCAGCAATCCGTCGCGAGCGTCCAGCGCGGCGATCAGAAAGATCACCACAAAGATAAAGGGAATCGACTGCAGAGCATCCACCACGCGCATCATCACCGTATCGACCCATCCGCCGACATAGCCGGAAACGCCGCCGTAGATCACTCCCAACAGCAGCGAAACCAGCGCCGCCACACACCCTACGGCCAACGATATCCTCGCTCCCCAGAAAATCCGCGAGAGCAGATCTCGGCCAAGCAGATCGCGACCGCAGATGGAATTCAGTCGCCACGTGCCAAAGATCTTTCGCCGCACTTGCAACAGCGCGCCGTCGAACCAATCGATCTCATCAGCCGCAAAGCCTGGTTCGAGCGCTGACTGTTGAGCATTTGCCTCTGCTGCATCAGCTGCGAGTTTGGCCTGATCGACAAACAACGGCGAAACTTGCGGCGGCGCGAGGCTCAGTTCGGTAACCGCCAAACGCGGAGATTGCAGTGGCAAGACCGGAGTGAAGATCGCCAACAAGCCAATCACAACCAGAAATCGCAGAGACCAGACGGCACTGCGGTTCCGGTGGAAGCTTCGCCAGACTTGCCGCGCTGGAGAAACAGACTGCGGCGCAACGTTCGCTTCCTCAGCTGCCGCGGCGCTCGGCGACGTTCGCTCTGCCGATTTGTCGATCGACTCGCTCACAGCGCCTCCAGGCGGGGATCATGGAGTTTCTGCGCGATATCAACCAAGGCATTCGCCACCAACAGGATCGCCGTGTAGAGCAGCACCAATCCCATTGCGAGCGTGTAATCCCGATCCAGCGCCGCATTGACAAAGCTGGTCCCCAGCCCCGGAATTGCGAACAGCCGTTCAACAACCAGGCTGCCAGTCAGAATTCCGGCTACGGCTGGGCCAAGGAACGAGACCACAGGCAACATCGCCGCAGGAAACGCGTGCTTCCAGACAATCACCGATGGCGGAAGCCCTTTGGCTTGCGCCGTGCGGATGTACTCCGCGTTCCAGGTTTCCAGCATGCCGGCGCGGGCAAGCCGTGCGAGATACGCGGCCAGCGGAATGGCCAGGCAAATCACGGGCAACACAAGTTGCATAGGGCTTCCCCAACCCGCTGGCGGCAGAATCGGCAACCAGAAACTGAACACCAGGATCAGCAAGCTGGCGATCACAAAACTCGGCGTGGCAATCCCCAGCACGGCAAACCGGCACACCCAGCGATCAACTCGACCGCGGCGGATGCCGGCCCACATCCCCACCGGCACGCCCAAGGCAATCGCCAACAACAGCGAAAGCAAGCCCAAGGTGACCGATGCCGGCAACCCTTCGACGATGACCTGGTTGACCGAGTAATCCGTCAGCCGGTAACTGGGCCCAAGATCAAACGTTGCCACGCGGGACAACTCGCCGAAGTATTGCTCGGCCAATGGACGGTCCAGACCGTACCTCGCGGCAATCCGTTCCTGAATCTCGTCGGAGACTTGCTGATCCCGATCAAACGGTCCGCCCGGCACGGAGCGCATCAAGAAGAAGGACAGCGTAAAAACGGCCCAAAGCGTTAGTAACGCCGTCAACAACCGTTTGAGAACAAAGGCGATCAACGCAAACTCCTCCGTGGATTTCTATTCTGCGTTGTTGTGCGCCACAGTCGGATGTGAATTGGTTGGGAATGAATCTAGTGCGGACTGCGGATCCACCTCAGCGGGTGGATGTCGCTTGCGTTGGCGAAAAAACCTTCGACTTCCGGCCGCACAAGATGATGACTCACACGATGATACAAAGGAAGGACCGGACATTCCCGCAGCAGAATCTGTTCGGCTTGGGCCAGCATTTCCAGTCGCCGAGCGGCATCATGCTCGGTCCCGGCGGCTGCCAGCAGTTGATCATATTCGGCATTCGACCATCCGGCGTCGTTAAAGGGACTGTCACTGGCAAACATGTGCAAGAAGGCAATCGGGTCGGAGACGTCGCCGGTCCAGCCACTGCGGGCGATGTCAAACTCACCGCGAGCGACCGACGAACGAAACGCGCCAAACTCGCGATTCTCCAAACCAATGTTCACGCCCAAGCCTTCGTTCCATTGAGACTGGACCAGCTCCGCAATTGCGCGATGAGTGTCGCCTGTGTTGTAAAGGAGTGCCCAGTTGCCTGAGTTGAACTGCGCGAGTTTGTCAGCCGCAACGAGTGCAAGTTCGGCACGCGCGCTGGCATTATCTTCCGTAACCGCCACTGGCGATGTATAGCCGGCGATGCCATGCGGAACAAAACTGCTTGCCGGCATTTGTCCACCGCGGAGCACGGTTTCGACAATCTCGCGTCGATTGACGGACTGGCACAACGCCCTGCGCAAATGCACGTCATTAAAGGGCGGCTCCCGAACATTGAAGACATAGAAATACGTCGAGAAGGCCGGAGCGGAACGCAAAGCTTCCGAGCGAAGTCGCTCCAGATCGCCAACCAGCGCCGTGGGAACTGACGGAATCCAGTCAACCTGCCCTGCTTCGTACAGGTTCAACATCGTGGACGGCGACTCGACCGTGAGCGCATCGATCACGTCGCAACCAACATCGTCGCGGTCCCAATAGTGAGGATTCTTCTGCAGTCGCATACGATCCCGCAGCCGACGTTCACTGACGACGTACGCCCCGTTGCCAACGAGATGGTCTACGCTTGTCCATTCGTTTCCGAATGTTTCCAGGTATGTCTGCTTCACAGGCGAGAGCGTGACATGGGCGAGTACCTGCAAGAAGGCTGGGTTCGGGCGAATAAGAAATATTTCGAGGTTGTGATCGTCGACGGCTCGAATGCCGACTTCGCTGAAGTCCAGGAGCACTTGGCGACAGATCTCGACCGGCGTTTCTTGCTGATCAGCTGACGTTTGCGGTGCTGTGGTGAAGTGCCTGAGTTGCCCAGCGATCTCTACGGCGAATATCCCTTCAGCAACGTCAAAAAGTGTGCCGCCTAGTAGCTCTCCGCGAAGGTTGTCAGTGTCCTCAACGCCGTCCGCCAGCAGTAGTTCGACCTCGACGGCATCACCCGACTCGAGCAATCGCGGCGAGTTGTACTTCTCGGCATTTACCACGTAATCGCCCAGCAAATGTGGGTAGGGGGCCGCCGTTTGGGGATCGAGAACGCGGCGGAAGCTGTAGACAAAATCATGCGCCGTGACCGGCGTTCCGTCTGACCAGCGTGCGTCTTCCCGGATATGGAACACGCATTGCAAACCGTCATCCGTCAGGCATTGCCAATCGCCGTTTGCGTCCCGAATCACGTTGTCGGCAACGCCTGGCTGGGGGACAAGTGTTGCAGGATGCAACACACTCAATCCCTCGAAGATTCCGTTCAGGACACGATGTGCCGACGAATCGGCGGCTTTTGCCGGATCCAGGGATTCCACGTCGGCAGAGTTGCAGAACGTAAAGTCTGCCTTGGGGCGTGTGGACACGGCTACGGCCACAAGAGCTGCACACAACAATGCCAGGAAAGCGATCAAGATGCCGAATGAATGTCGCGCCATGATCCGCAAAAATTGATGTGTATTGCGCAAAAGTGCAGCACGAAATCAACAGATTCTTCGACGTTGATATCTTGTTTGTGCCGATCATCCTATTCTACAATAGCCCCGCCCACGAAACATCCTTAGTGGGCACCACTTGCGCTTGGTTCCAAGCATTCCTTTTTGCCAATCCCTTGTATCGTTTCGCAACAATCCCATTTGATGGGATGCGTTTCGCGCTACACCTTTCTATCCCCCAAACGTTTTTTGTTAAGAAAGTGGGGCAAAACTGAACACCGCAAACCAAGCAATGTTTGCTTGAGTCACTGATTTGCAAAACACCGCCTTGCTCTCAGTGAACCGCATCCCCAGGCTGCAGGAGATACCTCCTCTATGTCACCCTCCATCGCAGAAGCGGGCAACAACTCGAACAAACCAAACCAAGAACGCATTACGCCGGTATCCCTAGGGCTAACCGCCGTGAAGGAAAAGCATCTGAAGGAACTTGTTCAGATGTTCAAGCTGGCCGCGGATGAAACGCGAGGGCAGATTCTTTTCTACTTATGCAACACAGACGAACTTCACGTTCGCGCAATTTGCGAGTTGGTTGGCCAAAGTCAGCCTGCGGTAAGCCATCACTTGGCGTTGCTGCGCGTTGCCGGCGTTATACAGCCTCGCCGAGATGGCAAACACAATTACTATCGCATTGTGCCCCGCCGCGTGCGGCAGATGCTTGGCCATCTCTTTGAAAAGCTTCTCGAAGGTAACTCTGTCGACATTGATGGTGCGAAACTTTCCTTCGCGGACAAGTAAGCACGCGGTAGAGCATCAGCAACAAGTCGCAACCGATCAGTTTGCCTCGCGAGAGCGGACTCCGCACTCGCGAGTGCCGGCCTTCGTGCACGGCACCACTGAATTTCACTGCGACTATAATTGCACGGTGACGGCTTTCGTTTGTGTGTAAAGCTCAAGCGCCTCGTGCCCCATTTCTCGTCCCCAGCCAGATTGCTTGTATCCGCCAAAGGGGAGCGAGGCATCGAAAACGTTGTAGCAATTCACCCACACACTGCCGGCTTGCAGCTTACGCGCGAGCTTGTGGGCCTGACTGACATCGCGTGTCCAGACCGCTGCGGCCAATCCGTAGATGCTGTCGTTTGCGGCAGAGACGAGTTCCTCGGGATCGTCATACGGGACGGCCGCGACAACAGGCCCAAAGATCTCCTCCTGGATTACGGACATCTCCGGCTTGGTGTTCACCAAGACAGTGGGTTCCACAAAGAACCCGCTGTCTCCCAGACGATGCCCACCCACAACCGCTTCCGCTCCAGCGTCCAGGCCGGATTGCAGGTAACCGCAAACTCGCTCCTGCTGAATTTTGGAGACCATCGGGCCCATCTCAGTCGCGGGGTTCATCCCGGGCCCAACCTTGATTGTGCGGGCTGCGTCAGCGACACCCTCAACAACCTGATCGAAGTGATTGCGATGCACGAACAAACGCGATCCCGCACAACAGCATTGTCCGTGGTTGAAGAAGATGGCACTTGCGGCACCGGGTATCGCCGATTCCAGATCAGCATCCGGCAGAATCACGTTAGGGCTCTTTCCGCCTAACTCCAGCGTCACGCGCTTGAGGTTGGTGTCGCCTGCCGCCTTGACGATCAGCTTGCCGACTTCTGTGGATCCCGTGAACGCAACTTTGTCGACATCGGGATGGGCTGCCAGCGGAGCTCCGGCAGTTTCGCCAAAGCCCGTTACGATGTTGACAACCCCGGGCGGAAAACCAGCTTCTTGTATGAGCTCTCCCAACCGCAGGCCGGATAGCGGCGTCTCCTCGGCCACTTTTAGAACAACCGTGCAGCCGGCTGCCAAAGCGGGGCCCAGCTTCCAGGCAGCCATCAATAGCGGAAAGTTCCACGGGATGATCTGGCCCACAACGCCAACCGGTTCCCGCAACGTGTACGAATGAAACTCCGCACCTGGCATGTACGGCACAGAAATGGGAATCGTTGTGCCTTCGATCTTGGTCGCCCAGCCGGCCATGTAACGGAAAAGGTCCACGGCCAGCGGGACATCTGCCACAGCGGCAACCGCTCGCGGCTTGCCGTTGTCGAGCGATTCGATCTCGGCGAATTCATCGAGGTGATGCTCAATCAGATCTGCCAACCGCCAGATCAGTTTGCCCCGCTCAGATGCGGTAATCCTGGACCAGGGACCGGTTTCGAAAGCAGCCCGCGCCGCGCGCACAGCGCGATCAATGTCTTCGCTTTCGCCTTCGGCAACAGTAGCAATCACTTCGCCATTGGCGGGGTCCACAACATCAAAACGTTTGCCGGAAGCGGCATCCACCCATTCGCCGTTGATCAACAGCTTGTGCTGTTGCTGCAGAAACCTCGCGGTCGATTCGCTAATCGTGGCGGCTTCGGTCATTACGGACATGGAATTCCTCCCATCGCAAAGTAAGGCGAATAGCGTTGATCCCGGAATGATATCGATCGGCAAGTCAGTTCGCAAATCGCCGATACGAGCGCAACACATCTCAAGTGCACCCAATCGCAAACGATTGGCATTCCGCGTATCGTAACGGAATCCTTGCTTGTGGAGTCCGCTCGTGAAAGTGCTCGTCACCGGCTCAGCCGGCTTTATTGGTTCTGCCGTTTGCGAAAGACTCTTGCTGCGCGGCGATGAGGTCGTCGGCGTTGATAACCTCAACGACTACTACGACGTCAGCTTGAAGCGCGATCGCAACGCAAGAAATCTTGCGGATGAGACATTCCTCGACGAGCGTGGCGACATCAGCAACAAAGAGCATCTTGACGCCATCTTTGCGAAACATCAGCCGCAACGCGTGATCAACCTGGCGGCACAAGTGGGCTTTCGCTACTCGATTCTCAACCCGCAAGCCTCGGTTGAGACCAACCTGGTTGGCTTTGCGAATGTCCTGGAGTCCTGTCAGCGGCATCACGTGGAACACTTTGTGTATGCCTCAAGCAGTTCCGTCTATGGCGGCAACACGAAGTTGCCGTATGCCGTCGGCGACAATACGGATCGTCCGTTGAGCCTGTACGCGGCAACTAAGCGAGCGAACGAACTGCTGGCCTATGCGTACAGCAGCTTGCACAAACTGCCAACAACCGGCTTGCGATTCTTCACCGTATACGGACCATGGGGCCGCCCGGATATGGCGCTGTCCGTGTTCGCAAAGAAAATCCTGAACGGCGAGCCGATCGAGATCTACAATCATGGCGAACACCGTCGTGACTTCACCTACATCGATGACATTGCCGTCGGCGTGCTGAAGGTGCTTGACCACATTCCGCACGGCAACCCGCAAGACGCCACAACAACGGCTGACGTACCGCATCGCATTTACAACATCGGTAACGGCACGCCGGTCCCGCTGCTGAGATACATCGAGCTTCTTGAGGCTAAGCTCGGCAAGGAAGCAAGAAAGTGCTTTCTGCCGTTGCAGCGCGGTGACATGCATGAAACTCATGCGGATATCACAGGGCTTGCGCAAGACTTCGGCTTTCGCCCACAAACGCCAGTGGAGGAAGGCATCTCGCGATTCGTCGACTGGTACGTTGACTACTACGGCAAGCGCTGAGGTCAACGTTTCTCGGTGACGCCTTCCGCGCGTGTCGCGCAGCGATAGCGCTCACCACGCAATCGTGGGCCGACCCCCGATGCCTTTTGCTTGTGTCATTCCAAATTGCCAAAGAGCGAAACGGCAAATTCCCACGAAAGCTGCGCAGTGGGCAATGT
>CALJLD010000182.1 GCA_937982665.1 uncultured Planctomycetales bacterium
TTCAGCGGCTGCAAAACTGCTTCGCTTGGGCGATGATATCGACGCCCACCTGGTTGCCCCATGCGCCAATCAGTTGTCTGAATACGGGCCCTGGCTCGCCGCTTCCTATTGCTGCTCCGTCAATCCTGGTCACCGGTTGCACGCACATACTTGTGCTGCACAACAGGACTTCGTCCGCGTTGCAAATCTCATCCGGCGAGATTTCTCGTCGCGAAAACGGCACCGCAAGCTCCGCGGCAAGTTCGATGATCATCGCCAAGGAAACGCCGGGTAACACGACGTCCGCCGGCGGTGCGATCAGTCCTTCGTCGGACTTGAACATCAACACGTTTGCGGTGGATGCTTCCGCCACATTGCCGTTTGTGTCCAGCAACAATGCCCTGGCGTTGGGGTATCTCGTCCTGGCTTCCAAATCGGCCAGGTAATAGTGCATACGGCTGCGGCATTTGAGTTCCGCCGGCCAGCAAGCTTCGGGAACTTGTCGCACTTGTGAGATGCACAGTTCCTCGCCCGTGCGAAATTTCTCTGCCCAATGCTGAAACGGTAGCGGCTGTGTGTGCATGGCGACAATAGGCCCCGCCGAAACGCGATCCGCGACCGCTTGCGCTCCGGCCGGCGAAACTCCTGGCCGTCCCGGCGTGACGAACATCGCCAAACCCAGATCGTCGCCTTCGGCTAACAATGCATGATTTCGCAGCGCGAGTTCCTCCGCCGCCTGCTGCAATTCATCAATCGGCACAGGAGGAGCAACTTGAATGATCTCCAAAGACCGTTGCAGCCGGGCAAGGTGCTCAGGCAGGCGGAATAGTTTGCCGCGAAAAGTTCGCAAACGTTCAGCGACGGTGACGCCCTGCACGAAGCCAAGGTCATCGACCGGGATTGTCAACTCCTCCGGAGGTATGAACTCACCGTTGAGATAGGCCAAAGCCGTCATGTTGTCACGCGGTCGGTTGCAAGAATGTGAGTGAGACCATTGAGTCAACAGAACATTATTCGCATGAGAATCTTGGGCGGTAGGCGCGGACGCACAGTTTTTTCGCACAAGGTTCTTCATGCAGTGCGTTGCACTCAGCTATTCACTTACCGCCGCGGCGATCAACACAATGCCCGTTGGCACCAGCAGAGCGATCAGCGCGCTCCAGGAAAGATACTTGCCCACCATGACCAGGCACATTCCGAGCATGATCGTGCATAAAAAAGCAGCCAAAGAAAACTGAGGCAAAGGAATGCGGCGGCGAGGAGGTGCATCGACTCGGCGTGAACGGAGTTCCTTGCATTCAAACGAGATGTCGTTCGTTTGCTTCACTCGACAGATTTTCCAGAATCAACCAAGTATGTGTTCTTGCGATAGACCGAATCTACGCAGTTGCTCTACGGGGACAGTGCCGTCCTGGTTCCATTTTCTCTCGCGATAGTAGGCGGCAATCAACTCATCCAACCGCTGCGCGGAAAGCGCTGAACGCGCATCATCGGCCAGGGGCTGCTTCAACATTCGCCCAGGCAGCGTATCTTCGTTGCGTGTCCAACCTGCTCGGATATTGAAGAGCTTTTTGGCCGTCACAATGCGCTGGGCCGTTTCCTGCATTTCGCTTGGCGTTACCTCCCAGCCGGTGACAAGTTGCAGCATCTCCGCAGCGTCCGCGAAGAAATCGTCAAACACACCGCGGAGAAACTTACATAGAATCAGCGAGTCCATCACCGCCGCGCGGTCTTCCGTCTGTACAGCACGATAGATTTCGGCTGGCTGAACATCACGGCGATCAACTTCCTCGGAGAAGTCAACTTCGTAGGCACCGCTACGGTTGTGGTCTGCGCCGCGCGAGCCCACGGCAAAACCAACCGCCATGGTTTGCAGCGCTCGTGGCTCATAGCCTGGAATCTCCAACCCTTTGACGTGCGGAGCAAATTCCGCGCTACCGCCGCCAATTTCCTCGGCCGCTCGACGAGTGCCGTGGCCAAGCAGCACACCGAAATCAGAACCCTGTTCGCCAATCAGTTCGATCGCCTGCAACACTGCTTCGCCGTTTCCAAACCGCAGCCAGGGTTCATCAATCAAGCCGCGCTCCGTGCACTCCATCGCAAATGCGATTGTCGCGCCCGTGGAGATCGTGTCGATTCCCAACTCATCGCAACGTCGTGAAGCCCTCAACACGACCTCTGCGTCGCTGACTTCGCACAACGGGCCAAATGCAAACAGGTTCTCATATTCGATCCGCGCCTGACCGTTGCCGGCGAAGCGATAGATATGTTCGCAGCCGATCGTACACGCGGCGCAGCTTTTTTGGGCCTTTGCGCGACCGGCCGCAATTGACTCCGGCGCGATCTCCTGGGCGCCGGTAAAACTGCCCCGCTGAAAGTTTCGCGTGGGCAGCGTCTGCAAACGATTAAAGGCTAGCAAATTGGCGGCCGTCCCCAATTCGCGGTACTTCGCCGTGGCCGGACCGAAGGATGTGCGGCTCAACTCCTTTGCATAACTGACAAGCGCTTCCGATTGAGCCCAGCGAACTCGTCGCGTTCCGCGAACTGCGATTGCCTTGATCCTTTTGGCGCCCAGCACGGCCCCGCTTCCGCCGCGGCCGGCATGACGGCCATCATGCGAGATCGTTGCGTAGCGGACCTGTCGCTCGCCAGCGGGACCAATCACTGCGAAGGCAAACTCTCCACCGTAGCGAGCTTTGAGCGCGGATTCCGTATCGAACGTGGACAAGCCTGCCATGTCGCCGGCAGGCTCCAGCCGCACAGTGCCATGATCAATCACGAATACGGAAAGCTCAGTTGCTTGTCCGCAAATGCAGATCGCATCGAAGCCAGTCCGTTTGCCGGCTAGCGCAAAGGCGCTACTTGCCAGAGAATCATTGATGCGTTCCGTCAAAGGACTCTTGCTTACGACTGCAAACTTGGCAGAGGTCGTCAACGGACTTCCCACCAAGGGACTGAACGCAAAGATCAACGCAGCTTCGGGAGAAAGCGGATCAGCCGTCGCCGCTTGTTCGTTAAGCAGGCAATATGTTCCCAGCCCGCTGCCGCCGAGGAATTGTCGCAGTGTCTGTTCCCCAATAGTAACGACATTTGCTTCACCCGTACCAACATCGATCCTCAGGTACTTTCCGTGGTACCCGCAGGGAGGCTCACTCTTGGCATGGTCGGGCATTCGTCGGCACTAAAAAACGGTCATTCGGCGGAAGGACTAACCTCCACTTTACTCGCTGCGGTCCGACACAGAAACCAACGGCGACTACTGGCCTTATTCGCTACTGGCTCTAACTGCCGACGGCCAGTCCGTATGAAAGAACTCACCGCGGGGGCGATCAACTCGTTCGTACGTATGTGCGCCGAAATAGTCCCGTTGAGCCTGGATCAAGTTCGCCGAAATCCGCCCGCTGCGATAACCATCGAAGTACGCCAATGCGGACGAGAACGCGGGCGTGGGCAATCCGTGATCGATGGCGATTTTCAATGTGCGCCGCCACGCGGCGTGTCCTTGCTCGAGCGCTGCTTTGAAATATGGGGCGAGCAACAAGTTGGGCAGGTTCGGCTCCGCGTCGTAGGCCTCCTTAATGCGATCCAGGAAGACAGCCCGAATGATACAGCCGCCTCGCCAAAGCTGCGCGATTCGGCCGTAATCCAATTTCCAACCATGCTCAGCGGCAGCAGCTTTGAGTTGCGCAAATCCTTGGGCATAGCTGACAATCTTAGCCGCGTACAATGCCTGACGGACATCATCAATCAACTCTGCAGAACTCTTGATTGACTTCGCTGTATCGAGACCAGCATACGCTTCGTCGGCCGCCTCGCGTTCTGCTTTGAGTGAGGACAACGCTCGAGCGAACACAGCCTCTGTTACTAGGGTACTGGGCGTGCCCAAATCCAGCGCGAGCTGGCTCATCCATTTGCCGGTGCCTTTCGCGCCAGCACAATCCAGAATCTTATCGATCAATTCGCCTTCAGCTTCGGCGTCTTTGACGAGGAAGATGTCCCTCGTGATCTCGATCAAATAGCTCTGCAACTCTCCTTCGTTCCACGCGGCGAAAGTGCTGGCCAATTCTGCATTCGATAGCCCCAAAGCATGCTTCAAGATGAAGTACGCTTCCGCGATGAGTTGCATGTCGCCGTACTCGATGCCGTTGTGCACCATTTTGACATAGTGGCCGGCACCATCGGGACCAATCCAATCGCAGCAAGGTGTTTGGTTATCCTCGCCCACTTTGGCCGCTATCGCTTGGAAGATGGATTGCACCAAAGGCCAGGCTTCCGCGTCTCCGCCGGGCATCATGCTGGGACCTTTGAGCGCGCCTTCCTCTCCTCCGGAAACGCCCGTACCGATGAATCTCAGCTTTTTTTCGGCGAGACTCTTCGCACGGCGTTGCGTGTCGGCGAAGTGCGTGTTTCCGCCATCGATTATCAAGTCACCGGGGGAGAGCAGAGGGACTAGTTGATCAATCACGGCGTCCACGGGTGCCCCTGCTTTGACCAACAGCATGATTTTCCGCGGCGGGGAAAGCGAGTTGACGAGTTCCTCCAAAGTGCGGCAGCCAAGCAGAGGTGCATTGCCTGCACCTGCATCAGTGACAAACGCGCCGCTGAAGTCTTGGATGAACTTCTCGGTGACTTCCGTTGAGCGGTTGTATACGGCGATTGGATAGCCGCGGCTGGCAATGTTGCGGGCAAGGTTTTGCCCCATCACGGCCAATCCAATCAATGCGATGTCAGCTTGCATGTCTCGTTGAGCTTGTTGCAGAGTTTGATCAAATTACGTCTGGCGACCTGGGTTGGACAACATGGCCGAGTGTATTGCTAGTCGCAAACTGGCCACGGTGGCGTTGCCGGCAATCGCTGATTAAATTCGTCAAGTAGCGCTTGCTGATAGCTACCAGCGAAAGTTCCTTGCAGGAAACGGTCGAGCCCTTCGTCGGCAAATTGCCGCCAACTGTCTTCTTCCCCACCAGGGTTGATTGGAAAGAACAACACACCGTTCGCGTTCGCGGCGGATAGGTCGCCGGGGGCGTCGCCGATCATCAACGCTTTTCCCTGAGGATATTTTGACGCGACTGCAAGTGATTCCTTCTTGGATCCCGATTCCTGCCCGCAGATTGCGGTGACGAATTGTGATAAATCATGCTCGGCCCATTCGCGTTCCAATGCTTCATTGGGCGTGGCTGAAACGATAAGAATGTCCGCTTTGGTGGCCAGTCGGTCGAGACATGCATGAACGCCAGGAAACGGCGGTACGCCGCGTACCATTTCGCCAATTGTCTTGTTGACCGACTCCGACCAGGCCAAGGCATGTCGCAATTCTGTAACCTTTGTGGCATCGGCGGAGTTATTTGCAATTGCCTTTTCCAAAGATGGGTTGCTCAACATGGTTTCATTTTGGACCCATTCGACGAGCGCCGCGGGAACCTCGTGATTCCATCCCCGGGCCGCAACTTCCGGACGTTTCTTGAGCCATGCGAAGGTCTCGATCAACGCCGGAAAACGGTTCTTGCCTCGACTTGTGGAATACAAGTTGACGAACTCGGCCACCTCGCGCGCGTACTTGCTGATTGGCTGCATGCCGAAATGCTGAATGATGTTGGGGATGAAACACTCTTTGTGCTTCAACTCCATCGTGTCAAACGCACAACCATCGGAATCGATCCCGACGAGGAATTCATGTTGCGAATCAAGTGGGCTGGCCATCGATGCTTGCAATGTGTTTTTCGGTTGGAATTGGCAAAAGCGAGTCTGCAAGGCGACGTTCTGCCCTTCCGCGGCAGGCAGCTTGGGCGTTGATTCTACGAGATCAAGCACAGACTTCGTAGGGCCGGAATTCGTGTCGATTCCTACGGCACCACCGGAAAATCTGTTCTACCCGTTGCTCCAAATTCGATTGTCACAGCTAGGTCGGACGATGTGGCTTCTAGTGCGGAGCTACGCTTTTCCGTCCTGCAGTCACTCTCGAAGCTGCATGGCTGACCACGTGGGCCAATGTGATTGGAGCCGGAAATGAGTTATGTTGCTTCTCAGCAAGGCGAACAGAATTCGTTGAATGCTTGGCTTCCCGACGACCCGATGGCTGAATTCCGCGATTTCAATATCCCGACTTTGGGCGAATGCCGCATCGAATCGCCGGTTCTGGCGTTGGAAGAATCGGGAGCTTTTGAGCTTCACTTTGTGAAGGATTTCGAGCGCATTCTCTGCGACGATCGATTGCCGGTCCCTGCCCACACCGACGACAACCCGCCGCCGGCACTTGAGTTGGCCGGTCCGCGACGGATGATCTATTTTTCGCCGGAGACGACCAAGATTGGCATCGTCACTTGTGGCGGGTTATGCCCTGGCTTGAATGACGTGATCCGTGGTTTAGTGATGACCGCGTACTACCGCTATGGTGTGCGCGCGATCTACGGCTTCCGCTATGGCTATCGCGGGATGGTGAAAGATACGGACCACAAGCCGATTGAATTGAATCCGGAACTTGTCAGCCACATCCATGAGGATGGCGGGACGATTCTTGGTTCGTCACGCGGTCCCGAAGACCCGGATGAAATTGTTGATCAGCTTCAGGCCATGGGAATCAATGTGCTGTTTACCGTAGGCGGTGACGGTACGCTTCGCGGCGCGATGCAGATTTCCGAGGCGCTCGATCGCCGCGGCTATGAGTGCAGCGTGGTGGGCGTTCCCAAGACGATCGACAATGACGTGAAGTTCATTGATCAGAGTTTTGGCTTTGAGACGGCCTATTCCGAGGCCGTGGAATCGATCTTCTGCGGGCACATGGAGGCCGAAGGCGCTTACAACGGAATAGGCCTGGTAAAACTCATGGGCCGGCACTCTGGCTTCATTGCCTGCAATGCTGCGTTAGCCGCAAGCCACGTTAACTTTGTCTTGATACCGGAAGTCCCGTTCCGCTTGGACGGAGAGAACGGCCTGCTTAACCGCTTGCGCAAACGACTGGAAGCGCGACGTCACGCTGTGATTGTCGTCTCCGAAGGTGCCGGGCAAGACTTGTTTCCCGAGTCCGAGGTTAAATACGACGACTCCGGCAACAAGAAATTGATGGATATCGGCGTCTTCCTGCAGCAGAAGATCAAAGAGTACTTCGGGCAAATTAAGATGGAGCATACGGTCAAGTACATTGACCCCAGCTACATCATTCGCAGCGTGCCCACGCGTCCGCCGGACAGTGTTTATTGCTGGCGGCTGGCACAAAATGCCGTGCATGCAGCCATGTGCGGGAAGACTGAGATGGTTGTCGGCAGTTGGCACGGACGGTTGGTCCATGTGCCAATGCGAATGACGATCTCAGAACGCAAACAGGTCGATCCGGCCGGCGATTTGTGGCTCTCGGTGCTTGAGTCCACCGGACAGCCGACGACCTGGGATTAGCCGTTGCATGCGGGCGAAGCCTGGTTGAAGCCAGCAACGTGAACCTTGAACTGGCTTGGCGGGTGCGTTCTTGCGGTCTAGAGCAATCGCACTGCAAAAAGCTGTGGGCGTCGCAATCCTTCGCGCGCCCATGCATTGTTTGCTTTTCTAGCCGCGGGAAAACGCCGGGGTTCCGTGACCGTTGCCGTTCTGATGTCCGTTGGCGTGTTGGTCATTTCCGTCGGTGTGAGCGATTCCGTTGCCGTTTTTCTGAACGAAAGCCGCGTTGTTACGAATCGGCGTAGCGGAGGGCATTGTGAAGAACACGTAACCAACGCCGATGGCCAATCCACCGAAGAGACCCAAGAGGGTAATCGTCGTTCGGCCTGGGCCCACCGGCCTCGGGGAGATTCGGGCTTCGTCCACTTTTGTCAGCAGGTTGGCGGCACCGACGCCAGCCAGGCTAGCTCGTGCGGCCGCTGCTTTGCGTTGAGCTTCTTCGAGCAAGGTTGTCCGATGCTTGACGTCTGCCGCCAGAGCGGAGTAATCAGCGCGAATACCAGCCAGGTTGCTTAAGCGATCGTTGAGGCCATCGCGTTCACGTTCCAGGGCGCTCATTCGTTGGTCCGTCAATGTCAACTCAACATTCAAGCCGCCAATGGCTGTTTGCAACTCTGCGTGAAGGCTGCGTTTGATTTCGTCTTCTTCGGATTGGGCGGCCATGGCCAACGGGTGTTTGGCAGTCATCGCACCCAGGGTTTGCGATTTCCTCAACTGAGCGTCAACCAGACCGTCCTTCAGGCGACGCAAAGCGGGTTGCGATTCGAGCAGTCGATTAGGTGTGGCGAGGAAACTCTCCGGATTGGATTGAGCGGCTTCCAGCAAAGCGAGCAGCCCTTCGTTGGCTCGCTGCGTTTCGCGAGTTTGACGCAGTTCGTCTTCGATGCTGTTCAAGCGCCGGTGCAAGTCGCTATCGACCGCTCCGGAACCATCCAACATTCGCAATTCGGCGAGGTCGCCACCAAGGCTCGCTTCCAGGTTTGACAGGTTCTTTTGAGCAGCTTGCAAATCTGCGCGACTGACTTCCACGCTTTGCGAAAGTTCATTAACCATGCCTTGCAGCTTTGCTCCGCGGAGGCGTTGCAAGCCTTTCTGAGCCTCATCGGCGACGGCGATTGCTAAAGCCTTCGCGCGATCTTGATCCTTGTCCTTCACGGTGATGTAGACAATCTCCGTCTTGCCAAGCTCGGCGCCATCCGGCGGCGACACTGTCACGATGTCGCGAATGTCGTTCACGGTTTCCGCAGAGATCGAAGCTGCATCAATGTTGTCGACACTCGCGAGTGCCTGGCGAAGCACGTCGGGAGATTGAATGACTTCCAGAATGGTCTCTTGACTGACCTTCATCTCGTCCAGATCACGAAAACGACCCAATCCAGCATCGCTATCGCCATTGGCTTCGTTGCGAATCAGAACCGCTTGTGTGGCTTCCCAACTCGGCGTGCGGAGCAAAGCATAGCCCATGGCGGCCAACACACAGATGGCGGTCGGCACAAACCATTTCCTCGGATTCGCCCGCAGATGCCGTACGACATCATTAATTCGAAGTTGATCGCCGGCTCGTCGTCGTTGTTCGTTTTGGATGCTCATGTTGGGTCTCGTCGCTGTCGGCCAGATGGGTGTCTCGTTGCGTGGGATTCCCTTTAGCAAGGGCAATGCCGAAAACGACGCGAGCAGCTCGATTTGATCGAGCGAAGTACGTAACTGCTGATGAAGTATAGCGTTACGTCGACAGGCCCAGTTGAGTCGCTGAACTGATTTCTGTTGCCAGCGCGTCGAGTGTTGCTAGTCGCATGTTGCATTCCGGCAACATGACATGGGAATCAGCACTGGAAATCGCTGCCTGCTCGTTGGCCATGACATTCAAGATTTGCGATGTGAAGCGTCCATCAACGGATGAACTTTTCGGCAGCGGCGTCCAGACATCGATCATGGCCCTACATTTGCTTATCGAAGATGCCTTCCTGTCCATCTCGACTCGGACTTGGAAGTTCGCCATTTCAAATTGGTATGCCGGGATCCGCGCCTGGCCGTCATCAGGAAGCACCCATGACGAGCGTTCGTCGCATATCTGTTGCAACCGATTTAGTCGCATTGCGCGAAGACTGGAACCGGCTGTGCGGCGGTGTGCCGTTTTGCAGCTTTGAATGGAATGCTGCTTGGTGGCGTCACTATCACCAAGATGGCGATCTGTATGTGCTCGTTGTTTGTGATGATGCCGAACGCGTCATTGGAATCGCTCCCTGGTACCTCAAACGTAACGCCGCGCAAGGCCGCGTGTTGGCGTTCATGGCTTCCGGAGAAGTTTGCTCGGATTATCAGCGCGTCCTCTGCGAGCCAGGCCAAGAGAGTGTCGTTGTCAATGCGATTGCCGATTGGCTGTCCGACGTGCGCGATTCTCTGACAGAGTGGGTGACGCGCGAAGATGAAGACCGTTGGGATCTGATCGAATGGGAATGCGTTCCTGTAGCGGATGCCGTGCTGCGTAGTCTGACTGAAGCTTTGAAGGGTCAGGGAGCAGCCGTGTATCAGCGCCGGTCGGACGCGTGTTGGCGGCTTAACTTGAGCGAAACTTGGGATGAGTATGAAGCTCGACTCTCTAAGTCGCACCGCAAACAAATTCGGCGATCAATCCGCAACATGATCGAAGCAGGGCGAACCGAGTTTCACATGGCCCGCACACCAAAGGACTTGGAACGCGGATTTGACTTGCTCGTCAGATTGCATCAACGGCGGTGGACAAGCAAAGGCGAAGCTGGCGTGTTTGCTTCCGGACGGTTTGCGGAATTCCATCGAGAGGTCATGCGAGAGTTGCTCGATCAAGGGGCTTTACGCTTGTGTTGGCTGGAAATTGATGGCACGCCCGCCGCTGCGGATTACTGCCTTGCGGACAATGACACAGTCTATTGCTACCAAGGTGGCGTCGATCCAACGCGGCTTGATTTGGAGCCCGGGCGAATCTCCAAGATTTACATGCTGAAAGCCGCGCGCGAAGAAGGCATGGTTGCGTTTGACTGGTTGCGCGGAGACGAACCCTACAAGTCGCACTGGCGGGCGGCAGAAGTGCCATGCCTGGAGTTGAGAATTGTTGCCAGGCGGGCCGTAGCGAAGCTTCGCAACCGCGTTTGGCTGGCTGGCGGTCGTGTTAAACGAATGCTGAGCAATCAAGCGGAGAGCGGCGAAGATCAGCCACGGAACTGGCAGAAGTTCAATGCACCTGTTGATTGGCCCGGTACTCCCATGCCTCAGATTCCCTCTGGGGTTTGAAACTACTGTTTCTCTCGCGAGTCATATTCTCATGAGTTGGTGGAAATCCCTGCTGATTTGGCCTTATTTGTACGGAACCTGGCCGGTCCGTGCCTGGCGAAATCGCGTGGCCGCGTTTTCAGGACGTGCGCCGATTTTCGTGTTTTACTACCATCGCATAGCCGATGATGCGGCCAACGACTGGACGGTCTCAAATGAGATGTTCCAACGACAGGTGAACTGGCTCCGCAGCCGCTTCGAGATGATTTCGCTCTCCGAGTGTCAGCGGCGTATGCAACTGCCTGTGAACATGCAACCATGCGCTGCAATCACTTTCGATGATGGCTACGCGGAGAATTGCGAACAAGCGTTGCCGTGGTTGGTGAAGGAGAGAATTCCCTGCACATACTTTGTTGCGACGGATTTTGTCATCAACGAGCGACCATTTCCACATGACGTGGCGATGGGCAATCGATTTGCTCCCAACAATGTCACGCAATTGCGCGAGATGGCCGCGGCCGGGATTGATATTGGCGCGCACACACGATCTCACGCTGACTGCGGAAAGATCCGCGATCTTGACGCACTGCGACACGAAATCTCCGGCTCCGGCGAAGTATTGGAGCAGGCTGTCGGCGCTGCGATTCGACACTTCGCTTTTCCGTACGGCATGCACAACAATCTCAGCAGCGATGCGGTCCGTGTTGTCCGTGAAGCCGGTTACCAGTCATTCTCGTCCGCGTATGGCGGCTTCAACTTGGCTGGCGATGATCCGTTCCACATTCAACGCATTGGTGGCGAAGGCCCACTTTCGCGGCTAATGAATTGGGCCACTGTTGATCCTCTCAAAGAATTCCGCCATCGCCGGTTCGAGTATGAACTGGAGCCGCATCCGGCAGATGCTCGCGAGGTGGTTGCGACGTGAGCCGAATCGTGATGCCGGGCAATGCGTCAAATTCCGCGAAGCAAGCGGAGTTGGAGAATGCCGCGCGCTTGGAGGATTCCGTGCGCGCCGAGCACGACATCGAATCCTCGGAGTTGTCGCCAGACCAAACAGACGCCGACTTCGATGCTGTTCAAGATTCTCTCGCAGACGAACACTCCGGAGCCGAGACTCTGGCCCAAAGCGTGGCGATGCTCGCGTTGATGGCCGTGTTGGGAAAGGGCGTTGGCTTTGTCCGCAGCGTGCTCTTTTGCCGTTGGCTTCCCGAGGAAGAACTAGGGCTTTGGGACTTGGCGAACGGCTTCTTGCTACTGGCCGCTCCCGTGGCGGTGTTTGGACTAACCGGTTCATTCCGGAGATATCTGGAGCACTTTCGCCGACAAGGACAAGCGCGCGTGTTTCTGCGGCGTGTTGCTTGGGTGACTGCGATTTGTGGCTGCTTGGCCGTAATCGGCTTGATTGTCGCCCGAGACGCGTTTTCGCGATTTGTGTTTGATACCGGCACTGCAGGGCACCTGGTTTTGTACTCCGCATTGGCCTTAGCGCCGCTGCTTGTCTTCTATTTTGCGTTTGAGCTCTTCGCCGGTTTGCGGATGTTTCGCAAAGTGACGGTCTTGCAATTCATCCAATCCATCTCCTTCGCGGTTATCGCCTGCATTGCGCTGGTCACCGTTGAAGCTTCCGCGAATACGGTCATGGCGAGCTACGCGGCTGCGACATTGATTTGTGCTGGCGTAGCAATTGTCTGGGCGCGGCGCGCCTGGGCGACGCTACCACCGAGAGCCGCCGCTGCGCGCTCCGGGCTTGCGCATCGGGCAATGTGGGGCAAGATCGTTCCCTTCGCGATGTGGATTTGGGTCACCAACTGGTTGGCCAATTTGTTTGAGGTTATCGATCGCTACATGCTGGTACACTTCAGCCGCATGGAAGAGGTTGAAGCGCTTGCGGCTGTGGGCAACTATCACAGTGCACGTGTCGCGCCGCTGCTGCTGATTTCCGTGGCAGCCATGTTGAACTCCGCGTTGCTTCCGCACCTGACTGCGGATTGGGAAGCAGGTCGTCGCGAGGCGGTCGCCGCGCGAATGCGAATGACATTGAAACTTGTCGCACTGCTGCTCTTGGGTGGTGCGCTGTTCATTCTTGTCGCAGCGCCTTGGCTTTTTGCCTATGGCCTTTCGGGCAAATATGCCGCGGGACAAGATGTCTTGCCGCTGGCCATGATTTACATGATTTGGGCTGGCTTGGCGACGCTTTCCACGACGTATCTCTGGTGCGCGGAACGAGCGAAACTCGGCAGCCTGGCTTTGGTTGTTGGGCTGATGCTTAATGTAGCTCTGAATCTCTTGCTCGTTCCGAGCTTCGGCTTGTATGGCGCTGTCACCGCAACTTGCATTGCCAACGGGGTCACGCTGGCCGTGATTCATGTTTTTACCCGTCGCCTGGGGCTTGATGGCAATCGCACGCTGCTGGTGCTTTTCTGTGCTCCGCTGGTTCTATTGCTGGGTCCACTTGCTACCGCAGGCGTTTTGATTGTCTTGGCACATCAGGCGATCACTCGCAACTGGCTGCTCAGCGAAGGGGAGCGAACGCGGCTCAACGAGATCTTCGCCTCCGGAATAACCCGACTGCGCCGATTATTCCGTCGCAGCGAGGCGCCAGCCGCATAGCGATTTCTTGCTGCACGAGCTTTGCGGTCGGAAAACGAGCCCTGCAACGTAGTGTTACTCGGTGGTGATTTGCGTTGCCACTGCATGCCAGGAAACAACTGCACTCATTGCGGTACGCCCAATGGAAATCACACGAGCAAACGGCACCTTGCAGCCGCTGGATGGTTTAAGCGACGACCAGCTTGACCATCTGCATTGGGAAGAGGAGCGCGAATACGCTCGCCGAATTGCTGATGCCCCCAAGGGGTCTGACGAACGTGCCAAGGCTTTCCAGGAAGGCTACGACGCCGTTACGACGATCATCGGGCGGCGCTATGGCGAATCGTCCTCCGGGCTCGTGATGGGCTTAAATCCTCGCTATGTCCGTTTTGTGCTGAAGCTGCTGAGTGGTTATCAATCGCGCGGCATCAAAAAGCCCAAGCTGTTTGAAGTGGGTTACGGATCCGGCGCAGTGCTGGAAGAAGTTGCGAAGGCCGGGTTTGGCGTAGCCGGGATTGAAGTTTCGACGCGGATGCGGGAACAAGCACTCCGCCGCCTGCCGGAAGAAGCGCATCACGGCGTGTTTCTCGGCGACTTCCTTTCGCTTGATTTGGGACAGGACAACGGAACGTTTCAAGTCGCCTATTGGAACGATGTCTTTGAACATCTTCCGCCGGATGAGAACCTTGACTACCTCCGCAAGTTGCATGACCTGCTAGCTCCAGGCGGAGTCTTGGTCACGATCACACCCAACTGGCATTTGCGTCCGGGGGATGTGACGGGGCTTTACAAACCGCCGCGCAGCGAAGCCGAAGGGTTCCACCTCCGCGAGTACACGTTGCGCGAAATGACAAAACTGCTGAAACAGGCGGGCTTTGCCAAAGTCACGATGCCGTTGTTTGTGACGCGGCAAAGTACGGCACTGTTCGGCAACGGATTGATCAACTTCAAACGATTTCTGGAACCGGCACTGGAATACCTTCCCTACGGTTTGACGCGCTTGCTTTGCCGTGGTTTTGCCATGAGTTGCACTTTGGCTGTGAGGAAAGCGTAGCGCTGCTCGCGGAACAACAAACGAGTATTCAGATTGTAGGGTGCGTGTAAAACACCTTTCGTTGGCGTTCGATCAACGCTGACCCTAGCACGGTTGAGAGGGGTCGAAGGTGGGTTGCA
>CALJLD010000183.1 GCA_937982665.1 uncultured Planctomycetales bacterium
GTTGTTCGCTTCATTGACCTGAGAAAGAAACTTGGCTGGGATCAAGATCCTGTGCGATCCAAGTATTCCTGCTACGCGTGCCGCCACACGTTCGCACACCGTATGCTATCGGGCTACTGGAATGATGGCACCGGATGCTCGATTGAGGTTCTCGCAGAGCTGATGGGAGACACACCCAAGGTTGCCTTCGATCACTACGGCCGTGAGTGGGCACAGCATTATCAAGACCCATTGTGGGCCGCCATCGGTGAGCCAAAACGCCGAAAAGCTCGGTCACGTCGGAAGGCGGGGTGACATTGTTGACAATTCCAAAACGCCGTCGAAAAAGGGGTGCCGCATGGCATTGGAAGCAAACCGATACATGGTATTACACGGCACCAGGAACCAAGCGGCGGGTGGCTCTGCGCGATGACCGTGGACGACGCATTCGTGGTGCTCAGAATCGACACGAAGCCGACTTGGCGCTGGCTCGGATCAAGGCAGCGGGCAACTGGCGTACAGACGTGGACGAAAATGTCAACGCGGAGTGGATCGTCGGCCGGGTCTGCTCTGACTATGTTGAATTCACGCGTGCACGCCTGCGACAGGAGATGGTCAATGTCGAGTACGGCCAGGGAATCATCCGACACCTCAACGAACTGGCCGCTTACTGTGGGCGCATGCCAGTCAGGGAGCTCCGTCCGGGGCACATCCAGCGCTGGATCGAGTCGCACGAAAGCTGGCGTTCGTCAGCGACTCAGCGCAATGTGATCGCTTCGGTTCAAGCGGCATTCAACCACGCCCGCGAAACGCATGGGATTGCCAATCCGCTCAAAGCACTGAAGAAGCCTTCTGCCCAGCCTCGGTTGTCTTCGTTCACAGCCGATGACGAACAACGGCTCTATGAAGTGACGGACAAGCCGTTTGGCGATTTCCTGTTCGCCGCGATTCACACCGGACTGCGGCCTTTTTGCGAGTTGGCCAAACTCTGTCCCGCCGACATCGTGGAAACCGAACGCGGCATGATGTGGCGTGTTGATTCCAGCAAGGCAAAGAAACGAAGAACAATCCCAGTGCGCGCAGAAGTCGCTGAGCGGGTCGGCCAGCTGATGCAAACGTGCGCGAGTCCTCAAGATGCGATCTTTCGAAATCCTCAAGGAAATCCTTGGAAGAAAGTGACGGGAGTGGCGCGGTTTCGCAAGATTCGGATCGCGTTAGGATGGGATCGGGACCCGCGAAGCAGTCGTTACACGACCTACACATGCCGGCATACGTTTGCGCACAGGATGCTCGCCGGCTATTGGAATCAGGGCCAAGGATGTTCGATTGAGACACTAGCGGAACTCATGGGAGACACACCCAAAGTGGCGTTCGATCACTATGGGAAGGAATGGGGCCAGCAGTTTCAAGACCCGCTCTGGGCAGCGATTGGCGTGCAGAGTTGATCCTTCGTCATTCGGGAGGGAGTCCTAATGGAACAGAAATACCAGGAAAGTGGCGGCGTTGTTGCAGCGGTCTCCGAGCGAGCTTTCTTATGGGAATAGCTCGCATGGCTTCCAAGAGTCGGTCAATTTCCGAAGATTCGATCCGAATTCGCCCCTGCCCACGACGACCGCCCTGTAGGTAATCGATCGTAAAGGGCTGACCGCGGACTTGGAATTCGCGTGCGTCCGACTGAGCCAGCCAGGCGTAAAGCGTTGCAACGCTTACACCCAGTGCTGCTGCGGCGTCCCTCGAGTTTAGAAGTAACTTGGCCACTGACAGACTGCTGAATGGCTTAAGGAGAATGACGAAAACTCGAGTCACGAGACCAGTTCGGTGTTTGGAATCCCGCGATACCAGGAAGCTAGCCAGACATGGTCGCCGTTGAGTCGTTTCCAGCGACCGGTCGCATTTCTTGAGAATGACGGCAAGCGCAACCGTCCTGCGTCGAAATTCGTCAGGTCAACGTCATTGACCCCAACGCCTCAAGGAGCTAGTCCTAAAACAGCCAACCAGACTCCGTCGCCAGCCTCCATCTCGCCCGGAAATGCGATCGATGTTAGATCAACTACAAATGGCGATTCGGCGCTACGAACAGATTGCGCCAAATCCTGGGAGTGCCATGACGCCTTCGCAAGCCGATCAACTCGCTGATTGGCTGGAGCGGCAAGTCAGCCGAATCACCGAGTCGTTGCTTGCGCGACCCGGTTTTCGAGGCCGAGTTCGGTGGCCGATCGAGCGGCTGACCGGTGAGGTCAATTGTCGCGAGCGGGAGACAGTTAAGGGCGTCGATGATGCCCTTGTGAGAATGGCGAAAGCACTTATTTCGCTGGCTCGCGACGAAAAAATGGCGCGACAGCTGTTGAGGCTCGGTCCGTTGGGAGAACAAGTTTCTGAGGGCGACGTGAAATCCCTGGATCTGCCACTCGAAGATGGGCTGCGGACGTCAACTCCTCGTGGCCTAAGCACCGTTGAATTTATCGCCAGTCAGCCCTGGCGTGACCTAGCATCGCCGTGGGACTACTTTTGCCCGAATTCACAATTCAATCTCAAGACCCCCGAGAGTCACTCGTGGGGCTGCTTCTTGCGATTTAGCAATCCGAATTTGCGGGCCCCGGGAGATTACATCACTCGTTGCATGGATATCCGCATCGACCATTGGCGTGGTGTCCTTGATCGATTCTGGGTCCGCTGCGACACCGCCCGACAGCGAGGCAGTCTGGATTTTGGGACGCGGTGGAACGAGTTCAATGCGCTTTGCAGCGATTTGGCCGCGCGAACGGATAAACTTCGGCAGCTCACTCGCTCGGGGCAGGAAGCTCGCGTGCGGGATTCCTGCGTGGCTTTGCTTCAGATTCATGTCGGCTTTCATCGCACGACCGACCTCAGTTGGTTGGGGGAAGTTGCCAAAATGGCTCAAGGGGCGGCCGATATTCCCTACCGAGTCAAGCAACGCCAGGAGTGGGACATTCCGGAACGTGCGGCAACAGCCTTGCTCGATATTACGGACCTCGTGCGCCATCAACCTCCGGATGAACTGATTGAGGAGATGAAGGCGACAAAGCGGCTGGTGTTGATCGAAGAACAGCGACAAGCGTTTTTTGATGGTGCTCCGGTTGAAGCCAACCCAAAACTCGCCGCGTGGCATGGACGTGACGACTTGATGTGGGAGCTGCTTTGGACTTTGGCCGATCGGGCTATGGTCCGTCGCAACGTCGATTGCTACTGTCTCAGCAATCGAAAGGCCCAAAAACATCAGGAACCACCTTCGGCTCAGGCCGTCAAGGATCGTCGATCCGAGCTAAAGAAACTGATCACACCGAAACTGAATAGTCTGATAGTCGACGCCGGTCGCGGCACATATCGCTTGGAATTGGAACCCGAAGACATTTGTCTCCTCGGCTGGTTCAATGATGAGAGAATTGATGTTCTTATGCCAGCAGCGCCTCGTCATTCGCGCTGAGATCCATCCATTGCAATTCTCGATTGCAGGGCGCCCTGGCCAGTCACAATCTCGGCACGGCGGTTGTGTCTGCGTGAAATCCGGATGTTGCGAGTGAGGTAAGTTAACGCTGCTGACTCGCATGTTTTCCGCGATGTTCGCCCTTTTTGAATGGGGCCCGCGGCCATCTGCCGGCATCGTTTCTGTCTCGATAATGGCAGACTGCATTTATGTGAGAATCGAACGCTATTGACCGCACAGTCCGAGACTCATGCCGTGCCCATAAGCATCTGACGAGCAATCTCTCCCAAATTTGCATTTTCTTTTCACTGGTCGCGGGCTCCGACCGAATCGCGACCGGCAAGCTGCAGAATTGCGGTCGCCGCGAATGGCACGAGGGATGTCACGTTGAGCTCGGTAGCTCGACCCGATGCACCGCAAATTGATTTGACAACGCTAAGGCGAAGCACAGCCAGTGAAAGCAAGCGCGTCACGTTTGCTAAATCCCTTCGCAAACGGCGCCATAAGAAGTGTCGACCTTTAACGATTATTGAGCTACGCGACCGAACAGAGGAGAGCCAACTGGATCGAAGAATCGAACGCGTGCAGCGCAGGCGTACGCACCCAGCAGGTTTGCACAACAATCCGAATGATCAAGCGAGCAGCATCGAAGCTTACGCTCAATTCCTAGCCACTCGAGCCATTCAGATTCCCGAACATTTGTCACAACCAGAAACAGAAAATCTGTTGCGGCGCGTCGGACTCATCCGCCGCCAGAGATTGCTCAGCTGGATCGCCAGCCTGGTTGCAACTGAACTCCAACATGAGAAATCGCATGACACATGAACCTGCGAAACCGGTCCGCTACATGAGCTATGCGCGGAACTCTACGAGCTATCGGTCGATCGATTTGACGACCTTGCAATTGGTCTTGGTCGCCCGTGCCGTTAAGGGTTGGCAGCCTGCGTGGCGGCAGACAGCGACAATCGTGGAATGGAATCGGCCCGAGGACAAGTTGCCGTGCTGCTTTTTTTGCAAGTCGCTTTGACTCTCAAATCAGAACGCTGGAGTAGACATGATCCAACACGCCTTCGACCCTCAAAAACCCCATCGCTACTTTCGCTATGGCCGAATGTCGGATCCCAAGCAGTCTGCCGATTCGCCTGAACAGCAGTTCGCCTCGATCGACCGGATGGTGCGAGGCAAGGCCTATCCTTGGCGTCACGTCCGCGACTTTCGTGACGACTATATTTCGGGACGGTTGATGATGCAACGGCCTGGCTTTCAAGAGATGTTGCGCGTCATCCGAACCCACGAGGAGAACGTCGATCTCATCTTGGTCGATACCACGGAACGCTTTGCACGCTCGGACGAATTGCCCATGCTCCGCAAGGAGCTGTGGGAAACCTACGGTGTGCTCATCTTGGACGTGCGCTCGAATTTCGCCAGTCCGCTGACGGCGCAAGGTCAGATTTACGCCAGCTACGAAGCGATTCGCGCGACGGACGATGGCCGCATCAAGGCCCAGCAAGTCCGGCGCGGAAAACGCGCCAAGGTGGAAAAAGGGTTCTGGCCAGGTGGGCCGATCCCGCGCGGGTTTCGCCTGCAGGCAGAGCGAGAAATTGTCAAAGGTGTTGAGAAGACCATCGGCCATCGACTGGTTATCGACGAATTGACGGCTTTGATCGTCGTGCTGCTGTTCGAAAAGGCCCACGAAACGCAGTGGGGGGAGGATCGTCTCGCTGAGTTTCTCAACGCGCATCCTCAAGTTGTGGCGACAGGTCGCCAATTCTACGGCTCCACGGTCGGTTCCATGTTGGAACAAACCCTCTACAAAGGCCTAATGGTCTGGCCCAAAGTGGAGACCGACATCATCGCGGATCGTCGTGTGATCCAACCGGTGACCGATGAGAACGAAATCCTGCGGCTGGAGAACTGGTGTCCATCGATCGTGCCCGCGGAGTTGTTTGACGATGTATTCGCTGTTCGCAAGGAACGCGGTGAAGTTCTGAAAGCGCAGCGAAGACAAAAGGGCGATTTGGAGAAGCAACTGCTCCCGCCGGCGCCGGGAATGACGGTCCGCTACCCGCTGGCCGGGCTGGTTTTCTGCGAATTGTGTGGAGCCGTGATGACCGTCTCGTCGAGCGGATCGTACACCCGCGCCGATGGCACGGTAAGCAACTATGGCGGCTATGTGTGCCCGCGAGCCAGATCTGGGATGTGTGACAACAAGGTTCGCATTAGCGAGGAATGGCTCCGCAGCTTCGTGTTTCAGACGCTCTTGTCGCGACTGTTCGGAAAAAATTGCGACGATGGCCCTGAATAGCGCCAGGTTCGCCACGCATCGGGCCAAGATGGCTGGATTGACTTTGTATCCATGGAAGGGAATTCTCGAAATGACTGCCGAAGAGTTGCTCAAGTTGGCCTGGTTCCGCCAGCTGATTAGCGAGATCGAGCACCGACTCGAAGCATCGGCGGATGACACGTCCTTTGAGGATGCGTTGCGACGCGAGCAGGAGGACTTGCAACAAAAACTCAATGGTTGGGCGAAAGCGCTCGCTGACCCGAATCTGCCGGACGGCCTCCGCAGCAAGATCTATACGGACGCCGAACTCGCTGACGCCCGGTCTGCTGAGATCACCGACTTGCTGCGGCGCAAGGATACGGCGCGGAACAACAGAAGCTCGGCCGTCGACGCTAATGTTGTCGCCGAACGACTGAGTCGTCTCGAGGATCTTATTGACGGAGATAATGCCACGAGAACGAACATGGAACTCGCTTTGCACGTTGACCGGATCGACTGTGGCCCGGATGGCGTGGTCAAGATGAGGCTGTGTAAGCTCGGTGGGATGCCGAACATGATTCCCCTCGTTGAAACCAGCGAATCTCGCGAGGCAGAGATCGCCGATCAACAGACTTCGTCGGAACGCGTGCGTTCGCGCAGGCGCGCCAAGTTGCACGTCCACGATGATTCGATTCCTCAGAGTGAGTTGCGGGCCATGCTCGAGACGATCGCAGACCCCCACCGCTTCTCCGGGCTCGGTGATGAATGGTTCTGGGTCGATTCGACGGAGATGCCCAAAAAGGTCTCTTGGTCCGCAGCTCATGCCGCTGAAGTTGCCGCAACCAAGGTGCGGCTGGAAGCCGAAGCCGGCGCAAAGATTCCGCTACGGCAACTCGTGGATATCTTTGGCAAATCGCGGCCGACGATCACGCGGGCCTTAGAGATTGCGGAATCGCTAGGCTTCGATACCGGCGCCCCCTTTTCCAAGTCCGGACAGAACTCTTCCGCCAATCGTGACACCTAGTAGGGATCACTGATGCCCGGCTTTCAACGATGTCAAATGCATAAACCTCGGCAGGTAGCGATGCACGGTGGCTGGCGTCTGAGTCTGTTGTGGTGGCTTGATGGCACATTACCCTGCTTCGGGGACCTTTCCCTACGGCCCTACTTTCGTGGAGGTGAGATGCAAAGCCAACTGGAGCTTGAAACGGTTTGCGCAGCGTTGAAATATTGGGAAGAAGAAATGTGTCCCCATGGGCACGTGATCATGGCGCCCTATTTTGCGTCAACCGTCAAAGAACCGATGAGCGGATCGATGGTCCGCGACCTGAGACTTCGACTGGCCGCTAGCAAACTGCGTTTCGGCCTTGTCGCGAAGGGACGACTTGATGCTCGGCTGTTCCGATCAGCACGGCGGGCAGCTGACCAGGCCGTGAAAGAATCCGTTGTCACAATCTTGATGCCAGACCACTCAGATCCCTCGTACCAACTCGGCGAGCGAAATCCCTAGCGCTTGGGCAATTCGGTGCATGTTGCGAAGTGCAACATTTCTTTCGCCCCGTTCGATCCCACCGATATAGGTTCGGTCGAGCCCGCATTCTGCGGCGAATTCCTCCTGTGACCAGCCGTGTTCTCGGCGCAGCGAACGGATACGGTCACCGAACAACACCAGTATGTTCTTGGATCGCTTGGCCATCCTGACATCGTGCGAAGCCTGATGGCTATCAGTCCACGGTCTATAAGTAGCATTTGGCCACTCGTGTTGTTACAACGGACTGATACCTATCGTCATCTTCTGCTCGATGGCGTTCCGGCGTGCTCCCACCACCGAGACATGTATCGCGCGTGGCTCGGTGTTCAACGACAATCACACCATTCGCCTAATTCAAAATGCGAGGCACAAGATGGGCAAAAACCCGCAGGAATTACACCAAGCCTCCCAGCTGAACTTTCAGTGTCAGTGCGGGAAACGCATCGTGACGTCGATTCCGCCAAAGAACCGGGCCATCCACTGTCCGATCTGTCATCGAAAGATTGCAGTACCGGACACCAAGATCCAGACCGAGTCCTCCGAAGCTGCTTCAGAGGCTGACCATGACGGTTTCCGTCCCAAAACGATGCTGGCGATGTGGGGGCTTGTTGGGATCGCGGCACTCGCAGGCTCCGTCTTCTTGGCGTGGCACTTCTATGCATCTGGTCAAGCCGAAGTCGCCCAGGCGAATGCACGCCTGTCACAAGCAATGTCGAGTGCCACACTCTGGCTAGACGAGGGCGAAACCAACTCGGGCGATGGCATCGAACAACAATTGGCCAACGCCCTTCGAGATGAATCCATCGCAGATTCGCGGGGAGGAGAAGCGCTGTTGCAACGCGTTCGTGGACGGCTCCAGGCCAACACACTGTTGGCCCAGGCACAGCAAGAACTTTCCCGAGGGCGGGTCACCGAGTCGATCGTGTTCTTGCAGAAGTACCTTGCCAATCCGGATGCCGCAACGACAACCGATGCGGAGGAACTCCTCGACGAATGCGAGGCTGCAGTGTCGGAGGAACGGGTCCTGGCGGCTTTGGTATCACTCGATGACGCCGCCTTTGATCGCGCCCGCAGCTCAGGCCGGCTTGACGAGCCACGGATTAAGCATCCGATCCTGATCGAAGTTCACAGCAAAACGGTCGAGCGCGTCCTCGAACGGGCCCGAGAGCAGCGTCAAGCTGAGAAACTCGCAGAGCAACAGGCGAAATTGGACAGGCAAAAGAATGCTGAACGAAAGCAGGAACTCTTCAAACGACACGAGCCGCTGTTCGACAAGATGTCATTGGACGAATTCGTGCGCCAATATCCTGAGGCCACGCAGATCTACGAGGACATCGACGCTCGCTATGAGCAATGGCAGCACCGGTCAATGTTCCTCGACGTGACCGGGTCATTCATCAAAGGCAAGATGGTTGGCTTGGCGATCGATGACAAATACTACCCTGGCGAGGATGAACAGATTGACGTTCGCTTCGAGGAGTTGCAGTCGGTCCTCGGCGAACCCGACTCAACTGCCAAGGTGGGAATTCACCGGAATAAGGACATCGTTTGGCGCTGGTTTGATGTTCCTCAGAATGGATATCTGGTCATCGCTGCCTACGCCCGATCTCCTTTCCCGGGTTCCCGCACGGGTGGCGAGATCCATTACTTGCGTGTTGAGATCCTCGACCAGAAGGCCTTCGCCGCCGCGGCCAAATGAGGACGACAACAATCGGCTATCGGGGCAGGTATTCATCCGCGAGGGCATTCGTGAAGGACCGACACTAAATCTTGGCACAAAATGCGCCATAAGTAGTGGACGATCAGGCTATTAGCCCGCTGTTCCAACTCACGGGTGTTCTTGTTTCACGATCTAGCTTTTTGGAAAGGAGTGTGATTGTCTCACATCGTTACGATTGTCGCGGAGATTCGCGACCGCACAGCACTCACCGCGGCCTGTCGCCGCCAGAACTTGGCGCCCCCACAACTCGAAACGGTCAAACTGTTCGCAGCCGAGGCTTCGGGGATGGCTGTCCGGTTGCCAGACTGGAGATACCCGGTCGTCTGTGAACTGAATTCGGGCCGGCTCCATTTTGATAACTTTGGCGGGAGATGGGGAAAGCAAGAACATCTCGACAGGCTGCTACAGAACTACGCAGTGGAAAAAACCCATCTGGAAGCTCGCAAGGCGGGGCACACTGTCACGGAACAGCAGCTCGACGATGGTTCAATCAAGCTATGCGTTCAAGTTTTGAGTGGTGTATGAAGCGCATCGAAATCGTTGTCGCACCCAACGGAGAAACTCAGCTCGAGACCCAAGGCTTCGCAGGTGCGGAATGCCGGCAGGCCAGTCTTTTCCTGGAAGCGGCCTTGGGCAAGCGAACGGGCGAGACATTAACCGCCGAGTTTCACCAACGAGCCAATCAGTCGCGACAACTCGAAGAGCGACAGTAACTCGCCGCGCGATGCTCGCGCCCCACAGAAAGGAGCCCCATGTCGCTCAGAGAGCGCGTGGCCGAATATGTTCGCGCCGGCTTCGCCGGCATCTGGATCAGTAGTTTTGAGCACGACGACGCGATTCGCGACCTGGCCCAGTTATGTCGGGATGAAAGCTGGTCCTTCAATAGCTGGGATATCGACGCCGGATTTCAAACGAATGCCGCAGAGGACACGGCCATTGCAGCTGGCGACCCGCTAGCGGCCGTCCGGTCGATCGGTGTCACTGCCACCGAGGGCGTGACACTCACCATTCTGAGTAACTTCCATCGCTTCTTGGGATCCCCGGAAATCACGCAAGCCCTCGTTCGCCAAATCATTCTGGGAAAACAAACACAGAGCTTCGTGATCGTGCTGGCACCTGTTATCGAGATCCCCAAAGAATTGGAAAAACTGTTCATTTGCATGGAGCACGAACTGCCGGCTCGGGATCAGGTGTTGGACATCGCCCAGGGGATTGCAACCTTGGAGGGAGAACTCCCGGACGGCGCGAACTTGAATCGTGTGCTCGACGCCGCCAGCGGCTTAACCCGTTACGAGGCCGAGGGAGCGTTCAGCTTGGCCATTTGCCGACATGGGAAAATCGAACCCAGCGCGATCTGGGAACTCAAGGCGCAGGCGTTACAAAAAAGCGGTTTGCTATCGCTGCATCGAGGCCAGGAGTCGTTCGACAACATTGGCGGACTGGATTCGTTGAAAGCATTTTGTCGCACAGCCCTTCGTCACCGGGAAAGTCAATTCGACCTCGTCAAGCCACGCGGCGTGTTGCTACTTGGCGTCCCTGGCACAGGCAAGAGCGCTTTCGCCAAAGCCCTGGGCAACGAAACCGGACGACCAACCTTGACCCTCGACGTTGGTTCACTGATGGGTTCCCTCGTCGGTCAATCGGAACAGCGAACGCGGCAAGCGCTGCAGATCGTTGACGCAATGCAACCGGCCATTTTGTTTGTCGATGAGCTGGAGAAAGGACTTGCCGGTTCGACAAATTCTGGTCAAACCGACTCGGGTGTTATAGCCCGCATGTTGGGAACTCTTTTGGGCTGGCTCAACGATCACGAGAGCGACGTTTTCGTTGTCTGCACGGCCAATGACATCTCGAAACTTCCGCCCGAGCTAACTCGAGCGGAGCGGATGGATGCCATATTCTTTCTCGATCTTCCTTCTGAAGAACAACGACAAGCCATCTGGCGGCTATACCTCAAGGCCTATTCGCTGGACGTCGACCAAGAGCTACCTCATGACGACCTTTGGACGGGTGCTGAGATTCAAAGTTGCTGCCGGCTGTCGGCGCTCCTGGATGTCCCACTGCTGCAGGCCGCCCAGAACGTCGTTCCGATCGCGGTGACGAATGCCGAGAAGATCGACCAGCTGCGACGCTGGGCTAACGGGCGTTGCCTTTCGGCAGAAACAACTGGCACCTATCGAAGTCAACAGGTGCCGCGCCGTTCCCGGCGTCGCATTGAACGGACTGATCCTTCCAACAACTAATACGATCTCCTTTGACTTTGCTGTATGAGCACATTGCTTGAACCCGACATCATGAACACACCGGCAACATCGCCGGCACAGCGACTGCGAACGGAGATGGCAGCCGTGCGAGTCAGCTTTTCCTGGCTTGGCACACGGAAAACGCTGACGGCACAGCAGAAATCCCAAGCTGCAGAATCATTCGGTGCTGAAGGAGCCTATCTGAGCGCGGGCAAGAAACTCCTCGATACGCGACATCCACGCTTCAAGGCCGTTAGCAGCGTCCGCAGTCGCGCCTTTTCGTATTGGAAAGGCGTATCGCTCCCTTATCCGGAGGCCGGCATCCGGCTGATTCGCCAGGACGCACTCGACGCATTCAATGCGCGCTTCGAGGAATTCTCAGCGGAATTGGTCGAGGCCGTACAGACCCTGGATGCGCATTTTGCGGGTCTCAAGAGCTCCGCCCGCGAGCGACTGGGACAACTGTATTGCGAGGCTGACTATCCAGCATCTCTGCAAGGAATGTTCGCGGTGAGCTGGGATTTCCCCAGCGTCGAACCTCCGGACTACTTGCGGCAGCTGAAACCCGAAATCTATGAGCAAGAATGCCAGCGGGTCGCTTCGCGGTTCGACGAGGCAGTCCAATTGGCGGAGCAAGCGTTCATCGAAGAATTGTCCGGCCTGGTCGCGCATTTGACCGAGCGCTTGTCCGGCTCCGCCGACGGCAAGCCGCAAGTGTTCCGTGATTCGGCGGTCGGTAACCTGCGCGAGTTCTTTGACCGCTTCCGCCAGCTGAACGTGCGTTCAAACGATCAGCTGGATCAACTTGTGGACCGCTGCCAGCAAACGATTCGTGGCGTTGATCCTCAATCACTCCGCGAAAGCGGCCCTCTGCGCACACAGGTCACCCGGCAGCTCACGAGTGTGCAATCGGTGCTTGATGGACTGCTCGTCGACAGACCGCGTCGACGCATCATTCGTCCCTTGCGCTGACGTGATCGCACAAATCCTGGTCACGACCGATGGCCAGCTGCGGTACGTCTATTCTGACGCAGTTGACCTGACCGCACTCGGACCGCCAACTATCCGTCGCGCTTCGCATGTCGAACCAACTGCCAACGGAAAATGGATCGCTGATCTAACCCCAGTCAAAGGTCCTATGTTGGGACCGTTTGCACTACGCAGCGAAGCACTGGCTGCTGAGCACAGATGGCTGGAGCACAACTGGCTTCCCCGTAGCAACTGCTAGCGATGAGCCAAGTCGATTCAAAGGCCCTGGAGAACTGGTCCTCCAGGGCCTTTCTTGTTTCCTCTCTCCCGGAAGAGTAATCAACATGACCCAAACCGAATTGAACGCCGCTGTGGCCAAAGCCACAGGCGAGTCCCTGGCAACGATCGCTGCGATGGGGTTTTCGCTGGCAGCAGAAGTCCATGACGACTTGGATGAGGCACCGATAAGCGAGCCTCAAGTCGTGGACTGGGATGTTCCCGCAATCGATCACCGGCGGCCGTTGCAATCTTCCACATTCACGGATGCCGTGGCAACAACGGCGTTTGCCTAGAACTTCCGACGTCCGACTAAATTAGAGTCAATAAGGACAACCAAATGACCAATACTGAAACGCTCATCGATCGCTGGCGCGAACTGATGGCGAAACGACTCGCCACGCAACGTTGCGAGCCCCGTCCTTGTGCAGCACTTGCATTTCTCTGCCTCGTACGGCCGCAGCAAGGCCTTGTTCCCCTGCGCCGAGTCACAGTCGTTGTAGTGCACGATGTTAGTCTTCCCCGACGAGTTGTCCCGAAACTCCGATTGGCCGGCTACGGGGCACGCGTCACACAAAAGGGCCTTGTTTGGGGTGGTCCTCATGCTCACCGCTTCGAAAAAAACCTGTCCTTGTGCCCGCGAGATGGCGCCGGCGGCCCCAGGCTCAGCCTCCGGCAGACGGAGTTGGTCGACATTGGCATTCGCTTGGCGCGGAGGCTGGCCTATGCGCAGCGCTATCCCGCCTATCCCTGTCGCGAGGTGCCGGACCTCCCGCGGGTCTGGGCAGGGTTCTGCGATGATGGCCGTGTTGGCCCCCGTCAACTCCGTATCTTTGGTCGACAGCATGCCGGAGGGCTATCAAACGAGCAACTGTTTTCTGCGACGGTGCGCAGGTACCAAGGACTGCTGCTATTGCCGTTTGCATGGGTCTCGCATTTGTATCGTCATGTTGTCGAGTACTTTGCCGAGCTGCGATATTCGGCGGCTCGCCAGACGATTCGCATATCGGGAGCGCCCTACAGCTCTTTGGTCGGCCATAGCAGCGGTACAGGATTCGATCTTTGGGCATCGCGCTTTGGCGGCCGAAGTAGCCAACGAAAGGACAACACGGATCGAAGTGCATTTCGCCGACTGGCGGTCGCCTGATTGTGCTGGTCTTCTTCTACTTTTTTCCTGTTTGAAATCCACGTTCCGATCCAACCTCAAATATGGAGGACAGCATTTCTTGGATACGATTGTGATCGTCATACTTGTGATCATCTTGATCGGAGCGCTGCTCTCTCGTAGTCGCCCCAGTCACCATTCCCCTCAACGAAATCGTCGGCCAAGATGTCGCTGTAGACGATAGGTCTAAAAAGAAACGCGATTGTGTAATCGTTGATTGCAGAAAGGGGTGGCCGCCGAAAGGCGGCCCGCCCATTTTCTTAGCTCGCAAATGCCCAGCTGATTAGAAGCTGTAATCCTCGAGACCGTGCAATTTTTTTTTCGCGGACCGCGACTGGGCGTCGTTTTACTGCCAGCCCACTTGTCATCTCTGCAGTAACCTGCACAGGTCGGTTGGTCCTGAGCGCGCAAGTCAAACATGCAGCAGAATAGGGTGACTTACTACTTAGTAGTTAGTCGATCAGGCGCTCGTGTTGACGGATAGCCTCGGTCGGATCGACGGGGCACGATAAAGAACCGTACAGAGACTCCACTTTGTGCGCCAATTTGAAGTTGCCGCCGGGGCTGTCTGGCAGATCAAGGCTGAAAACGGTCCAACTATGTTCGAGGTCCGCTAGCTCGCGTCTTCCAATGCCTGAATGGCAAGTTTGGCTTTCTCCAACGATTTGTAAACTACCACAACACTTTCTTGACTCATAGTCAGACTCCTTTAGCCCACTAATAATTCTTCTTGGGCCATTATGAAAAATCAGTGGTCGCTGTTCGCCCAAATCGGCTTGGATGAACTCTGAACGGACCGACCAAGTACGTGCGTGTTCGCATCAACATGCCTTTCCGCACCGTCACTGCAAACGTGCGCGGCCACCCCGACTTGGCCCCAACCTGTGGCCGCAAGCATGGGGCGAAGTCTGGCTGCCGGCAATCGCATGCGGTTTGGCGTTTGTTTTTGTGCTGACGATGGACTGGTTCGCCGGCCGCTGGGCAAAGAGCAGCACAAACTCTTTCTAAGCCGTTTCACATGTTCCGGGGCTATCGAATTGGTTGCACGCACCCCATTGCGGTCCAAGATAAGGGCCAGCAGCTTTTCCCCTTCTCATTTTGCATGCCAATCTCATGAGCCAATCGCCCTTCGTCACGGATAAGGAAATCATTGTTGAAGAACTCCCCTGGGGTCCGCACGATTGGATGATTCGCCCGGATATTGTGCCGGCGGAGAAACTGCTGCTTGTCCGCGTGCATATGCCGCCAGGCAAGGGCCATGCCTTTCACACCCATCCAGAAATGGAAGAGATCATCTACGTGATCGAAGGTCTTGCCGAGCAATGGGTCGATAAGCAGAAGCAGATCCTCGGCCCCGGTCAGGCCGCCCACATTCCCATGAATGTGGTTCACGGCACCTATAACGCGGGCGACTCCACGCTCGTCTTCCTGGCGATTCTCTCGCCTGCCAAGATCGAAGGGCCGCCCTTGATTGACGTCAGCGAAGAAGAGCCTTGGAAGTCGCTGCGGGAATAGCGCGAAGCGAATTGCATGAACGGTGACGGGCTCATTCCACCACCATGATCCCGTTCATCACCATCCAGTGGCCGGGGAATGTGCAGAGGAACGGATACCGTCCGGGCTCGGCGGGTGCGTTGAAGTAGATGGTCTGCTGTTCGCCGGCAGAAACGATGTCCGTGTGGGCGATGACTTCGTCCGCTTCCGGAACATATTGCCGCGCGTAAGCATCCGGTCGGGCGATAAGTTGGTTGCCGAGTGCGCCAACCTTCTTGAGCGCACCCGGCGCAACCAACACCCAGTTGTGTGGAACCACGTCGGGGTTTGCCAATGTGAGTGCGATCGGCTCCCTTGCCTTGACAGAGAACTCCCTGGTCTTATACGTCAGGTTGGAACCGGTTTCGATCTTTACCCGTCGTGCGTCCGCAATCTCTTGGAGCCACGGATTGGCAATCCGGGCATCGCTTGTGGCCAGATCCACCAGCAGCGGATGCGCGGCGATGGTCTTCTTATACGGTGCATAACCCGGATAGTCCGCGAACGGCTCATCAAGCGCATGCACGGTGAGGAACAAGTCATGACCAGAGCCTGCCGGGTTGTAGGAGAAGGCGTCATCCGCATTGACGTGCATGCGCAGATGGAGTTGGCTCACCGGTTGCAGATCGGGAATCTCCAGGAACACTGAGCAATTGTCATCCAGAACATGCGCAGCGGTGATCACCAGCGGGTCATGGCCTGCCACGCCGGGGTGCGTGGTGGAATACTCCGGAGAACCATACGCGCCGCTGAAGCGATAGTTCCAGCATTGCGCGAAGTGCTGACCGGCATCCGTGGCGATGGACGGAGCGACCGGCTCGGCAAACGTCACGCGAATGCCGTTCTCGTGCACGTGAAATCCGGTTGGAAGTTGCACATGATCGCCCGTGTATCGCACGCGCTGAAAGCAACCATCATCGGCCGTGTACGATCCCCAGCCGATCATGCCGGAGACATACAGCTGGCCATCGGCCGGATTGAAGCGACAGCGATGCACGCCGGAGAGAAAGTCGCCGGTCATCGGCACAGCCGCGCCTTGCAGTTGTCCGTCGACTTCGTTGCGCAGCACAACCATCCACGTTCCAGCACCGAACGATAAATGCAACAGCTGATCGTGCAAAGGACCAAAGCGTTCGCTCTCCACGTAGACTTGCCCTCCGCTTGAGTTGTCGATCCCGCGAGGAAGATAAACCAGCGGCAATGCCGGCGGTTGATTTGCCCGCGGACCCCCGTATCCGAAGTGCGGCGCTTCGGCAGGCGTGATAATGTCCGCATCGCGAATGGCACAGATGGCCGAAGCCGGCGTCCAGTTCCCTTCTGAGACAGGCACGGTTACGGTCCCATCAGGCAGAATGCCGATTCCGTCCGGATTGCGGAATCCGGTAGCGATCACATCGGCGGTTTGGCCGTCGGGCGAAAGTCGCAAGACGCCTTGATTGCTGGAAGCCGCGTAGAAGTTGCCGTGCCGATCTCGCTGCAGTCCGCAAACAAAATCATGACCGCCGGGCGAAGTCACAAAGGCATCGTTCACAACTTCGTAAAAGTCCGCCTCGCCGTCACCGTTGCGATCGCTCAGCCGCATCAATTGATCGCGGCATTGTACGTAGATTTCTCCGTCAATAACGTGCAAGCCCAACGGCTGATGCAATCCGGCGGCGAATCGTCGCCATGTGGCCTTGGACTCTTGATCCGGCGGCGCGTCCAAACCGGTCACGTGCCAGACATCGCCTTGGAACGTTGAGACAAGCGCACTTCCATCAGGCAGGAAGTCATGCCCTCCGCAAAACAGCAGGGCGTTCCAAGGGTTGTCGTACGGAAGTTCGATGGTATCGACGGCATACGGTCTCTGCGTGCCGGGAATGATGCGAGTTTCCAACTCTTGCGGCCATTGCGGCCTTGCAGCGGCTAAGGCATCACGCAAGGGATGTTCGTCCGTCGGAGCGACTTCACGCACAAACTCACCATCATTGAACCAAGGTGAATCAAGGTACTCGGTCTCGCCAATGCGGTACGAGAAGATCACGCGGTTGCCAGCTCTATAGTATCCGTGATACTCCCACGACTGCTCGGGGGCATCGTGCTGTGGCGTGGGCTGCAACTCGCCATCCAGGAGGAGTCCACCGAGCAAACCATGCCGAATGGAATCAAACTTGACGAAGCCGCCGGACCAGACCGCGCGGTAGGTCAAAGTCTGCGGATCAAAGCAGACGGAGAGTTCGGCTTGCTCGCCGATGCGCACACAAACGCCGCGGGGGATAGTTAAATCGCCTGCATGAAAAACGCCAGCCTGCACGCGGCCGATTTTGGTTTCGTTCCAGCGGTCGTCCGCCCAATAGTTCTCATCCTGGTTTCCCCAATGCCCTTGCTGGCCGCCATCGAGCCCCGCGTAAGGAGCCAGCAACATCGGCAAAGCCGGCTGCTGACGGAAGTATTCCGCCTGTTTGGTGTAGAAGTCGTATACACGATCACGATTGACGCGTTTGGAGGCGTTCGGCCAGCGCGCAGGATCAAGCGGACCGGCTTCCAGCGGGAACGTGGCCGGCCCGTGATGTTGGCTCATGGCGATCGCCTGTTGCAGTTCGGCAGTCAGCGGTTTTCCATCGCGGCCCAACTCGCTCAAGAAACTGATCAGGTCGAGCGTTTGCTGTCGAGACATCGCGGCGGTAAGACCTGATGGCATCACAGTGGTGCCTTCGATCTCTTCATCGATATCCTGCTTGTTGATGTTGGTGAGCTGGCCTGAGGCAGGGTCTTGCAGCGTCAGCGTGGTGTTGTCCTCGCCGCGCTTGAAGCCAGTGAGAACTTTGCCTTCGGTGGTCAGCACACTCCAACTGCGGTACTCGTCTTTGACATCCCGTTCCGGCCAGAAGAGCGATTCCACAATGTGCCCCAGTTCGCGCTCTTTGGCTAACTTCGTCAGCTCCGGCCCGACGGTGCCGCCATGTTCGCCAACTTTGTGGCAGGAGATACAAGCGGTCTTGGCGGTGGCGAAGACTCTCGCCCCGCGGGCGGCATCGCCATATTCTTGCGCTGCAGCGACGAGTTCGTCCTTCACGGCTAGATCATACGGAATTGCTTCCGCCGACTGTTCTTGCCAGCCAGCGGTTGGGTTCAAATGTTCGCAATGCGCGCTGGCAGGCACATTGGCAACGGAACCGTTCTGCTCGGCGAGAAGCTTTTCGCGTAGTGCGTCCAGGCCGGCCATGTTCTCTTGCAGCGATTCACGGGCGTCAAGTTCTGGTCGATGATCCAGAATGCCGATCGGGCCTGCGTAGTCGGATTCCACAACAGTGCGCAGCATGCCGAGTTCGTGTTCGCCGCGGCCGATGCCGAGGATCTTTGGTTCGGCGTTGTCATTCATGCCGTTCAGATTCAAGCACAGCAAATAAGGTTTCATGCTGGCGAATGCTGTCGACCAATCTTCAATATGGCCGTGACCGTGGTGGAAGTTGTAGACAATGCCGACGTTGCTATGGCCGAGTTCGTGCAGCCGCTTGCAAACGGCGACCATATTTGCCGGTTCTCCGCCCCAACCGCCATGGTTGTACAGCCCGAGCTCACAATCCAAGGTCTTGGTTCTTTCGGCAAGGGCGACGAGTTGTTGCGCGGCCGATTCGACCTTGGCTTGCTGGGTCTCGCCAAGCGGCTGCGGAATCATCTGCCAGACCTGCGGATGCAAATCATATTGCTCGAAGAGCCGGAAGGCTTCATCGTGCACGCCCCAAAAGGCGAAGAACTCGATCCCGTGTTCCTTGTAAGCAAGGATCTCAGCTTCGAATGTGGGCACATGCTCTTCGCGCCAGTCATAGGCGCAGCGTTTGATCCCCAACTCTTGCAGCATCTGCGCGCGCTCGCGAGGAGTTCGATTGGCCGCATCAAAGGGCACAATGCACCAGGCAACGCGATTCTCCGGCCGCAACACATCCGCATCCTGTGCAGCCTGCGGAGGCTGTGCGATGCTTGCGCCGCATGGGATAAGCAGACCGTACAAGATCAATGCACGGAGGAGGCCAGGCAGTCGAAAGCGGCTCATGCGAAACCCTGCAGGAGTCAATCGAATCAAACGTACGGAAGCAGCGACTGATCATAATCTGAATTGTGGCTCAGCTGCCAACCGCTAATTCGATTCTCTTGGCGCCGTATCATCTTTGGCGCCCTCGATGATTTGCTGGGCCTCATGCAGCTTCCGATCTTTGTCCTGCTGGCGGAGTGCTTGAAGAATCTTGTTGCGGTCGCCGCGCGAGATCGGCAAGCTGACATTCTCTCCCAGAACGCCCAGGGGGATTCTTCCATTCTCCAGGTGTCGCTACGTTGCGTAGCAAATGGCAGGTCATTGTTGCCGATTGCTTGCAAGTTGGCCAGCGGATTGCGACCCCAGGCGTAACGAAAATGCACTGGCTCAGGGACCATGGGGCTGGTCAACACCAGTTGTTTTCGATCGTATTGAATGCGGCCATTATCGGCTTTGCCTTTTTCCGCGTAGGCCACTTCCGCAGGATGGAACTTGCGGTCTTCGCCGGCGATGGCAAACCCTTGAATATCGCCGTCCGCTGGGTCGCTGACTTCTGTATCCAATTTGAGAACCAGTGCCCTGTCCGTTCGCTCCATGCCGAGCAGCATGGGCGGTTTCCATTGGATCTGACGATTGAAACCGTATTGCGTTGCGAGTGCCCACCTGGCGATTCGCTCGCCTGCCGGGATTTTGAGCTGAGGATGATACCAACGCCGGCGCAGATCATACGTGCTGACAAACCCAACGTTCTGATCGCCAGCCTCATAGAAATCGAGAGATGTTTGATACTGGGCTTCGCGAATCTCAATGGATACATGTCAGCGCCGACGGAACCATCAAACGCATTGTTATAGCCCTGGTGGAAGATGACGCCTTTAACGGAGAGCCCTGCGATGGGCGCGATCATCCCGCCATAACAATTGCCAGGGAAGTTGTGATTGCCTAGCGGACCCGGCCGGAGATCGCTGGGCGGTTGCGATCCTCCGGGATTGTATTACCTTGCCTGGTTTGGTTTTCGATCCATTGGTTGTGCTGCGTGATGCGCTGCTGCAAGTCGGCTTCTGCATCCCAGTCGTCGACCGCTTGATCCGAAGCCGCCAATCTTGCTTTCGTCGCCGCGCCCTCCATAGCGCGCAACACCGGTAGCGGCGTCCAAGTCTCAACGGTGGTACCTCCTCGTGAAGCATCGATAACCCCGACGGGGACGTTGCTGGCTTTCAGAATTCTGCGGGCAAAAACATAACCAATCGCCGAAAGGTCGCGCTGTTTCCGGAGTGCATTCATCCCAGTCGCCCTTGCGGAAATGCCGGCCAAACCAGTCACTCCATTCATGGAGCCTGGCAAGACCTTGCTGCGATTCCGGACCTTGGCCATAGGGGACGGTGAGAATTCGAAGCTGTGGATAGTTGGCCGAAACGATCTCAAGCGGGCTGTTCTCGACTTTGGCAAGTTCGAACTCCATATTGCTTTGGCCGCCAAGGACCCAAACATCTCCAACCAGGATGTTGTCCAAGATGATCTCGTCGTCTTTGCCCTGGACAATCATCCTCTGCGGAGTTGCGTTCGCAGGCATCGATGAGAGTGTGATTTTCCAATGTCGCTCACTATTTGCTGTCGCAGTGGCTTGCTCGCCGGCGAACGTCACTGTGATCTGCTCGCCAGGCTGTGCCCAACCCCAAATGTGAAGTGGCTTGTCGCGCTGGAGGACCATGTTGGTCTGGAAGATGTTGCTGACGCAAAGACCTTCCGCAACGGCAGGCACTTCGACAACATCTTCGCGCGGCATCTGCTGTGCAAGCGCGGAACCGGCATGGACAAGTAGCAAGGCAAACAATGTTGCGGCGAAGCAAGATCGGGTCTTCATGAGAATGCACAAGTGGTTGAGTTGGCTAATTCGTGTTACCTGCGATCTGGTGCGGTTCAATCTGGGAAGGGTGGAGCTTCGTATTCCTCGCGGAGACGAAAGAACTCACTCTCAAGCTCCTCACGAGTCTTCTGGTGCGCCGGTTCCGCGTGTACGCTCTTCATCTCGGCAGGGTCGTTGACAAGGTCAAAGAGATTCCATTCATCCGTCTTGGGAAAGTAGATCAGCTTGTGGGTCCGAGTTCGAACGCCGAAGTGCTGCGGAACGGCATGCTCGCCCAGTTCGTAATAGGCGTAGTAGAGTGAGGTGCGCCAATTGGCGGCCTCCTCGCCTCGCAATAATGGCAGCAGTGACGTTCCTTGAACTTCTGAGTTGGGCGTAATGCCAGCCATCTCCAGAAACGTCGGCGCATAGTCAATGTTTTGAATGAGTTGTTCCGGCAGCGAACCCGGTTTCACAACTCCAGGCCAGCGAATAACAAAGGGCATACGAAACGATTCTTCGAACATCCAACGCTTGTCGTACCATCCGTGTTCGCCCAGAAAGAACCCTTGATCGGACGAATAGATCACCACGGTGTTTTCGGCAAGTCCATGCTCATCAAGGTAGTCCAAGACTCGCCCCACGCTCTCATCGACGGCCTTCACCGTGCTGAGGTAGTTGCGAATGTACCGTTGATACTTCCAGCGAACGATGTCCTCAGGACTGAGTTTGCCTGAATTGAAATCGGTCAAGAACTGCTGATTCCTGGGACCGAAATAAGCATCCCACTCTGCCCGTTGCGCATCCGTCATGCGGTTGTATTCGGGCGTGCCATAACGATCCGGGGCCGGCAATTGGGTTTCGCCGCGTTCGTCTTTGCGGACCTTCAAGTCGTAAGCCCAATCAAGATGCCGATCGATCTCCATCTCATTGTTTGCCAACGTGCGACTGCGGTTGGCAAAGTCATCGAAAAGGCTCTCCGGCTCGGGGATGTCGATCTCATCAAATGCACCCAAGTGGCGTAGCGCCGGCGCGAAGGTCCGATGGGGCGCTTTGTGTTGGCACATCAAGAAGAACGGCTTGGACGTGTCGCGCGCGTCGAGCCACTGCAGGGCTTTGTCCGTTGTAAGGTCGGTTGCATAGCCTTCAAACTTTTTCTGCGACCCATCCATCTGAATGAACACGGGGTTGTAATAGTTGCCTTGACCCGGGAGGACCTCCCAATGATCAAAGCCCACAGGGTTCGACCTCAGATGCCATTTGCCGATAACCGCGGTGTTGTACCCCTGGGCTTGAAGTTCCTTGGCCACGGTCCATTGATGCGGATCGAAGTCATTGCCATTGCGCATGAATCCGTTCTTGTGACTGTGTTTGCCAGTCAAGATTGTGGCACGCGAGGGACCACAAATCGAATTCGCGCAGAACGAGTTGTGGAAAAGAGCGCCTTCGCGCGCGAGCCGATCAATGTTGGGCGTCGGAGCAATCTCTGCCAGCGGTCCGCCATATGCGGAGATTGCATTGACGGCGTGATCATCAGAAAACAGGAAAATGATATTGGGACGATCGGCCGCTTCGCAGCGGTTCGTCGCGGGCGCCACGCCTTGTGCAATCAACAGGATCAGGTAACACAGCAGAGAGTTCTTCATCGGCAAGTCCAATTCACGGATTCACTGCAGCCTTGGGGATTTCATTCAGCGTGTAAAACGCATCTTTGTGCAGCAACTCTTCACCCTCTGCGGAGCGCATCTCCGGAAGATGGAATTCATGCACATGCCCTTGAACTCGCCCTTCAATCTGCAAATTGACGGACATGCCGTCAGCGGCCACAACCGCCTGGGTGACCGTTGGTGTTGTCTGATCAACCTCAGGGCTGCCATACCCTTGCCAGTAGATGTGCGTAAACGTACTCATCTGATAAGTCGCGGGTCTTGCGGCGATCTCGCGGTCCACGGCCTTAGTAAACGTAATCTTGAAGCCGTTCGGCGTGACGTTGACGGTCTTCATTTCAAAAGGCGTCAGCCCCGTCCAATCCAAACGCTGCACGGCATAAGCCTTGGGGCCGCGGACCGGCCATCCGCGGTTAGTCCCGCCGGCGATTAGATCGCCCTGCGGTGTGAACTGTAGCGCTAGAAGTCCAGTATCAAATCCCTCGCGAAATGGGTGGCAGGCGCCCTGCCAGACTTCGTTGACTTTCTCAGTTGTTGCCCTCATGACAACCCCCAGGCTGAAGTCACCGATAAAGATCTGGTTCTGGAAGGGACCGAACTTCCCGGCGCTGTTATCAACCACAAACCCTGAGATGGATCTTCCCATCCGCTTGTAGGGGAAGACCACCGCATACGGCACCAATTCCTTGACGCGCTGCCGTTCGATTTCCAAACGTGAGTTGGTGTTGGGTTCGACAGGCGTTGTCCCCAACTCCGGAGCCAGGTCATACCAATTGAAGCTGATGGGGTGCCCCATGAATCCGCCTTGCTGCAGAACTTTGAGCGAACAGGAACCATTCCACGGCCCTTGGCTTTCCGCATAAAACATCACGCCATGTTCATTGGGACCAACACCGCCGGGACTGCGAAGCCCGCTGCACACAGGCAGGACCTGGCCATCTGGAGTGACCTTTAGGCACCAACCGCGGAATGGAACTTTGGAACGGTACGACTCGGATAAGCAGAGAGCGACCCAGATGTTGCCTTCCGAATCCGGCTTGGAACCGAACGCAAACTCGTGATAGTTGCGAAACCCCCACACATCGCTGAGCGTGTCAAAGCGGTCTGCCGAACCATTCTTGTCGAGGTCCGTAATCCGTGTGACTTCGGTCTGTTGCGTTACAACAAACGAACCATCTTGGTAGGCGATCCCGAAGATTTCATCCAACCCGCTGGCGAACTTGTGAAAGCTGGGTTGCGGATGCTCGTCAAAGGCGCCATAAACCAGGAAGATGTCGCCGCGGCGCGTTGCGATCACCAACTGATCCGTCTCGGGAAGAACCTCAAAACTGCCCGCTTCGACAGCAAGTTCTTCCGGCAGCGGCAGGTCGACGATTTCATAGTATTTCGCTTCGGCTTCGCCGGTCCCCCAATATTCGCCCAGCGGTTCCTGTTGCGGCAGCCATGCCAATGACAAGAACAGACCGGTACGCATTATGGCAGAGAAGTGAATCAGCAACGTTAACATGCCACGTCCTATTTCCAAAAGTATTCGATGACGAGTTGGACTTCCCGGTTGGCCGGCACGTCCAGCATGATCAACAACTGCTGATTGCCCTCCGGCAATTCAACAACCTCGCACGTTTGTCCCGAGGCCACCCGCACATGCATTCCGTTGCCGACAGCGAATGCGCCGCTGTCCTCCTGGACAATCTCAGTACCGGAGGCAACACGGAACCGCAATTTGTCACGCTCTTTGGCCGAAGAAACGGTGACGCTTCGTCTCAAAAGAGGCTTGTCCGTTGCTTCATCACTCACCGGTGTGAAGAAATCAGTGACGTCAATGTTGTCAAAGGCGTAACGGAACTTCGGCCGTCGTTGCTCGTCCAGCGTGTACCCAAGAAAGCGGTGATTCGGAGGGCGCCCGTCATCCACAAGCCAGGGATCGTTGGCATCGTCAAGGTCCGGACCAGGCGCGAATTGAATCGGCTTGCCCAGCGGGCGCACATTTCCTGATCCTTGCCCCGTCCAAACGCCGCCGGGATCAACAAACTTGCCTTGCCAGATCATTCCCAGACGCAGTTGCTCAGCATCAAATGCGAGATTGACTCCGCCGGGATAGCCAACTCCAATGCCGCGTTTGCCAATCGAGGGATAGGTGCGGCGTAAGATCTTGGTCTCATCACCAACGACAATCTCCAGTGATTCGCGGACGACACCACTGGGCATCCGCGCCTGACGTCCATCGATCAGGTATTGCCAGAGCGCTTCGATCTGATACGCAGGTTCCCCTTCAATGTCAGGTCGGATTGCATTGCCGCCCGGCCAAAACGATGGCATCACCGTGTTCCCGGTGAATCTGCCAGGCGACTGCATGTATTGATGGAACCATGCTTTCTTCAAGCGTTGTGACATCTCTGTAAGATCAACTGCCGGCATCGTGTCGGACGAGTTGAACTTGTACGTATGACAGGCGACGCAATTGAGTCCTTTGTTTCCAGCGATCCGCAGGCCAAACTCGCGCATCTCTTTTTGATCGTCGAAAGTGACCGGCTCGATTTGCAGTTGTTCATCCACTTCTTGAAACAGCGGCACAAGGTGGCCGACATTACTCTCGCCGAACTGCGGCATGCGCGTCTTCATGTATGGTCGGACCGAGCGGCCATTAACAAGGACGTCGCGCATCCACTCCGGTTGGAGTTTGGTGCCAACGTTTGTCAGCGTCGGCGGTATCCGCCCCTGATCTCCCAGATTCAGATTTGTCGTCTGAAAGTGTGAATTGCGCTCCGCGGTTATACCGCCGAGGTGATCTCGATCATGGCAGGCCACACAGTTGAACATCTTCAGTGTGACGTCGATCTGCTGTTGCTCAGTCAACTGCAGCGGATTCTTGCCGAGTGCCGATTGAATTGCCTGGACTTCGTCGTCGTTCAAATGGAAGTTCGGCGCGTTTCCACGGGGTTCCGCTTCGAGACAACCCTGATTGAGATTCAGCTCGTGAAGGGGTTGCGCTTTTGGAAGAGGCCGCTTGTCTGAGCCAGACGGATCAACGTGACAGGCAATGCATCTGTACTCATAGAACAGCTCGCGTCCGGCTTGCACCTGATCTTCGATGACTAACCATTCGTCCCATGGCTCTGGCGTTGATTGCGTCAAGACGGTTGCCTGCGTCAAGAAGTGCGCGAGATCAACCGCCTCAAAATGCGAGAGCTGCATGTTGGGCATACGTCCGCCAGGTCGAACTGCCAGCGGGTCCTCAAGGAACTCCGCCAATGCATTCCTGTCATATTTGCGAGCAACATCTCCAAGTGGGATTGAATCACCTAATGGCTCTTCCGTCGCGTCGTTCTCCCGGGGAGCGTGACAGGCGACGCACCCAACCGAGTCAAAGAGCTCAGCGCCACGCAGGACCGCCTGCTTGTCGGGAACTGTTGTTTCAAAAGAGCCTTCGCGCGTTGCCGTCAGAAAGTGCGTGATCGATTTGGCGACGCGCCTTCGCTCCTGTGCGTCCAACCCGCCCAGCAAGTGTGGCATTGAAGTGCCAGGCTTTGCCGACTGCGGATCTGCAATGAACTCCGCGATATAGTGCGGATTCAACCGCTTTCCCGACCAAGCAAGATCTGGACCCATCTTTGGCTTGAGTGAGGCATTTGGTAATTCCGACCTATGGCAGCCAACGCAATTCAAGTTGTTGATCAGTGCCAGACCGTTGAGCTCCGGAGCAAGTTGCCGCCGCGGCGCTGCTTGAGCCATGACGTCGGACGCAAGCCCGCGCACCTCCACTTCAAGCACGTAGCGGACGAGGTCAAGGAACTGCTGTCGGCTCTTGAGTTGATCAACCAAGCCCTCGGGCATGATTGATTTGTCGCTCGGTTCAATTTCGTCGATCTTTGCTTGCTTAAGTGTGATCAGGCGATCAACATTCTCGCCGTCCCGCAAGATGATTTTGGTCGGATCCCGTTCAACAACGGTGCCCTGCAGCACGCGGCCATCAGTGGTCGCGACAATGTAGGTTTCAAAGCCCTCATTGATCTTCTTGGAAGGGAGCAGGATCGATTCGACGATGAACGCATCCGTCGTGTCCGGCGCTAGCTTCTTCAGGTCCGGCCCGATAAGACTTGATCCTGCCGCTGGCCGATGACACTTGGCGCAATTCACATTGCCTTGGTGATACAGAATTGCGCCGCGGATGATGTCCCCCTTTTCGCGCGCAGCATCGGCAAGGTCCGCAGAGTTCTCAGCAGCAAGCTGCTCAGTTAGCTTCTGTGCATGCAGCGCATGAGAACCGAACACACAAGTCAGCATGCATGCGAGAAGGAACCGCGCGATGGGGATTAACTTTTGGTGGAACTCTAGCACGCGTTGGCCCGAATGGTCGGCGATGTTGCCCGAGGTAGATCTCCGGGCGAAGGGTCTATCAAGTGTAATCAGCTTGCAGGGGGCTCGCCAGTTTGTGACGACATGCCGGAGGCCCTTGAGATCCAGGCTAGATCGCCTAGCGCGGGGTTTTTCCGTCAGATTCAAGAACGATCGAACCACGCATTCGGGTCCAAGGATCCAGCGAATCATCTTTAGGATGGTAAGTGGTGAACTGACACGCGCAGGCAGGTGTGTTAAGATCGCAAGACCGCGTCGTCGTTGCCGATTCGAGTCGCCGGCTGACGGAAAGCAATGAGCAGGAGTTCTGCATGGGCCCGTGGACAAAACGAATCTTGTTCATCCTTCTCGCAGCAGCATTGATTGCGCATCTCTTCGCCGCGCCGACGACTGTTGCACAAACTCCAGCCTCAACAAATCGGCCAGACATCAGCTTTGCGGACGATGTCTACCCAATCTTGCGCCGCGCCTGTTTTGAATGTCACGGCGAAGCGAAGCAAGAAAACTACCTCAGATTGGATCGGCGAGAAGACGCGCTGGGCTTGGGAGTCATTGAAGCGGGCGAGCCGGAGAAGAGCGAACTCGTCCGACGCATTCAATTGCCACGCGGCCATGAAGGCATCATGCCCGCGGTTGGCGAACCGCTACCCAAGCGCGATATCGATGTCATCAAGCGTTGGATCAAAGCCGGGGCCACTTGGCCAGAGGACTTTCAGCCTGGCGAACATTGGGCTTATGTGCCGCCGCAACGTGCACCACTTCCCGCGGTGCAAGACAAGGAATGGCCGCGCGTTCCGTTGGACCGCTTTGTGCTGCGAAAGTTGGAATCCGCTGGCCTTGCCCCATCGGCGGTCGCGTCACCTGAAAAACTGATCCGCCGCGTCTACCTGGATCTGATCGGATTGCCTCCCACGCCTGAGGAAGTTGAGGAATATCTCCGCGATCCCTCGACCGCGAGATTTGAACAGGTGGTTGATGAACTGCTGAGCCGGCCACAGTTCGGCGAGCGCTGGGCTCGGCCTTGGCTCGATCTGGCGCGATATGCGGATTCGCACGGCTTTCAGCGAGACAACCTCCGCGACATTTGGGCCTATCGCGACTGGGTGATCCAAGCCCTCAACGATGATATGCCGTTTGACCAATTTACGATCGAACAGATCGCCGGCGATTTGCTGCCGCAGCCAACGGAAAGCCAGCGCATCGCGACAGGCTTTCATCGCTGCGCGCCCATCAATGTCGAAGCAGGCTCGCTGCCCGAAGAAACTCGCAGCGAGCAAATCATCGATCGCACCAACACGACCGCTGCCGTCTGGCTCGGCTCAACCATGGAATGTTGCCAATGCCATGATCACAAGTACGACCCGTTCTCGCAGCAAGACTATTATCGCCTGCTGGCATTTTTCAACAGCACAGAATTGGAGGCTGATCGAACTTCCGCCAAGCCGAGTTCAATTCAGTTCAGCGGGCCGAAGATGCCAATCTCGAACCCTGCGCGAGATGCAAAACGAACCGCACTTGAGCAACAGTTGCAGTCGATGCGCGTGCGACAGAACGAACGCCGCGAGGAACTGTCGCAAAGCGTGCACGCCTGGCTGCCGGAATTGCAGGAAGAACTTGGAGCAGCGCCCAGGCAGCATCCGCTCCAAATCATCGAGTTTCAATCAACCGGGACAACAGACACTGTTCAAGTCTTGAAAGATGGCGCGATTCTGTTGGAAGGCGGCGATCCGCCTGAGACCGATACGTATACCATCCGCGCGCAATCCCCCGTGTCGAACATCCGTGGCTTCCGTTTGGATGCTTTGCGGCATGAGTCACTCCCCGGTGGTGGCCCCGGTCGTGGCGATCCTGTGAAGCGCAACTTTGTGCTGAATGAACTCTCGGTTGAGTTGCGGCCGACCACAGATCAGCCAGATCTCGAGAACGCATTGCCGCGTTCATTGCGCTTCTCGAAAGCGCGGGCGAGCTTCTCTCAAACGAACTGGGCGGTCGATGGCGTCCTGAGCGACAAGCCAAAGACCGGTTGGGCGATCTCGCCGCGATTTGATCAATCGCATTGGGCGACTTTCGTGCTGGAACAGCCGTTGGATGTACCAGAAGGCTGGGAATTGGTCTTCCAACTCAAGCAAGACTATGGAGGCGCGCGCACCATTGGCTGTTTGCGGCTCTCCGCGGTCACAGGCGACATCGACGCGACTCCCATTCCGGAGGCGATCGGCAAGATCGCTGCCAGGCCTGTTGACGAGTGGTCACCGAAGGAGCGTAAGCAGTTGGTTGACTATCGCGTCGCGCACGATTACGAGTCACATGCGATCGAGCAACAGCAAGCCCAGTTGCAAAAGGAGATCAACCAACTTGCACCGGACACCACGTTGGTGATGGTTGAATTGGATCAACCGCGAACAACGCATGTCTTCGAGCGCGGAGACTATCGCGAGCAGGGCGATGTCGTCCAACCAGACGTCCCCGGCATCTTGCACGCTTTGCCCGAAGGTCCTCGCAACCGGCTGACGTTGGCACGTTGGCTAACATCCACAGACAACCCGCTTGTGGCACGGGTGACCGTCAATCGTTGGTGGGCTGAACTCTTTGGCCGTGGCATCGTGGCGACGCCTGAGGACTTTGGCATCAAGGGAGATCCGCCATCGCACCCGCAATTGCTCGATTGGCTGGCTGTCGAGTTCATGGACAATGGCTGGTCGATGAAGAAGCTCTTGAGAACGATTGTCCTTTCAGCGACTTATCAACAGTCGTCCCGCGTTCGGCCGGAACTTCAATCGCTTGATCGTCAAAACCGACTCTTGGCGCGGGGACCGCGCTTCCGCATGGATGCGGAAATGATCCGCGACAATGCCTTGGCAATCTCAGGCTTGTTGAGCTTGAATTCGGGAGGTCCGCCTATCCGCCCTTATCAGCCAGCTGGGGTTTGGAAGAAAGTTGGCGGAACCGCCTACGAATACCGAGTCAGCCCTGGCAGCGAGCAGCATCGTCGCGGAATCTACGTGGTCCGTAAACGCGGATCGCCCTATCCCAGCTTTACGAACTTCGATGGAACGCCACGCCTCAGTTGCACGGTCATGCGGTCACGGACGAACACGCCTTTGCAAGCGCTGACACTGTTGAACGATCCGGTGTACGTGGAAGCTGCCAAAGCGCTCGTCACCAGAGTCAACAACGCCAGGCCGGATTCCTCAATTGATGAACGCCTGGAGTATGCCTTTCAACTTTGCACGGCCCGTCGTCCATCGACTACGGAGCTTGCAACATTACGCGGTTTGTACGATCAGCAGATCGCCAGCCACCAAGATAGAGAGCTGACGGACGAGGAAGCCATCCAAGATGCCTGGTATGGCGTTGCAACCACGCTTTTGAATCTGCACGAAACGATCACCAAGGATTGAGGCTTGTCGCTGCACACCTCAGGAATCAACTGTTCGAGAATGAGATTGTGAACCAGACCATCAGCACACGCCGACAATTCCTCTCCTCCGTAGGCATCGGTTTCGGTGGAATTGCGTTGGGTTCGCTCTTGCAGAGGGAACTGAGCGGGCAAGACTCCACGCATTTCCAACCGCGCGCCAAGCATGTGATCTATTTGCATATGATTGGGGCGCCCTCTCAGCTTGATCTGTTCGACGCAAAGCCGGAACTTGTTAAGCGTAATAACCAGCCTTGCCCTCCCGAGGTGACCAAGGGGCGCGACTTTGCTTTCATCGGCAAGACCTCAACCCTTGGCGGTTCGCCGTGGAAATTCTCACAATATGGCGAGAGCGGACAGTCGATGTCCGAACTGTTGCCAAACCTAAGCGGCGTCGCGGACGAATTGGCCGTGATTCGTTCCGTCCATACGGAAGAAATCAACCACGCCCCAGCGCAGATGTTCTTACATTCCGGCTTTGGCCGCGGCGGACGTCCCAGCTTCGGATCATGGGTGAGCTATGGACTTGGTTCAGAAAACGAAGACCTGCCAGGCTACATTGTGCTGTTGAGCGGACCGGCCGGTGGAGCAGGCACCAGCTTATGGTCTAGCGGGTTTCTGCCCAGCGTCCATCAAGGGATCCAGTTTCGCTCGCAAGGAGATCCTGTACTGTTTCTTTCTGGACCAGACGGGCGCACAAACGCTGACCGTCGACGTGTGCTGGATGCGCTGCAAGCGCTCAATCAACAACATCTCAATGACACCAACGATCCCGAAATCGAAACGCGGATCGAGCAATATGAGATGGCATTTCGCATGCAGGCTTCCGTTCCGGAGCTGATGGACATCAATGCCGAGACGGCGGACACGCTCAAGTCTTATGGAGCTGAACCAGGCAAAGCTTCCTTCGCCAACAATTGCCTCTTGGCCCGGAGACTCGTTGAGCGCGGCGTGCGCCTGGTCGAACTGTATGACACTGACTGGGATCATCACAACAACATCCAGAATCGTCTTCCCAAGAAGTGCAAGGATATCGACCAGCCGGTAGCCGCGTTGATCCAAGATCTCAAACAGCGCGGGCTGTTGGAGGATACGCTCATCATCTGGGGTTCGGAATTTGGCCGGACGCCCTTGCAACAAGAAGCCAAGCCCAATGTCAAACTGACCGGCCGCGATCATCACAAAGACGCGTTCACCATGTGGCTGGCCGGCGGCGGCATCAAAGGTGGCACCAGCTACGGCAGGTCTGACGATTTTGGCATGGACATCGCCGAGAACGGGGTCCACGTCCATGACCTCAATGCCACAATTCTGCACTTGTTGGGCTTGGACCACACGCGGCTCACGTACCGGTATCAAGGGCGGGAGTTCCGGCTCACCGACGTCCACGGCAACGTCGTCCAAGAGATTCTCGCGTAGCAGTAAGTACGCGAATTATCGATCTTTCAAAGTCAACTCTGCTGCTCACGCGTGGCAGTCTCGAGCTGTCGTAGCTAAGATGGTTCGATCCCGCCCAACAAGCTCTTCGATGAGCCCTTCGATGAGCCCTTCGACGAGCCCTCTCCTTCAGTCCCTCCCTTTCAGGATGTATCCATGAGCCCTTGTTTCGCATGGTTGCGCAGTTCTCTTGCAGCCAAGGCGCTGATGTTGTTTGTGCTTTGCTTGTTGGGCTTTCAAGCTGCGCCGGTTTTCTCGCAGCAACAGCCGACCGAAGGCTTTGAGGTGCATCCTGACTTGCAGGTGGCGCTCTTTGCCGCGGAACCAATGCTCTCAAACCCCACAAATATCGATGTCGATCATCGCGGCCGCGTTTGGGTGTGCGAAGCCGTGAACTATCGCAACAAGATCCGCAATGGAGACAAGCAGCTGCGCGAAGCCGGAGATCGGATTCTCATTTTGGAGGATCAAGATGGCGATGGCTCGGCCGACATGCAAACCGTTTTCTATCAGGGGCGTGATATCGATTCGGCCCATGGAATCTGTGTGCTGGGGGACCGCGCGTTGGTTTCAGCCGGTGATTCCATGTTCTTTCTCATCGATAACGATGGCGACGACAAGGCGGACGACAAGCAACTCCTCTTCACCGGCATCAGCGGCGTTCAGCACGATCATGGCATCCATGCGGCCGTGTTTGGCCCTGATGGCAAACTGTATTTCAACTTCGGGAACGAGGGCAAGCAACTTCGCGATGCTGATGGCAAGCCCATCATTGATCGCTCCGGAAATGAAGTCCGCATGCAGCGTCCCTACCAAATGGGCATGATCTTTCGCTGCAATCTGGATGGCAGCGAGTTGGAAACACTGGCGTGGAACTTCCGTAACAACTGGGAAGTGTGCGTCGATTCGTTTGGCCGGATGTGGCAATCGGATAACGATGACGACGGCAACCGCGGAGTGCGCATCAACTATGTGATTCCCTTTGGCAACTATGGCTATGCAGACGAGATCAACGGTTCCGGCTGGCGCTCGCTGCGAACGAATCTGGAAAGCGAGATTCCCCTTCGCCATTGGCACTTGAATGATCCAGGCGTTGTGCCCAATCTGCTGCAAACGGGTGCCGGCTCGCCCACAGGCATCTGCGTTTACGAAGGATCGCTGCTGCCGCAGGCGTTCCAAAGCGAGCTGATCCACACAGACGCAGGACCGAACATTGTTCGCGCGTATCCTGTCACTCCTGCTGGCGCGGGGTTCTCGGCGGAGTCCGTGAACATCATGGACGGTGCCCAGAACAGCAAGTGGTTTCGCCCTTCCGATGCGTGTATTGCTCCGGACGGGTCGGTGTTTGTCGCCGATTGGTACGACCCCGGTGTGGGCGGACATCGCATGCAAGACATCGAGCAAGGACGTATCTATCGCATCACGCCGAAATCATCCGGCACTGGCTATTCTGCGCCAGCTGTCGATTTCTCCACGCCGGAGAATGCCGCGAGTGCGCTGGCAAGCCCCAACCTGTCGACACGCTATCTTGCCTGGCAGGCGCTTCGTGACTTTGGCGACACGAGCATTGCGCCTGTTTTAGAGCTTGCTGGCGATGCCGATTCGCGCGTCCGTGCTCGCGCGTTGTGGTTGCTCGGCCGCGTTTGGCCTCAACGTCCGGAAGTTCAGGGCGCGCTGCTCTTAGTCGCCAAGGATGAGAATGCCGACATTCGGGCAACGGTTGTGCGAATCATTCGCCAACTTGGCGATGATCCCTTCGCTCGTCGCTATTGGGATAGCATCACGCTTGCGGATCCTTCGCCTGCGGTGCGGAGCGAACTGGCAATCTCGCTCAGTCATCGCACTCCTGGTCCACTCTCCGAGGATGAGTGCGTTGCCGCTTGGGCCAGGTTGGCCAGCAAGTACGAAGCTGGCGACCGCTGGGAGTTGGAAGTTCTGGGCATCGCCGCGGAAGGTCGTTGGGATGCTTGTCTTGAAGCGGTTCAGGCTGAGAGCGGTTGGAACGCGCAATCGGCAAGTGCCCGCGATCTCATTTGGCGGAGCCGCGGCACACAAACGGCCGAAATGCTGGCGGAGATCCTGCTGGCTGCTGATGTCACAGCGAATGATGCGCCGCGATATTTGCGCTCGTTCGACTTTTTGCCGGAGAGTTCGGAGAAGGAATCCGTATTGGCGCGGCTCGTGTTCTCGGGCGGAATCTCCCCCGCCGACAAGTTGCGAATTATCTTTGCGGAATGCGCGCTGCGGCTGAAGAACACTGACATTAAAGAGGGTGAACGCAGCATGATCATCGATCGCTTGCGCAATTTGCGCGGCACGAAAGAGTTCGTGGGCGTTGTCCAAAAGTTCTCCCTCAGCGAGCTTTATTCTGAGTTGGTAGTTTTGGCCACGAACAGAAACGGACAGTTGGCCGTGAGCGCAATTAACGCACTCGCCGAAGGGAACGCCTTGTCTCGCTTGCAAGACGTGCTGACGGTGAGTTCCAAAGCCGATGAAAAACTCTACCTGCAACTCCTGGCGAATCTCAGTGCGACCGGCTCCCCGCAATCGGCGGAACTGATCGAACAGTTCGTCGCGGCACCGGATAATGACCTGGAACGCCGCCGGCAAGCTGTGGCGGCATTGGGCAAGATCAATCGCGGAGCGCGTTTGCTCCTCAGCTGGGTTGAAGAAAAATCGTACGACGCGGCCTTGGAATCTGCGATCGTCGCCTCACTGCATAGCACATCGTTTGGCCGCATTCGCGACCGAGCCTTGCAAATCTTTCCTCTCCCCAATTCCAAAGGCAATGTCCCGCTCCCCAACATCAACCAACTTGAGCGACAGCGCGGTAACCGTGAGCGCGGGGCCGAGGTCTTCGGGCTGGAAACCGCCAACTGCAAGAAATGCCACATGCTCAATGGCGTGGGTGGCGAGATTGGACCAGACCTGTCCGAAATCGGCGCGAAGCTGTCCAAGCGGGCAATGTTCGAATCGATTCTCTATCCATCTGCGGGCATCAGTCATAACTATGAGAATCACGCCATCTCGACATTGGGCGGCGAAGTGATCACAGGCTTGTTGATCAGCGAGACCGACAGCCAACTGCAAATCAAGAACGCGGAAGGACAGACGCGTACCATCGTTAAGGATGAGATCGATGAACGCGAAGTCTTGTCAGTCTCGCTCATGCCTGCTGGCGTGCATGAAGACTTGAGTGTCGAACAACTCGTGGACCTGGTTGAATACTTGATATCGCTGAAGAAGCGAAACACGCCATAGCCAGCGCGAGTGAAAGTGCCAAATTCGCGCGAACTGTGTGTGACATGGCGGTGGCTTTGCTAGGCAAGGATGTCGCTGATAACACTCCCGTGAACATCCGTTAATCGGAAACGTTGTCCTTGGTACTTGTAAGTCAGTCGTTCATGGTCGATTCCCAACAGATGCAGAACGGTTGCTTGCCAATCATGCAGATGGACCGGGTGTGACGCGATGTTGTACGAGAACGGATCGGTCTCGCCGTAACTCATGCCTGGCTTGGCGCCGCCTCCGGCCATCCACATGGTGAAACATCTGGGGTGGTGGTCACGGCCAAAATTGTTGTTGGTCAACTTGCCTTGGCAGTAGTTTGTACGTCCGAACTCGCCGCCCCAAATGACGAGCGTATCTTCCAGCAACCCCCTCCGTTTGAGATCATTGACTAATGCCGCGCTCGCCTGGTCCGTTTGCTTGCACTGTTGGCGGATACTGTTGGACAAGTTGCCGTGATGGTCCCAACCTTGGTGATACAGTTGAATGAAACGCACGTCGCGCTCCGCCAGTCTGCGCGCGAGCAAACAGTTGGCGGCAAAAGTTCCAGGGTTGCGCGCGTCTTCGCCGTATTCAGAGAAAATGTACTCTGGTTCGTCGGAAAAGCTTGTGGCCTCAGGGATGGAAGCCTGCATCCGAAACGCCAACTCGTGTTCGGCAATGCGAGCTTCCAGCCGTTCGTCATGCGCCTGCTCAGCGCGCGACTTATGTAAATCACGCAGCGTCGAGCATCATCCGGCGGCTTTCGCTGTCGATTCCGTCAGGGCTGTTCAAGTACAAGACCGGGTCCTTGCCGGAACGAAATCGCACGCCCTGATGTCTGGAAGGGAGAAACCCGTTGCCCCAAAACCGAGTCACAAGAGGTTCCCCCCCTTTGTCCTTGGTCACCAACACCACAAAGTCCGGCAGGTCTTTGTTCGCGCTTCCCAAGCCATAGCTGAGCCAGCCCCCCATGCTGGGTCGCCCCAGAAATTGCGAACCTGTCTGCACATGCGTACTGTCTTGGGGATCGTGCCGGTCGATGCAAGTGAGTGGAGTCCTTTCATGAAGACAATTACACGAAAAGAACTGAAGTCATTCACCGAGGAAAAGAACGTCGCTGTGGTTGAAGTGCTGAGCGAGGATTATTACAGGAATTTCCATCTTCCGAATGCGATCAACGTTCCGCTCGGCGAAGGTTTCGACGAACAGATTCAGCAAGAGCTACCAGACAAAGAACGCCCGGTTGTAGTTTATTGCTACGACAAAGACTGCGCTGCTTCGCTTAAGGCGGCGAAGGCGATGGATCACCTTGGCTACGAGAACGTATACGACTACGAAGCCGGAAAGGCTGATTGGCGCGAAGCGGGATTGCCGGTCGAGTCATAAGTAAGCTAATCGGCAACGCCTCGGTCGCGACTGAACGACTCTGCAAACCAAGTCGCAATGCTGGCCTCGTGCTTCCGAGTTTCGATGACAAGCTTGAGCGTGACGTCACGGAGTGACTCGACTTGTCCTTCCAGATTCACCTCATAAAGTTCCGTCCGTTCCCCTTCCGTTTTCAGTTGCTGGCTGCGTTCAACGAGTTGCTGCCAAGAAACACCAAGTTGGTTGTGGCTCCTCAACGAGTGCGCTATTAGATGGTACCAAGGGCGTGTCGTGATGCGATTGGCCCTGGCTCAGTAGCATGCCGCGGAACGGTTTCAATTGGCTTGATCTTTGTCTGGAGCCGCAATAGGCTCCGGCTATTCGCTTGCGTTACCCAAAGGTGCAAGAATGGCTGACGAAAGATCTTTGAATCCGGAACCGCTGGATAAGACCACCAGCCTCCCTGCCGATGTTTCCAAGCCGACGGTCTCGTTGAATCAAACGAGAACGCACCAAGCGGGTCACGAGAAACCGGCCGGGCGCAGTGTATCTTTTAACGACCTGCCGCAGCATCCAGACTATGAGATCACTTCGGAGATCGCCCGGGGTGGGATGGCCGGCCGCGAGCTCGCGCTCGATCGCAAAGTGGCCATCAAAACGGTTTTGTCAGGCGCGAATACTGCCCGGTTCATCACGGAAGCCCGCATCACGGCCAAGCTGCCGCACCCAGGCATTCCACCAGTGCATGCGTTGGGCGAACTTGCCGAAGGTAGGCATCAATCACATCTCCTTAACGAGCGCGATCAATGAATCCAAGGCCGTGCTCCCATCCGTAGCGAAATCCATTTTATCGTGCTTCTACTACTAAGACGCCCAAGAGAAAATTGAAGAATGGAGGCCGCATTGCAACCGGCATCGTCCGCACAGAAGTTACTCGGGAGGGCGTGTCATTACGCCTTTACAAATCGCGCCAAATGTTGGTTTGACCTGAGCGCGCAAGGTATTTGACGCATTCTCGTAGGCGGGGTGACGCGAGCAGCCAACTAACCGCGCTGTCGCACTCGCTATCTAAACCGCGTCATTTCAACATCGGCAAGAATGCAACGGCAAAGCCAAGGAATGACGCGAATCCGACGATGTCTGTGACAGTCGTGAGAAAAATCGAAGACGACTGCGCTGGATCGCGTCCCATGGACTTCAATACAAGTGGAATAAGAGCCCCGGCTAGCGCTGCTGCGCCCATGTTGATGATCATAGCTAAGAAGATCACGATCGATAGCCCAGTCGCTTTCGTCATGCCCGCATGTTCAAAGAACATTTGCCAGCAGAACACGGCAATTGCGGTCACGATGGCAACCGCACAGCCGTTGGCAACGCCGGCCCAAAACTCTTTCATGACAACCCGACGTTCTGTGCCGGCGATGAGTTCGCGCAACGCAAGACCTCGAATGACAACAGCCAGCGATTGAGCGCCGGTATTTCCCCCCTGTCCAGCAACGACCGGCATGAGTACAGCCAAGGCCGCGACCTGGGCGATTACATCTTCAAATAGTCCAACAACCGCCGCGGCGCCAAAGGCGGTCACCAGGTTGATCATCAGCCAAGGCAAACGGCTACGAATTACCGTAGGCACTGGAGAAAGTGCGCGTTCTTCAGCGCCCGCGCCGGCGATCTTTTGCAGATCCGTGAACGCTTCCAGTTGACTCGCATGAAGTGCTTCGTCGTGCTTGACAACGCCAACCAATCGTCCCTCGTAGTCAATAACGGGGAGTGCAAGAAATCCATGCTCCGCTATGATCTCGACAACATCTTCTCGGCTCATTGTGTCAGACACACAAATCAACTCACGACGGACGAGCATCTCAATCGGGTCTCGCGACGCGGCCAAGAGCAAGTCTCGCATGTTTAGCACGCCGACCAATTTCCCCTCTCGATCAGCAACGTAAAGGTAATGCAGCACGTTGCGGGGAGTCTTGCGTATCTGCGCGATTGCCTGCTGTGCTGTCATATCGATCGAGAGTGCAGCAACGCGCGGTTCCATCATCCCCCCGGCCGTTTCGGCCGAATACCTATTCAAGTCCTGAAGTGGTCTTGCCGATTCAGCCGGCAGAGCCGAGAGAATCTCATCTCGCCGTTCCTCATCGAGTTGCTGCAACAAGATTGATCCGACTCTCGGAGAGATTGCGGAAAGGAGTTCACCGATGCGCTGACTCTCAAGTCCTTTGAGCAAGGGTCCAGCAACAAATGGGTTCAAACGTTCCAGCAACGGAACAGCAATCCGCGCAGGTAGCGTCTTGAATAGCCGCTGCGCATCGTTCGTACTCAGCGATTCAAGAGCCTGAGCCGCATCCATTGGGTGCAATTCGACAAACTTCCGTAACAATGCTTCCAATGGCTTTGCCACGCTTCACCTTCCTAGCAACGCTTCTTGCAGGCCGAACTCAATCCAACGGTCAACCGTTATCTCCATGTACCGTTAACTCAAGAATCATACTCGCCATGCTGGTGCGAGCAATTCGACGACGCCTCTCACGTTACTCGTTGTCGGCTTTGGCATCATAGCCGCCTGATTTGATCGACCCATCGTGGGATATCCGGATTCGAGGCAGCTTGAGACTGACCCATGGACCCAACATGCCCGATAGCTTGGCAGCGGTCGCGGAGATTCGCATTGTCCAGTCTGCCGATATCTCGTACTTAAGGGGCTTTCGCGCGTCGCGATTTGAGATCCTTGGCTGCCGATTGGGCGGAATCTGGCTTGTCGAATTCGCAAACGTGGAATGTCCCTTACAGCAAATCCAGGGAGATGAGCTGGTGCGGAGCCGTGTCTCACGATACCCGTCACATTTGTCGCGCCTTGTGGGTGAGCAGCTCCGCCAGCGCGGTCTCGAGCCACCCCCTGACAAGGAATTGTTGCGCCTGCTTGAGATCCTGTATTTCGCAAGCTTGAAAACGGATGAGAAGCGGCCATGTCGCTGCACCGTGAATTATGTCGATCCCACGGTGCCCTTCGATACACGCGAAGACAGAAGTCACTGGTCAACCATTCCATTTGGCCAACCGATCCCGTTGAGTGTTGGCTCGCTGACTGAGTTGGCCGAAGCTGCTGATCCCGCGGTTGCATCGTTCGCCGTTATCACGGTGAAAACGGTGAGCTGTTTGTTTGGGCGATGGTCGATCAAGAGTCACGTTTCGGAGATCATGTGGTACGTGATCGAGTGATCGTGCCTGAACGTCCAGGTCTCTTTCAAGTGTCAATTAATGATGTAGGCAACCTTTCGGTGTCACGCAATGAATCATTACTTGGCAGCCTGGAACAGGAGAGTTTGGTCACGGCGTACCATGATGTGTTGTCGGAAGGACCGGTATGGAAGCGGCTCAAGCACAACTTGCGGAAAACGCTCTCGAACAATCCAGCTGTTTCGCCAAGCCGGTTTGGGTTTGAGCAGATGGCAGAGGTTGAAGACGAGTTGCTTGTGCGCCGGCAGAACGCCGTTTGCCGCTTGGTACTTAACATCCAGCGGTACGGTCATGGCGGCGGCTTGCTGATTGTGCCAAGTTGCCCAGCGGAGTCCGTAAACGTCAAATACGAACTTTACTATGACCGCCTTCCCAAAGCGCTCGTCGGATTGGCAGAACACCAACTCCTCAAGCGACAAGCGTTGGACAATATTGCGCGGTTTTGTGAAACGCCAAGTCGTGTGTTACCGTGCGAAATACATAAGCGCGCCTTGGAGTACGAAAGGAGATTCTACGAGCATACGAACGAAGCGCTCGGATGTGGTCGATTTATCGCCTCTTTGTCGCGCGTCGATGGCTTTGTTCTGCTCGACCAATGCCTCGTTGTGCACGGATTTGGCGTCGAAGCTCGGGCGGATTGCGAACTTGACGAAGTCTATCTCGCCGCCGATTCAAAGGCGACACCACGACTGCTGAAGCCAGTGCCTTTGTGCCAGTTTGGCACTCGCCACCGCGCAATGATTCGTTATTGCCACCAAAACGCCGGCGCGTTGGGATTTGTGATCTCGCAGGATGGTGACATCAGAGCCACGATGAATGTGTAGTAGCAGTTAGTGATTTGCATAGCCGCGGCAACTGGCTAGTTGGGAACGAGCACCTTCCTCCGAGTCAACGCGACCGTTTTCGTTTCGTTGCTGCGGGAATTGATGGTCTCGAGCTGGACGCTTGCGCCGGCTTCACCGCGAAGCAAGGCAAGACATTCGGCTATGTCCTTACCCTCGACAGAAACGCCATTGATGCTGCTAATCAACGTTCCGTCCGAGAGTCGAGCGTCGCCGGCTGGGGAATTGGGATGCACGTACATGATTCGCAACAAACCAGTGTCTTCATCGATGGCGAGATCCGCGCCGAGACCTACGATCGGCCGAACTAATCCTTTGCCCACGTCCCTGCCGTTCAACAGATCGATGGATAGCTGCGCCAAGAGTTGCATGGGCCTTTGTGCGCCGCCCGCGTTGCTGACCACATACACGCCAACCGTTGAATCGACGTCCAAGATGAATTTGCTGCTGTATCCCGGCACTCCCCCACCGTGCATGATCAGTTTGCTGCCTTCAAAGTTTCTGATCCCGAAATCTAGTCCATCGCTGCCGCCGAATTGTGGCGTGCGCATTTCCTCAATGTTCGCTTTGCTGAGGATCGTGTCGCCATCGTGTTTGCCTTCGTTGAGATGCGTCAAAAGGATTCTGCCCATATCTGGCGCGCTGAGATAAATCTCCCCGGCGGGAAAGACGTCCAAGCGATGTAACCGCTCGGGGACGGACCGGCCGTCGTCGGTGCGATAGGGCAAAGCCAGTTGCTCAATCATCTCTGGCGTCGGATTGACAGGCCCAGAAGATATGACACCAACCGGCTTCAAGATGTTCTCGACAACATAGCGTTGGTAGGACTGACCTGAGACCTTTTCCACTAACAGACCGGCAAACGCATAGCCAATATTGGAATAGAGGTATTGCTTGCCGGCCGCATTCTCAGGCCTCACGTTTGAAGCAATCTGCTGCAGTGTTCGGGGTTGCGCACGCTCCCATAATGGCAAGGCCTCGGCACCACCCGGTAGGCCGGAAAAGTGGCTCAGCAAATGCCGAATCGTAATCGGCTCGCTTTGATCCGCGAATTCCTTGATCGCATCGTCGCCGAGGTGGGGATTTACGGGATCGTCAAGCTTCAACAGCCCTTTGTCCGCCAACTGCAAAACCGCCATGGCAGTCACTGGCTTGAAGCATGAACCCACGCAGTAGATCGAGTCTGGAGACGCGGGGACCTTGAGTCTCACATTGGCGTAGCCAAAGGCTTCAGCCCAAACGATTTGATCATCCTTCATCAGGACGATGGAGATCGAGGGGATTCCGGATTGGTCAATTATGCCCTTGATTTCGCTACGTAGTACTTCCTGAGCTCGTGCCAACGTGGAGTCATCGTTGCGTTCCTGCGCTACGGTCGTCTGGACGGCTGCTAGCAGGAGCAACAAGGAACCAACGCACTTGGGAAACGAACTTCCAAAGAGGCTCTTCATTTTCGTCGCCAGTCAACTGTGAGTGAAACATCAGACTGCATTCTGAGCATAACCCGAAACGATCCAAGTTGCGGATAATTGCAGCTTGAGTGCAAGTTGCCCGACGCGCGTGATGCAGAGAGCCCCCAGATGTTCTTTTGGGATTCTCCCAAACTGCGCTTGATGTTTCTTCGTCCGCACTGCTCATGTGTCACACGCAACGGGGCACATCTAACGACGCAGGAGAAGACACATGGCTACGAAGAAGCGCACGACCAAGAAAGCTGTTCTCAAGAAGCCTACGAAGAAGGCATCGTCTAAGAAATCGGCCACAAATACCAAGAATTCCGCCAAGGAAGCCCGCGGCCAAGAAAAGATCAGCGCCTTGGACGCTGCGGCGCAAGTTCTCGCCGATTCCAAGCAACCCATGACCACAAAGGAGATGATCCAGCAGATGGCGGTAAAGAAGCTCCGGACGAGCCCCGACGGCGCGACTCCACACGCGACGCTCTACAGCGCCATCTTGCGGGAGATCAACGCCAAAGGGGAAAGACGCCCGATTCAAGAAGACCGAGAGAGGGAACTTCGCCAAGGCCTAGCGGCCCAGATTCGCCCACAACGCCCCACGTTCGCCGGGGCGTTTTGTTATTGCCGGTCGTGGAATTCGACTTCAGGCGGAACATAGTCAGTGACTACCACTACCTTGAGATCATTGAACTGCTGGCTGCGGAAGGAGTCGATCTCGCACTTGGAATTGACGAAGGGCAACTGTTCTTCGCTGTCCTTTTCGAATACGCGTACGTCAGCGTATGTCAAGTATGGCTGCCCCCAGTGGTTGGTATAGATCTCAATTTCGTAGATCCCGCGCGCGAGCTGGACATCGCCCGACTCAAGCAGTTGTTCGCTGACGCGGAGCTCCACTCCTGCGCCCGGCAAATCGATCGTGTAAACGCCGTCTTCGCGCACGATCATCTTAGCAGTTCCAATATAGTCAACGTCGCCGTAGGCGATTGTTGGCTCAATCATGCTCTTGATGGAGTCCGTCCACAGATCTCGATGGGGTGGTCTTAGATTGATGAATTCGGAGCGTTCGCCGCGTATGGCTCTTCCGTAGATTCCGAGGACCGATTCAAACATCTCCTCCTTGGGCAATTGTGCGGTCACAGGCTTCAGGAGCATGTCCGAGATCTTCGACAGCGACCAGTCGCCCGAGCCTCCCCGATTGTCCAGGAAAGTCCCGATGACTTTTCCGTCGGCAACGACCTTACCCAAGTAGGTCACAGTCATGCCTCCGGATCGGACCAGGCTACCAGCACCAAGAACATCATCAGCCCTGTCTTGCCGGATCGTGACGACTGCAGGTTCACCGCTGATCACTTCACCTGAAATGATGCACTGCGATTGATGTCGCTTGTTGTCGAAATCCTCGAGCCTTGCTACCAAGCTTCTGCTATCGAAGGTCCCTCAGCTTCTGTATGACGTCTCGGTGCGAAGAGAGTTCCACGGATGCAACACACATCAACTGATTGCCATGGGATGGTGATTGTTTTGTTCCTAAGGCTGTCGCCTAAGATCAGTTCCGGCCGAAAAACTGAATGATTTTTGATTGAAAACCCCCCGTCAGTGGGGATAATTACTGAGAGCCTGCGCACTTCTCAATGGGCCAAGTGCATGACGGCAGGCACATTGCTTCAAAAACTCGGCAACAGAGAAGATCCGTTTCGGAGGAATTGGTGAGCTTGTAAACCCCACTGCTCTTCAAGAAGGAGTGGTTTCATGCAAGGCGAACTGACCATCCATCGCTTATTGCTTAAGATGACCGAAGTGCAGGCTTCGGACCTGCACATTAAGGTCGGCGGCCCGCCGGTACTTCGGATCGCCGCGGAACTTCACCCCGCAAACTTGCCAGCGCTTTCCGGCGAGGAAACCAAAAAACTTCTGATGCCGCTGGTGCCGCCGCGGTTGCTTTCCCAACTCGATGAATCCGGGGGAGTAGATTTTGCACACACAGATGAGGGCAGCAGATTTCGCTGTAGCATCTTTCGCGCGGGTGGTGGTCTGCATGCGGCAATCAGGCGCGTTAGTGCGATTATACCTGACTTCCTGCAACTGAACCTCCCCCCAATCTACGAACAAGCCGCGACGAGATTTCAGGAAGGCCTTGTCATCATCTGCGGCGTGACTGGGAGCGGCAAGAGTTCGACGCTTGCCGCGATTGTTGATCACATCAACAGTCGCGAGGCGTTGAACATCATTACCATCGAGGATCCGGTTGAATACTTGTTTACTTCAAAGATGAGCATCATAAGCCAACGTGAGGTTGGCTTGGATGTCAGCGACTTCGCAACAGCGATGCGAACCGTTGTTCGACAGGATCCGGACGTGATTCTGGTCGGCGAAATGCGCGACAAAGCGACGTTGTTGGCGGGACTGATGGCGGCGGAAACCGGGCATTTGGTTTACGCGACTCTGCACACTGCGGACACCATGCAAAGCTTTGGCCGCATCCTTGAGTTTTTCCCCATCGAAGAGCACGGGTTCGTTCGTTCATGCCTTTCCAATGGACTGAAGGCTGTCATGGCGCAGCGTTTATTGCCCTCTTGTAAACCTGGCATCAGTGTTGTGCCGGCGACGGAAGTTCTGCTGAATACGCCGGTCACGGCAACTCGAATTCGTGAAGGCCGCGACGAAGATATTCCCGCAATTATCGCTGGATCCGCGGCGGAGGGCATGCACTCGTTTACGGATAGTCTATTGCGTTTGGTTGATGAAGAACTCGTTACCGTGAAAGTCGCGGAGCAGTACGCGCCGAGCGTCGACCAATTTCACTCCCGTATCCGAAATATCGATATCAAGGCTGATTCACTTATTTCGCGCATCCGCAAGTGACGTCGTTCGGCTTCGAGAATCGAATTCACTCGCAAGAAGTCTCACTGAATGGCGACTTAGACAACTGACTGAACAGAGACATGGCAGATTTGACAATTACACCACCGCAAGTTGACTTATCCCACTGATTACTGTGTGGAGGTTCCCATGCCGCTGTCCGGCGAAGATATCTTGGCAATCCACCACCTAGCCACGCGATACGCACTCGCGACAGACAATGCCGATGTGGATGGATTCATGAACTGTTGGGCAGACGATCGCCCAGTATGCTTTGAGAGTGTGTTCGGAACGCTGAACACTCGCGAAGCCATACGCGAATTCGAGGATGAGCATGTCAATCGCGGCGTTGCCATTGGCAAACGTCGCCAGACCACCAACTTACTTGTGGAAGAAGGTGAAGACGCTGATACAGCTTATTTAACGAATGACGTTGTAATCATCGAAGTTAAAGAACTGCCCGAAATAATCGCTACCGGGCGATACAATCGCAGCCGTGTTGTGCGTACCGCCAAAGGGTGGCGGTTTCAAAGAAGAGCCCTTGAGGTTGACACTGGCTACCAAGAGTGGCTGAAGATCCACGATGTTTAATTCGGTATTTAGGGGAAACATCTGCCGCAGTTCTACCGGACATCCCCGGCATGTCCCTGCCTTCTCGCTGGTTTTGTGTGCTGATAGCAGTGATCCACCTCAACCCCGCCCAAGAACAGCCGATCTAAATCCCAGGTTTGGTCTCCCCCAAGGAGACGCTGGTCTGTTCGGAACCCCTTGCGCGGATGTCGTTTCAGCCGCTCAAGGGTTTGTCATGCGATAGCAGTGAAGCAAGCTTGCGATTTGGTGTTCGGCGCGACGATATGTCATTAAGGTCGTCTGCCTTCTGGTCTGTTCTCGCGCAATGAATTGGCCACAGTCTCCCCGGCATGGTGCTCCCCGCCATGCCGTTTTCTTGCAACTTCCGAGGCGATTATTCGGTAATATAAGTCATCTGGAATTCGCCAATCAGGAACCACAAGAAATGTTCCGTGTGACCGACTCAATCAAAGTCGTCACGGATGACGGCAACGAGGTAGTTATCAAAGAACACACCTTCTTTCAGGGCGACACCCCTGGAATGCGGCAGTACCGCGCCTCGAATGGCGACGCCGCTAAGCGCATCTCGGCTGATGAGTTCGAGATCGCTGGCTTCGCAGGTGTAGTTCGAGCAAGACGCATCGTGGCTGCTTGATGGAACACCTAGCCAATAATGGCTGTCTTGCGTGGCCGCACACGTTGGTGGCGCATGCCGACTACGCATATCACGAATACAGGAACAGGTTCCCCACTGGCGCTTCATCGTCCACAGCGGCATGCAGATAGCCGCTTGTGACGGAGATGTTGGCGTGGCCTGCCGCGTCGCCGGCCAAGGCAATCAAACACCTCGTCTCAATCGTTCATCCCGAGACCGTGCTGC
>CALJLD010000184.1 GCA_937982665.1 uncultured Planctomycetales bacterium
AGATTTCCGTCCGCAGTGGCATTCCCGTCATGTTTGGCGTGCTGACTTGCGATTCCGTCGAACAGGCAATCAATCGAGCGGGCGGCGCAAAAGGCAACAAAGGTTCCGAGTGTGCCGAAGCGGCTTTGGACATGATTGGCCTGCTGCGGTTGATCGATCACGAAGATTACTAGCGCGCCGCACAAACCAGCAACTCGTCTTGTCCGACCAAGATCAACCATCCGGCGAAATTGAGATTCATCGTCGCGGCGTTGTGGCGGTCATCGCCAGGGCAGATGGCCGAATGTTGATTGTCCGTCGCTCACAATTCGTCGCAGCGCCTGGCTTGTTGTGTTTCCCTGGCGGCGGAATTGAGGCCGGCGAAGACGAACCCACGGCCCTCATGCGAGAACTCCGGGAGGAACTCCGCCTGCAGATCGTTCCTGGGGAATACCTTTGGCGAACGGTAACGCCTTGGGGAGTTGATCTTGCTTTTTGGTCGGCCGAGATTACCGCAGGCCAGGTCATTATCCCGGATCCCGCAGAGGTGGAATCCGTGCTTTGGCTCAGCCTGGATGAGATGGAAGCTCATCCAGAAGCGCTGGAAAGCAACCGCGAATTCCTCAGCGTGTTGCGCGCACGAAAAACTGGCGACTAACGCCGAGGCGGTTGCGGGATTGAATGTTGCGGATTTGAACGTTGTGTAATTGAGTTCTGCGGAACTGAACTCTGTTGCGGAGTTGGATACCCGTTCAGATGCTGCGGGCCGTTCCCCTGCATTTGTGGTTGCGCTGTCGCATGCTGCGGCGTCATGGTCTGCCGCAACATCGCCTGGGGCGGACGCGTACCGTACTTGCGATTGAAGATCGCAGGATCGAATGGATCTCGCGGCTGAAATCCGCCGAGGTCACCGTGGTGCAGTTCGTTCTGCCGTTGCTGGTCTCCCGCTCCCACACGCACACGGTTGGGAGGAATCTCGCTAACCTGATCCAACAGCATCTGCTCTTCGTTTGTGATGCCGTTGGCGGCGGCTCGCGCAGCCATATCATTCAAGTTCTTGGTGTCATTCGCGTTATCGGCGGTAGGTCCATCCGGGTAATTCGGCCCGGCATTCGGGGCCACAGCTGCATCCCCTGGTCCTTGCAGGGTTGATTGCTGTCCATTGGGCTGTAGCTCTGCGCTGCCAGCATGAGGCTGTGGCGATGGGCCCTGCAAGCCAGGGAAATCGGCTGCGGGCCGCTCTCCCATCAGACCAAATTGCACCGTTTCTTCTTTGGGATTTTGTCGGTCATAGCGCTCGATAAACGAATGCCCGCCGAACAGCGCGCGAACTTCGTCAGCCGTTCGGACGACCGGTTGTTGCGGCAGCGAGTGGGGCGATTGCTGTCCGGTTTCGCTGCCTTGGGGCATCCCGCTTTGAGCGGCCGGTGAGTTTGTTGTGTCAGGGTTCAATGCACTGGGGTTTGTTGCTGTCGCTGACTTGCCCGTCGCTTGCAACACCCACCTGGCCAAAGTCTCAAATCGAGCAGAAGCCGTGGAATTGATGGGCGGCACTCGCGATCCGCCGTGTTCGGTAATCGCTTTGGTCAGTAGTTCACTCCGTTCGGGAGCATTGGGATTCACATACCGCAAGGCAGCTTGCAGATTCTGTTGGGTCAAACGCTGCGAAGCACCCTGCGAGGGAGAATAGCGCAGGAACTCAAACCGGCTTGTCGTCGCGCCTTGGACGTGGCATCCGGACGTCGCGCAAGAATTCATTAATAGCGGCTGAACTTGTTCGGTGAAGGACGCCACCGCGCCGCTTGGCAAGTTGCGAGCCAGCTCTTCATAGGCATCAAATGATGCCGCGACCGCAGGTCCTTGGGCCGGCTGCGAGTTCGATTCGCTTGGCTCGCGACGGGCCAACTCAATCTGCCTGGCAATGAGAGCGATCTTGGGATGTTGTGGAGCGAGTCCGGCCGCGACCGAAAGTTCATGTTCGGCCTCGTCCAGCAGCTTTTGCGCCGCGCACCAGGAAGCGAGTTCCATGTGGCGGTCAATGCTGCCTGGTTCAATCTTTGATTGACGATAGCGATAGACGGCACTGACATCCGCGCCGACAAACTCCACTTCGCTCTTTTTCAACTCGACTTCGCCGTGAGCCAGTTGGATCAGGTAGATGTCGCCCTGGTCAAGGATGTCCCCATGAAACAGCCGACCATTGCGATGCAGCAACACCTTGCCAGCCTGATTCTCTTGTTCATTGCCGCCGGCTTCAGCAGTCTGCGCTTGAGCTTCAGGCGGGGCGCTCCCTGAACTGCTTCCCCATGGGAGCGAAGGCGGAACAGCGGCCGAACCATTGGTGTCAGGCAACGGTGGCAGTGGTGGATCAAGTTTCTGATCGTCTGCGGTTGTGCCTGATTGTTGTGACCCCTCATCCTGTGGGGCTCCGGGATCTTCCGATTCCGCTTTCAGGAACGGAATGGAACCCATGGTCCCGCAGATGAGCAGGAACAACAGCGCAGACCAGAAGCGTCGATTCATCGTGCCGCCTTGATAGCAAAAGGAGAAGGCACCCAGGTTTGGGAGAGTGCCGCGCGGTAATTACGGGAATGTTGCGGCACAGTCAAGGCGAGCCGCCTGTAAGGACTTGCGCGCAGTGTTGCTGCCAACGCTGGCTTCCGCCCGTTGTGAGGGTTCCAGGGCAGCGGTATAATCGCGCGCCATCTGCCATCGCTTGCGCGAGAGTCTCTTTTCGCCCCGCGCCAGCATCCTTTGTTTCCTCAAAATCTGGAGTTTGACCGTGGCTGTCCGTGTCGCCATCAACGGTTTTGGTCGTATTGGCCGCCTTGTGTTTCGCAACTTGATGGCTCGCAAGGATGAGTTTGAAGTCGTCGCAGTCAATGACCTGACTGACAACGAAACGCTGGCGACGCTGCTGAAGTATGACAGCACGCATCGAGGTTATCCCGGCGAAGTTCAGTTTGACGACGAGCACCTGATTGTTGACGGCCAGAAAGTCAAAGCCCTGGCCGCTCGCGATCCTCGCGAACTCCCCTGGAAAGACCTGGGGGTGCAGATTGTGCTGGAGAGCACAGGCGTTTTCACCGGCAAAGCCAAAGATGGCAAGCCAGGCTATGACTCGCACTTGGAAGCCGGCGCACAACGCGTGGTGCTTTCCGCACCTGCCAAAGATGCTCCGGACCTGACCTGCGTGCTGGGTGTGAATGATGATCAGCTCACGGCGGACATGAAGACAGTCTCCAACGCCAGCTGCACAACGAATTGTCTTGCGCCCATTGCCAAAGTGCTGAATGAGAGCTTTGGCATTGAGAAGGGATTAATGACGACTGTCCACGCATATACCAACGATCAGCGTGTCCAGGACATGCCGCACAAGGACTTGTATCGTGCTCGCGGAGCGGCCGAGAACATCATCCCTACCAGCACCGGCGCGGCCAAAGCCGTGGGTTTGGTGATTCCCGCTTTGCAAGGCAAACTGACAGGGATGGCCTTCCGTGTGCCAGTGGCTGATGGCAGCGTTGTGGACTTAACAGCGTTGCTCAATCAGAACGTCACAGAAGATGACGTGAACAAAGCGATGAAGTCCGCAGCGGAAGGACCGCTCAAAGGCATCTTGCAGTACGTGGAAGACCCGATTGTCTCAACCGACATCATCGGCAACTCGCACAGCTCCATCTTCGTCAAGGACTTCACTCAGGTCATTGATGGCAACCTGGTCAAAGTTGTCAGCTGGTACGACAACGAATGGGGCTACAGCTGCCGCAGCGCTGACTTGATTTCTCGGATGGCGAAGTTCTAATCAAGCGGCCCAATCCAACGCACAACGCAAACAGCGGCCGGGAAGATGTTTCCCGACCGCTGTTCTTAGTGTTTATTGAACGCGCTGCGGTCGCCCGTTGATGCGGCATCGGCAGTCGCCGATTCACCCACGCAGCGAGCCCCCGAGCATCAAGCCTTGAGGCGTATACATTAGGGGGGCGTCGGTCAAGTTTTTGCGATTCAGTGAGTCGGTTGACGCGGTACCGCGAAACAACAGTTCATGCTGGCATGCAAACCCCCAAAGTTCATACGATGTTTTGCGGTGTGCGCGCTAGCGAAGTTGCTGGGTTTACGAGCACAATTCGCTCAGCTGCGGGGATTTACCAAAATCCCCGCGCTGCTTGGCTGATTGGGTTGTCAAAGTCATGCGTTGCCGCTCGGCACCCGAACAGCAATTCAAGTAGCGGGCTAACGATCCACACTCGCGCCGTTCTCGCGATCCTCCAGCTCGTCCTCCGTCGGATCGAAGTTCTGAACAGCTGGCGCCGCCGCTCGGACTTCAAACTCCTGACGATAAGTCTCGTCGCCGACTTGCAATTCGATGGCGTAATCACCCGGCGCTAGCGGTTGTCCACCACCGGCTCCGCCCCGCCCGAAGCGACCACGTCCACGCCCACGGCCTTGCGCGCCGCGTCCTCGACGACCACCACGTCCAGCTTGCCCCGCCTGGCCGCGACCATCCCAGCGGACGATGTTGATGCCGGATTCGTTGGTGGGTTCCAAGGTTCGGACGGCGTTACCTTCGTCGTTGACGATTCGCAGAGTGACATCGCCTTCCGCGGCTGCTTGCAGATCGTAAGAGCTCGCTACGCCGCCGGCACTTGCCGGCGCGACAAACGGCCTATCGCCATCGCCCAGTCCTCCGCCACCGCCGCGGCCTCCAAAGCCAAAGGGCACCGCGCCGACAATATCCTCGATCGGCATCAGGAAGGCAGGCTGCTCGAGGGCTTCCTCAGTCAACGCCTGAAGCGGTTCCACATCAACAATAAAGAAGCCGCGTCCGTGCGTGCCGATAACCAGCTCATTCTCGCGCGGATGCACGAATAGATCGTGCACAGCCACGTGTGGGCAATTGTTCGTCAGTTCGGCCCAATGCTCTCCGGCATCAAGCGAAACAAACGTGCCAAAGTCCGTACCGCAATACAACAGGTTCGGATTGTGGGCGTCTTCTTTGACAACGTTCACCGGACCAAACGAAGGCAAACCACTGATGATCGTTTGCCAGGTTTCGCCGCCATCGGTCGTCTTGAACACAAACGGCCGGAAGTCATCATCACGATAGCCGCTGAAGGAAACGTAAGCCGTGTCACGATCATGACGCGATAGCTCAACCCGCGTGCACCACCAGTCGGCCGGCCGCAGCGGAAAACGGTTGGCCATGTTGGTCCAGTTCTCGCCGCCATCATTGGACCATTGGACGTTGCCGTCATCCGTGCCCACAAGCAACATGTCGCCATCAATTGGCGACTCGGCGATCGTCGTGATCGTGCAGTAAGGAACGTTGCCGGAAATGCGAGCAGGATTCGACGTGGTTAAGTCCGGGCTGATCACAAGCCAGTCATCACCGCGATTGAACGACTTGAACAGCTTGTTGCCGCCAAAGTAGACGATTCGCGAATCATGGTGCGAAAGCAAGATCGGCGAGTTCCAGTTGTAACGGTCGGGCACGCCGCCTTCGGTTTGCGGGGGACGAATCGAAACGCGCCGGCCTGTGCTTTTGTCCAAACGGCCAATCGCGCCGAACTGCGATTCCGAAATGATGATATTGTGAGCGTTCGGGCCCCGCTGAACACAGATGCCGTAGCCGCCTCTTACGCGATACCAATCTTCGTTGTTCGCCCCGCCGGAAGATGGTCCGCCCCAGGTTCCGTTGTCTTGCGTGCCGCCAAAGACGTGATACGGATTCTGCATGTCATAGCCGATGGCGTAGAACTGCGGCAGCGGAATGTTGTTGATGCGATCCCAAGTGGCACAACGGTCGTAGCTCACGTGAAACCCGCCGTCATTGCCCAGGATGACATGATTGGAATCGTTGGGGTTGATCCACAACGCATGGTGATCCACATGCACGCTGGAAGCTCCGTTCTGGCTCCAGGTCTTGCCGCCATCGTCGGAGACATAGACCGGGACAGAAAGCATGTACAAGCGGTTGACGTCTTGCGGATCAACGCGAATCTGCCCGTAGTAATAGTCGGGCGAACCGCTGACAGGCTCGTCGTTGACTTTGGTCCAGGTGTCGCCACCGTCTTCGGTCTTGTAGACCTCGCCACCAACAGTTCCGGCTCGTCCGCGAGGAATGGTGAATGTGATCTCGCGCGTCTGGCCGTTGCGGCGAATGCTCCAAGTCGCGGTATCGCCTGGCCGCGCGGACTGCAGCCGTTCCTTCAAGGTCATGGCATCGGTGATTGTTTCACCACCGAAGCTCTCAACCACATCGTCGGCTCGCAATCCGGCCTGGGCCGAAGCGCTATTCTGTTCCACGCTGACCACGCGGGGCAGGCCATCCTCAAACAGGAACATTCCGTAAGGCGTTTGCAGCCCTTCATCGCTGATGGTGAACTCGTCGTCACCGGGAATGCCGGGCGCTTCGGGCGAGGTGTTATCGTTGGGAACCGTCGCATAAACGATGTTGGGATCGGGCGGATAGATCGTCAGTCCAATCCGGCCGATTTCGCCCGATGGCAATCCGCCTTCCAGACGTTCCCAGTTGGCGCCGCCATCGGTCGTTCGCCAGATGCCTGAGCCGGGGCCGGCTCCGTCAAAATCCCAAGCGCGGCGCAGGCGCTCGTAGCTGGCGGCAAACAACGTGTCCGGATCTTGCGGATCAATCACCAGATCAATCACGCCCACCGCCGGATTGATGTACAGAACCTTCTCCCATGTATCGCCGCCATCGGTCGTCTTGTAGACGCCGCGCTCCTCGCTGAACGAGTATTCGTTCCCCGGCGAAGCAACGTATACGGTGTTGGAGTCCTCGGGATGAACCACAACGCGGCCAATGTGCTGCGTGTTGCGGAGCCCTTTGTGTTCCCAAGTTCTGCCGCCGTCCGTCGACTTGTAGATACCGTCTCCGTAGAGCGAACTCCGCTGGTTGTTGGCTTCGCCCGATCCCACCCAAATGGTGTCGGGGTTGGTCGGATCAACCGCAATATCGCCGATCGACATTGTGCCTTCCTTCTCAAAGACACACGTCCAGGTGGTGCCGTTGTTCACGGTCTTCCACAACCCGCCGGAAGCGGCCGCCGCATAAATCACAAACGGATTTCGCGGATCAACATCGATATCCAGGATTCGTCCGCCGGTCGCGGCGGGACCAATCGCTCGCCACTCGAATGCCTTCAATTGTTCCGTGGTGACTTGAGCCGATGCGGGATTCAACACAGAGGCGCTGATGCCGCAGACGGCCAGCGCAACCAGGAGGTAACGCGCAAAGAGGTGTTTCATGGGTTCAACCAGAAGGAGTCCAGAACGAGAGGTGGTTGGACCAGTCGAGGGCGGGAGACACGACCGGGAAATCTGCAGGAATGCCCAGATTGGGCAAGATATGCAGAATAGCCAACCAATCGCCAACTGGCAACGAAACACGCACAGAAGCCGTGCCCCAGCTCACCGAACGCAGGGGCCCAAGAATCCGGTGATCGCCCAAATCCGGCCCATGCGGGGCAATCGCATGGGCGAATGGCGGTCCGGCGTTTGGCCAGCTTGTAGTCTGGGACAAAGAAACGCGATCACAGCCTAGCCAACGAACTCGGCGACGAACCGACGTAGGAGTTCATTCGCGTCGGGCGTTTCCTGGCAGGTTTGCGTGAATTCCTCAAAAGGAACGCCGGCGATTTGCTCAACGTATTTGGGATACGTTTTCAGCCGGTCCAGGAGTCCGCCGCGGTCCAGTTCAGGATGAAACTGCGTGGCATAGACCGGGCGATCCGGCAAACGGTACGCCTGATGGGCGACGCGCTCGGTACGTGCCAGCAACACGGCATCGGGCGGCAAAACATCCACACAATCTTCGTGGCCCATCTGCGCCAGAAACGGAGAAGACAGGCTCGCGAAGACGGGATCACGCTGGCCGGCTTCCGTCAACCAGACGGGGTTGGTCCCCAACTCCGCACGGCTCTTGTCATGCACAACTTTGCCGCCCAGCGCGCGAGCAATCGCCTGAAATCCAAAGCACGAGGCAAACAAAGGCTTGCCTGAGTTTACAGCGGATCGCAGGCTTTCGCACGCCGGTTCTATCCAGGGATCATTCGTTGTGGCCGAATAATCTCCGCTCCCGCCGATGAGCAGCAAGTCATAGGGGCGAAAGTCCTGCTCGCGCGGCGGATCTTGCAACAATGACGAGACCGTAAACTCCTCGGGGTTGCGACGCATCGTTTTTGCGAACGCGGCGATCTCCGCTTCGATCATGGGATCGCCAGGATTGCGAATCTGCAGAATCAGAATACGCATTTGAACACTGTGCAATTCCTGAGGAACATGGCTGCGGGGAATATGGCCGCTGGGAATACGGCGGCTACGATTACGACCGCTTCAGTGCAGAACTATCAACGCCGGTTAATCCACCCGTTCTGATACGAGCGATTTTCAATACCGCGTGATGCAATGCAAGGCGCCATCACCGCGAATAAACAACTCACGATTGCTGATTGCGATGGACGCGAGCGTTCGATCCTGGATTTGGTTTTCCGCCAGGCGACCAAATCGGGCAGACGCAGCGATTACCGTACACAGTCCCGCATCGTTTAAGAAGTAGACGCGGCCATCGGCCACAATTGGCGAGGCTCGATATGTCCCAGGCAGTTTGTTTCGCCAGCGGCGGCGACCGCTGGTGACATCGAGACATGTCACCTGTCCCTCATCTGTGATGGTGAATAGCAAATCGCCCCAGATGACCGGCGAACATGTCTCCGGAACGGAAGAGCCGGCCTTCCATTTGTAATCACTCTGCAGAATTGCCTGGATTTCCTGATTGGGTTGTTGCGGTAGATCGAGCAAGAAAAGTCGCTCCGTTGTGATCATGCCGATCAGGCTCTCACCCACGATGGTTGGACTGCAGACTGCGCGGCCACCGTTGCGATGCGCCAACGACCACACGCGTACGCCGTCGCTGGGGCGATACGCGTCAATCAAGCCAGCCCCCATCACGACAAGTTCAACTTCGCCCGCTGCATTCTTGCGGAGCGCTGGCGTGCCATAGATTTCGGCGCCTTCCCCAGTTGAGCGCGGGGCGCGGCTTGTCTTCCATTTCATGTGTCCTGTCTGCTTGTCGTGCGCGACAAGAAACGCGCCGGCGGCGGTATCTGATGCCGCTGTTAAATCGCGGTGCAAACACGTGGAGATCACTACGTCATCAAAAAGCAGCGGACTGGTTGCATAGCCGTAGCGAAAAGAGAAACGACCGTATTCACGTTGGAGATCCCGCTGCCACAGTTGGTTGCCATCAAAGTCATAAGCCGCGGTCAGACCATTGCCGAACGCGGCAACAACGATCTCGCCATCGGTCGTTGGAGTGGGGCTGGCGAGATTGTGCGACTCATGGAATTGCTGCTCGCCTGGTGATGCTTCGCGAGGGGTTTTTGCGCGACCAACTTCGCGCTGCCAGACGACAGCGCCATCCGCGCGATTGATTCGCAACAGCAACAAGGATTCGCCGTCTTGCGACGTCACGAAGATGGCGTCATCCCAGACAACAGGCGAACTCGCTCCCTCGCCTGGGATTTCTGTGCGGAACTTGCGATTGCGCTGCTCGCCCCAGATGAGCGGTACGTTTGATTCAGCGCAGGCGCTATTGCCATAAGGGCCGCGCCAGGCAGGCCAATTGTCGCCGTGCGCGGCTTGCGCCAAGCAAACACTAAGACAGACTGCTGCGATGCCTTGAGAAAGTGATCTCATGTCACCAGTTTACCCCATGGCATGGTGCACAGATCAAGAAATGGCCACCGCGGATGCCGCCGCGGCTATTGAATTTGCAGGTTGGCACTGCCAACTGCGGACTTTTCTTGCCCTATCGCCAGCACGCGAATCTGGTATTCCCCGCTCCGCGTGTCCTTGGGGATTTTCAACGCCACGCGGTATTCTTTGTCCGCCCGGACGTCCGTCTTGGCGGCAACGAGAATCGGCTGATTTGCCGCGGTGTACGTATCCCAAAGTTCATCCAGTTCGGCCTTGCTCCCGCGCAATTCGCCACGCACAGGCGGATCAAACGTCAACTCGCCGTGCTTTACACACAATTCGATTTGAACCGAAGCGGAGAATTTGGGCGCTACGCGAATTTCGATGCGATCGCCTGGCTTAACAATCTCCGGCGCTTGAACGTCCCAGTCCTCCGGCAAGTTGATGCGTAGCAGCGGATCGCCGATGAGGTTGAACAACGAAAGATGCTCCAGGCGTTCGGCCGCCAAATCGCCATGCACGTTGAGCAGACTGGCGACGTTGTCCAGCAACTGGCTGGTTTCATCTTCGCGATCGTTCTCAATGGTGCCTCGTTTGGCGTGCTGCATCAATTCGCCAAGCGTTGAACGTCGTTCAACAAAGCACTGCTGAATGAGCTCGTTGCCGAGCACGGACATGCCATAAGGCATTGTGACGCGAGATCCACACACGGCCGCAATTGGGCCCCCTTTGCGCCGCAACAGTTCTTCCGCCAGCGAATCATTCTCGCCATCGAACGAGCCTGTGTAACACGCCAAGAACAAAGCAATCGGCGCACCGGACTCGCACGTGAGAGTGTTGACATCGCGGTTGGTCAAAATGGGATACGCGCGAACTCCGCCAAAGGGCATCTTTTCGCGCACGTAGTCCAGGCCTGATCTGTTGCCGTGGCCAATGTACACCGAGAACAGGCTGCCTTCGTTGAGGCGATCTTGAGTTGCCTTCTTGAAGTTCTCGCCGCCTGGATAGTAAGGGCTGCGCCAACTTGCGTACGTCATGCTGGTGAGAAACGCAGACGGGATTCCCCGCGTGATGAATCGCCTGGCTCCCATTTCGATGGCTCGATCAGCCAACATCCCGAAACCGCCGACACCGGCAATGAAATTGATCCGCCGTTGCCAGGCGCCGGGCGGGCCATTTTCGTAGTCGAGAATCTTTTCAACCAGCAACTCCAACTCTTCCGCGGTATCGGCCGGCAATCGTCCCACCGCGGCCTCGGGCAGACCATCATTGTCAAAGTCCGCAAAGGGATTGTCCGAGGCGATGTCTTCACCGCCGCCGAGCGTCTTGTTGACCTTCGCGCGAATGAAGAAGGTTGACGTGACTTCTGGCTCGATGGATTCGCTGTTCCGTTCTGGCGCGTCACCAACCAGGACAACAAACCTGGCGGCGGAGTTGCCTGAGAAACTCGATTGGATTCGCGTGCGGAGCTTTTCCGCGGTGCCAGAGTTATCGACAAGTGTGACGACGAAGCCTTGCGCGCGGCGATGAGCAATCCATGGCGCCAGGGCCCGCTGGAACTTTGACGGGCAAGCAACAATCACTTCGCCAGGCGCGGAAGATTCCGGCCGCTCCAGGCTCCCCTTCTCTGCAGCATGGCACGCGTTTGGGCTCATGCCCAAAACCAGCGCAAGACCAAAGACCAGAGATAGATTGCGTACCACGCGAAACAGTGACCATTGACGGGACATAGGGCTCCCTCCCCAGTGGCGGCGTAATTCACTCCTCAGCAATCCTATCCCGAAAACGCGGCAAAGTCGATTTCGATTGCCGCTGTTCCTGACCGGATGTGGAAGTAACGCCAGCATTTGCGAATAAGTCGTAAGACCTCCGGTCGCTGGACTCACCGTGACTTGGGGGTGTAGAATCGGCCTCCGCAATACTGAATTGACGAAGAACGTGTGAGCAGCAAAGGACTTGACGATGAGCGCAGAGGAACGTGTCAAAGAACTGGGGCTTCAATTTCCGCCGGCCGCAAAGCCTCAAGGCGTGTACAAGCCGATCGTCATTTCCGGCAACATGGCGTATTTGTCTGGCCATGGGCCTTTGCTTTCGGACGGGACATTGATGACCGGTCGAGTCGGCAGCGAGATCGACGCCGAGATGGGCTATCAGGCCGCACGCCAAACCGGATTGGCCATCCTCGCCACGTTGCGTTCAAACCTCGGCAGCCTGGACAAGGTCAAGCGAGTGGTGAAATCCTTGGGGATGGTCAACGCCGCCCCGAGCTTCAAGGATCACCCCAAGGTCATCAACGGCTACAGTGAGTTGCTCCGCGATGTCTTTGGCGAAGACGCCGGCGTCGGAGCGCGAAGCGCCATCGGCATGGGTTCGCTGCCGATGAACATGGCTGTAGAAATCGAAGCCATTTTTGAGATCGAGGTCTAGTTCGAGTTTGAGGTCTAGCAGTCCGTGGAATTCAACCGGCTGCCAACCAACCTTTGCTGACCTTCGCCCCCTGCGGCAAATCAGCGCAGCTCCCACATGCCGTAGCTCGGCTTGGAGCCGCCGAATCGCCATTCGGCCCCTCCAACCAACGAGATGTTATTCATCGTCGCTAAAGGGCCGCCTGGGGCGATGTTGTCGCGAAATTCAAAGCGGAATGCCCAAGCATCGCTGAAGCGGTAACGAAATCCCGCGCCGAGGGGCACCACAAACACCGTTTGATCGATTTGCACGCCATTCAGGTTCACGAAGTCAAACGTCGCGAATCCGCCTCCAAACAGCAGGTACGGCTGCCAGCGCTCGGTCAAATAGAAATAGCGATTGGCCATGGCGAACTGAAGCGTGATATCTCCCGCAAAGACATCAACTTCGCCATTGCTGCCTCCAGAGATTAGATTCTCCGCTCGGGGCGATGCCCGCCCGAAACGAGCTTCGATCACGAATTCGTCCGTGATTGTGTGGGCCGCGCGAACTTCCCACAGCCCGCTGGAACTCGTTTCCAGTTCGTTGTCAATCAGCGTATCGCCAGTCAGCAAACCAGCCGTGAAGCTCAAACCGTATGGCCGATGCGACCAAGACTCAAAAGGGCCAGGGCCAGCATCCTGATACTTGAACGGTCCTTCATCCAGTCGCAACAGCTCGCGCAGCCAAGGGCCAAGGCCCAGCCCCAACGGGCCCGCTCTACAGCTTGCACAATCGCACGGAACTCCCGGCGGTGTCATCGCGTGCCGGCCGGGACGCTGCTGTGCCGCTGTACGTCTTCGTTGCGAAGGTTCGCCAACAGGCACCGGCAATTCCTGAGCAGGCGAAAGCTCGCCGCTTTGTTCGGTTGTCAATTCGCCCGGTTGAATGTCGTCAGGCTGCCAGTTTTCCAAACGCAAGTGGGAAGGTTGAGCAAGGGTTGGCTTTCGCCGCGAGTCTTCGCGCGTCGAGTTTCGGGAACGTTCCGCCCGAGAACTCTGGCCGCTTGAGTTCTGCCCATAAGCAAGACTTGCGCAAAGCAAGACACCAGCAGCGCAAACAGAAAGTTTGCCTGCGATTGCCAGTCGTTCTCGAATTGCCAGAATGCTTTGCAGCACGCTCGTGGCTCGCGCATAGGAGTCAGCGCGCATCGTTGAAAAAATGCAACGCGCGCAAAAATGCTCTGGAGAAAAGGCGGCGGATTATGCTGCCCTCGTTGGCAAGCGTCAATGCACGTTCGCAGCCGGCTTGCTGTCAGTGCCGTCGCGGCTCAACACGTTGACGGGCCTACGCTGCAAAAAGAAGAAGAGTATCGCCAGCCAGCATCAAGCCGCGTCTTTACGCCAAGGCTGCGATTTCCCTAACATGCGCCGTAGCATTCGCTTGCAATAGGCCAAATGCCGGGCCTTATTCGGAACCAGCCGTAAACCGTTGCTCTTGTTCGCCGGTTCAGCGGAAGTGCCCGCTTCGTCGCCGTTCACAACGAGCTTCAAGTCCGCGTCGCGAACTCCGTAGTCTTCACCCGCCCCGCACAGTTGCAGATTTCGCACAATCTCCGGCGAGGAACGGTCCGTGACCACAAAGCCAGCCGTGCGGGCGTAGTCGTGATTCTGATGGACGACGGTAACAGCTTCAGTCAAATCAACTACCGGCGTTTCGTTCAACTTCGCCCCGTAGACCAGCCAGTTGTCAAAGCCAAAGCGGCCGATGGCGAACGGCGGAATCTCCGCCCAGGCACCGCGGGAATACGCAAAATAGTCCATCGCCCAGGCAATGTTCATTTGCCCGGTGGTGTTCGCTTGTTGAATGAGTTCTCCGCGCCAGGTTTCCGCACAGAAGTCAATCGGCTCATCAATCCGCACGTCCAATCGACGCCCGACCGCCAAGAAACGCGGTAGCTTTACAGCCCTCAACGCGGCCACAAAATCGTCGAAGAGAATGATGTCCGCGTTGACGTATGCCAGCAAATCGTACTTCGCCGCGGCTTCCGCTTGCGCGAAGATGGAAGAGATCAACGGCGTTCCGTATTCGTTCCGCTCCACGTTGGCAACATGGATGAATTGGTATTCCGTTGCGAATTCCGCCAGACCAGGCTCCTCGCCCACCAAGATCACTTCACATTCCGGCTGCAGCTGCTGCCAACTCAACAGCGCGTTCCGCTGGATGAGGCCGATATGGCCTTCAAACGGCTTGGGGCATGTGAAGATTGTGAGCATATGGCAGCGATGCTAGCAAGCAGGGCGGACTAAGCGTGCATCAACCTTTGACGCGCGAACAGGAGAATCCGCGCGTCTTGGTAGCGAAAGTCTGCGAGGCGAACAAGCCGACTTCTAACTCCCCACAATCTGAATGCTGCCAATTGCGCCGCTCTTTGGCAGGCGTCGCGCTCGAATTCTCACATACGGCGGTACATAGGCACTGCGATGCGCAAACGTCCCTGGCGGTTGTGTGACGTCGTTGTGGGCTGGTTCGCTCAGATCCTCAATCACAAAGCCGCTGTGGCAGAGTCCGCCTAAGAGTTCTTCCCAGCGGTGCAGGAACTCCAGCGTTCCTTCCTCTCGATGTCGGCTGCCGACAACCGGCGGCAAAGGGCCACTGCGATAATACGGCTGCACCAAATCATACCCTTCGCGTGAAGCTTGTGTTGACGCCTGCAGGCTGGCCGGCTGCTTATGTTGACTGATGTAGACGCCGCCTGCGCGAATCACCCTGGCGACTTGCTGATAGACCTTGCGAATATCCGGCACGTAACACGTACTCACCGGCTGAATGACATAATCAAAGCTGTCTTGGCCCAACGTCGACAAGTCATCCATGGACGCTTCCACGGTGATGACCGGCAATTGTCGTTCGGCGGCTACCTGACGATCAATCGCCAGCATTTCAGGGCTGATATCAACTACGGTCACATTCGCCCCGCGTGCCGCGTAGAGAACACTTTGCCTACCGCCGCCTGCCGCCAGACACAAAATGTCCTTCCCGGCAAACTCGCCGGAGATCCACGTCTCGGCGGCTCCCGCTGATTCCGCATCTTGAAAATCACGATCATTGGCCGGTCGAGCGAAGCACTCCCCTTTCCGCGCTCGCGCGTCCCAGGCTTTGCGGTTGTGATCGTGTGCAAATGTCATTTCGTCAACAAGTATCAGCGTCGCGCTTTGTTCTGCAAAGCTGTTGCCACAAACTTCAGTCATTCCCGCGAATGCCGAATTCCCATCAGGGTTAGCTAGAGCTGGAACTCCGCTTGCACTATGGCGGGTCATAGCCGCCGGCACGAAACGGATGACAACGCAAGATGCGGCGAAACCCGCGCCAGGCGCCGCTGATGGCACCGTACTTCTTCACCGCCAATATGAAGTACTGACTGCAGCTGGGTGTGTATCGGCAATTGTTCCCCAGCAATGGGCTGAGCGTCAGTTGATACAGACGGACGCATCCAATCATCAGCCAGCCAGGCAAGCGGTGAATCCACAGCAGCGCGGCTTTCATGATTTGCGGCTCCCGTTTGACTTCCGCCGACTTCCGCGTTGCTGCGATTTGTTCCTTCGCGCCAGTTGTCCGCCGAGCTTAATCAGCGAATCGCGGACAGCGGCAAACTCAGGAGTAATGCCCACTCGTGGAATCACGATGAAGTCAAAGCCGGCGGGCAGCTCGTCACGATTCCGCCGAAAGGCTTCGCGAATGAGCCGCTTCCAGCGGCCACGCTTGACGGCATTGCCCACTTTGCGCGAGACCGACAGCCCTAACCGCGAGTGCTCCAGATCATTGGGTAACGCATAGACTAGCATCACGTTGTCGCCAGCCCGTCGCCTGGCTTCGTAAACTCGCTGAAAATCCGTTTGCGTGCGCAGCCGATCGCAGCGCCGAAAGCGCTCACCGCGCGCTTCTTGCTTCGGCTCATCCATTTCTTGCGAACGCGCAACAACCTCGCCCGACGGCGAAGCGTTCAAATCGGTCGTGTTGTGTGGTGGCGGCGCTTTGGTCATCGCACGGCAATGCAAGTTTGCGGAGCATCTCGCTTCATTCTACGCTCTCGCTCCGCGCGAATCATCCTCGGGGCATTGGAGCCGTTGTCCGTCTCGCTCGATCTCCACGCCAGCAGCCGAAACCACGGCGGACTTATCTTTAGAATGTGGTTCAGCAATAGCTGCAGCTTCGCGCGGATTGTCGCTTGCCTGAGTTACCACTTCAAATCCGCACGGGGCTGAAGAGGGTGCCGTTGGCTGATTTCGCTGAGCTGTGCTTGCTCTTCATCCGTCAAATCTTTGGGCAACACAATCTTGATCTCGGCCAACAGATCGCCTGCCGGTTTGCCTTTGGGCTCCACGCCATAACCGCGAATCCGCAGCTTGGCGCCGGATGACGTCCCCGGCGGAATTGTCAGCGTTACGGTCCCCTTGGGCGAAGGAACATCCACTTTGCCGCCAGCGGCCGCCTCGCCCAATGTCACAGGAACGGTCACAATCAAGTTGTTGCCGGAACGGCGAAAGTAAGGATGGGCCGCCACCCGTACGCGCAGATACAGGTCGCCCGCGCCGCCCGGTCCGGGTTGCCCTTTTCCGCGCAGGCGGATTCGCTTGCCGTCTTCAATTCCCGCGGGAATTTTGACGCTGAGAGTTTCCTGCTTGCCGTCCGGGCTTTGCATGGAGAGTTGGACTTCGCCGCCCAGCACAGCGGTAGCGAACGAGACTTGTGCTTCGTGTTCGATATCGCCGCCGGTTTGCCGCGCAGTTTGCCGCTGCTGACCGCCGCGCGTGAACTGCTCAAAGATATCGGCAAAGCCGCCACCTCGCCCGCCCCCGCGGCCAAACCGCTCACCAAACAACTCTGCGAAATCGACGTCCCCGGCTTGCCCCCCGCCAGGACCATAGCTCCAGCCCCCGCTGCCTGGCTGTGGTCCGCCGCCGCCCATCTGCTCGAACGAGCTTCCGTAGCGGTCGTACATTTCCCGCTTCTTGGGGTCGTTCAATACGTCGAAGGCGGACTGCACTTCCTGAAATTTCTGCTTGGCCGATTTATCGTCCGGGTGCAAGTCCGGGTGATGTTTGCGGGCCAGGTCGCGATACGCCTTAGCGATATCCGCCTGCGATGCGTCGCGGCTGACACCCAGCACGGAATAATAATCCTTGGCCATGAATGAACTTAGGGCAATGAATGCAAAGGTCCGGCAACATGCCCCGCAATGATCTTCCCGTTGCGGAGGCGAAGAAACTCTCGACAATTCTAGGGCCGCAGCCGGGCGACTTTCAAGGCGGCACGTCCCCGGCGGGCCAACCAACCGCGTCAAAAATCCATTAAAAGACGAGCCCAATGACCCAACGAATCATTTCGCTCCTCGCCAGCGGCACGGAAATGGTCTGTGGGCTGGGTCTTGCTGATCGCCTGGTGGCCATCAGCCACGAGTGCGACTATCCGCCGGAAGTGCTGCACCTGCCGCGCGTGACCGGCACGCGAATTGACGTAAACGCTTCCAGCAAGGCGATTGACGACGTCGTCCGCGAGATGTCGGTCGATCAATCGGCTTTGTACGAAATTGATGAACAGCAAATCGCCGAATTGGCACCCGATCTGATCATCACGCAAGCCCAATGCGACGTCTGCGCAGTGCGGTATGAAGACGTTGTGTCGGCCATCAACCGCTATCCGGCGTTGTCAAACACCAACATTGTCGCGCTCAACCCGCTGACGTTTGATGATATCTTTCGCGACATTCGCATGGTGGCAGAAGCTTGCGAAGCGACGACCGCCGGCGAGTGCTGTTTGCGAGAACTGCGTGAGCGAGTTGATGTAGTGCATACGCGCGGCCAACAACTGGCAACACGTCCGCGAGTCATCGGCATTGAATGGCTTGAGCCGATCATGATCGCCGGAAACTGGATGCCGGAAATGATTGAGTTAACCGGCGGCGAAGCGATCTTGGCCGCAGCCGGCAAACACAGCCCTTACACTGCCTGGGAACAAATCCAGGCAGCGGACCCGGACGTGATCCTGATCATGCCATGCGGCTTTGACCTGCCGCGAACGCTCGCCGAACTCGACGTGCTCACGACATTGCCTGGCTGGGACGCAACGCCGGCCGCGCGGAACAACCACATCTTCGCCGTCGATGGCAATGCCTACTTCAACCGCTCCGGCCCACGCATGGTCGACAGCTTGGAAATCCTGGCCAGCTTTGTGCAAGGGCGGGAGATGAGTGAGCAGATTCCAAGCGGTGTTTGGCAACAAGTGATTTAGATATCACACAAAGTACGCAAGTCGAGGAGACACTTGATAACCGGTGGTTGTGTTGTTTTGGTCGGCGATCTTCCTCCTGGCGATCAAGTTGATCGGCAACTTGACGTTCCCCTACTGGTTGGTCAAGACTCGGAAGTCTAGCTCGGTGGCGATACCGATCGTTTGTGATCTGGCACTTTGGCTTGCAATACTTTTCTTGACGCCCACCACGTACAAACCGAGTCAACCGGCCATTTGGAGCGGCGGGGCCATATTGATGTCTTATGTCCATTTCTTTCTTGCACTATTCGCGGCGACTATTGGGCCATTCTCCGTCGACGGTGCGCACGCTATGCGTCGATTCCTCGCCCAATCAAGCCAAGAAACATCCACAACAAGAACGCAATGGCGGACACGAAATAGGCAGGACCATTCCGGTATCTAATTGGGAGTACGATGCATACCAACAACAACACCGCGAACAAGCTTGTACATGGATCGTTCGACAAACTCAGCGGCCCAAGAAAGACATGCATGAATCTCTCGCGTTTAGGTTTCCCAGACGGTTTTCGCTCTTGCAAATCGATTGGGATGACATGCTCGCTCGCAAGCCACCCTGAGGTTGATCGTTGGGATCGTGCGGTATTCCAATTTCGTACTGAATGAACGCTTCGTTTTGTGGGTCCCTTTTGCTGTAATCAATGCACGTGCAGATTCCCCCGAAAAACGGCCTTTTCGGGGATCGTTGATTTATCTTCCCTTTTTCTCCGCTAGTGGATTGGGATTACAGCCGTTTTCATTGTTTGGTGGTTGATACGGCCAATAGACATCCATCATCCCAGCAGCCTTGCACTTTTCAAAGGGCATGACGTCGAGGTCAAAGTGAGCAGTTGGCCTTGTTGGGTCTTGTTCGATAGAAACAACGCTGAACAGCGCAGGGTCACGTATCGGGCTTGCTCCAGCAGTTCGCTACCCACCCTCAAAACCATGCCCCAAGTTTCGCGGGCGGCTGATCATCACACGCTGGACAATCTTGTTGGCATGATCGGAGCGATCACAAAGCCTGGCTTTGACGGTCTGTGCTTGCTGTTGGTTTTCAACAAACGCGAACACAACTGGCCCCCACGACGATTGACCAACGCCGCGAATCCCTAGCTTGCGCAAGTGCTGGACAAGACGCTCAATCCGTGCCGAAGCGTAAACGCCCCCTTGCACCGGCGCAAAGCATTGTCCGGCCATGCGGTTGAAGGAATAAACGCTGTCCGAGAATGCGTCAAAGTCGCCGCATTTCGCCGCGGGAATGAGGACTTGCGTTGCTTCGCTACGCAAAGCGCGCGCCAGCTCGGCCGAAGATTGATCGAGGCGACCAAATGCTCGCTCTTCTTTTGCACCGTGAACGCCGGCCCAACCCGCGCGCGAATCACCAGCGGACGAATCACCCGGGCACGAACCTCCTTGGTCACTTTGGCCTTCCGCGTTGCCTTCGGGCCAGATCAACAGCACTCGCCATGCGTCCGGTAAAGTCACGCGTTCGATTACGGGAGCGATGGCAGTCTCATCCACACGGCCGCCATCAACCAGCAGCCCTCCGCTGGAAAATCCGTGGGTTCCAATTGCCGATCGCTTTCCCCGGGCCGCGGCAACCGCAAGTTCGGTCGCTGGGCATGTCATCCCCCAAGTGGCCGCAAGCACGCGGGCAATGCACAAGGACAATTGTGTACCGGAGCCAAGTCCGCTATGCCGCGGAATATCGTTTTGAATGCTCAGCAAGATGGGCGGGAGCGGCCGCGAGAAGTGCCGAGCAATCCGCTTCGCCATCGACATTGCATCGTCGGCCGTGTCACCAGTAATACGAAACTCCGATGAGGGGCGCGACGTGACCACAATCCGCGGCGAATCCAACATCATTCCCGCGCCGCCAAACGCGGTGCCGTTCACTTCGCCGGTCGAGAACAGGCCAAAGTGCAACCGCGCTGCGGAATGCACTTCACAGCACGCTGCGTCACGTCGCGTCGGCTTTGATGATGGAGTTTTCAACATTGGCAGAGTCTTGATCGACGTTCTGGCCTTACGACGTCGGCGTGTCTTCCAAAACTTCAGCAGACTGGGTCTCAAACTCGTCCACGTAATCGCACAGCAACTGAAACGCTCGATGTTCAGCGGCCGTCCCGGTTTTGTCCACCCACACTTGCAGGCGTTTCAGCTCCGTCTCAATCTCCTCGCGGTCCAATATGCCCACTCGCGTGGCGAGGATTGCCGCTTCGACCACCGCATGGCGGGCCCGATGAAAGCCGAAGAAGTCACGCAGCGTTCCGACGTCCGTTACGCGTGCCTGCATCACGGAGCGACTTTCCGAAACATCAACCTGCGTGATCTCAAATTCCATCCAACGACAAGCAGACGGCAGGTACCAACCGGACCCACTGGGAGTGCGCTCGAAGTTGGGGCTGGGAGCAACCCGTCCGATAGCCGCTTGCGCAAGCAATTCCACATCGTCGGTGACGTGAAACACGCCGCGGCGGCGGTCCATCAGATGGCCAAAAGTCCGCGAACTCTGGAACGGTCGCAATTGCAATTGCAGACCATCAGGCGAAACAAACGGGCCCATCGGCGCCAAGTGCGGCTGACCGGACGCCTTTTCCGTGACGATGAGTCCTTCGCAAATTGGCCACTGTTGGGTCATTGTGTGTCCAGCGAGTGCTTAAAAACTGATTGGCGTTCCGCGAACGTAGTCCTTCGTCAAAGCGAACGGCGCTTGAGCAACCTCCGCCGCGTGCTCAAACTCCGCTACGCCCAGTCCACAAATCCGCAGGAAATTCGCCAGCAGTTGCGCACCATGCTCGGTAAGTACTGACTCCGGATGAAACTGCACGCCAAAGACAGGCTTGTCTTTTTGCTCGATGGCCATGATCTCGCCGCTGGCGGTCCTCGCCGTCACGCGCAGTTGCGGTGGCAACGTGGATTCGGCAACAACCAACGAATGGTATCGGCCCACCATAATTGGGCTTGGCAAGTTGGCAAACACGCCGGACCCGTCATGGATGATCGCCGAGCTTCTGCCATGCCACGGTTCCCGCGCGCGGATGATCTTGCCGGAGAACGCGGCGGCGATTGCCTGATGGCCCAGGCACACACCCAGGATCGGCGTCTGCTGCCACAGCTCGGCGACAACTTCCACAGAACAGCCTGCTTCCAGCGGTCCGCACGGCCCGGGCGAAAGCACAATCGCGGTCGGAGCGAGTTCGCGAACTTGCGATACGGTGATGGCGTCATTGCGGACAACAAGCGTCTCCTGCCCCAGCCGCTTGAAGTAGCGGGCAAGGTTATGGACAAAGCTGTCGTAGTTGTCGATGAGCAGGATCAACGCAAGCTTGACTTTGCTGGGAGACTTCGTAGGGAGATGTTGAGCAGTTATTGCGTTCTACAAGTCCGAACCACGCCTGTCCATCCGCGGCGTGCTGAATGCCGTGCCGAATGCGATGCCGCGCTCACCCTTCGGACGGAAGAGCATCCAGCATCCCCGCGGCTTTGTGCCAGGTTTCCTCATATTCCTTAGCAGGAGAACTTTGCGCCACGATGCCGCCTCCCACCGGCAATTGCCACCAACCGCCGCTGGCTGTAATGGTGCGAATCAGGATGTTGGTATCCATCGCTCCATCAAAGCCGATGTAGCCCAGCGATCCGCAATACGGGCCGCGCGCGGTTGGCTCTAACTCGGCGATGATCTCCATCGCTCGGACTTTGGGTGCGCCGGTGATTGATCCGCCGGGGAATGCGGCCGTCAGCAAATCCACGGCATTCACGCCGGGGCGTAATCGACCTCGAATCGAAGAGACAAGGTGTTTGACGAACTCGTATGACTCGAGCTGACATAGTTGTGTTACTTCGACACTGTCCGCTTCGCAAACGCGCGAGAGATCGTTGCGAAGCAGATCAACAATCATGACGTTCTCCGCGCGGTCCTTCTCACTGGCTCGCAGTCCGCTGCCGGCAAACAAGTCCGCTTCCGGCGCGCGATGGCGACCGGTTGTCCCTTTGATTGGCCTCGCCTCAACCTCCCTTTCGTTGACGCGCAAGAACCGCTCTGGCGAGGCGCTCACAACTTCGAAGCCTTGCGCCGCAAAATAGGCCGCGAATGTCGCCGGGTTGCGTTGACGCAGCCTCAGGTACAAATCAACGCTGGAATCTTCCGCTGGATAGAGCAACCGCTGAGAAAGATTGACCTGAAAGATGTCGCCGGCGTGGATGTAGTCAATTGCTCTTTGGACGGCTTGCAGATAACCGTCGGCCGCGAAGTCGCTCGTCAGTCCGGCAAGTGTTCCGGCGGGGAATTGTGGGGCAAGCTGTGAAGCGTCAATTCGTGGTTGCGTGCGTTTGTCGGCGCGCGCTGGTATGGAATGCGGTCTTCCTTCGAGCAACGCCATGAATTGATCAGCCCGATCGCTGGCTCGCTCTTTCCGCGCGGAGGCATCCATCTCTGGAAAACCTTGCGAAATCAGCCAGGCGCGATCCTCCGCATGGTCAAACGCCAGCACTACGTCATAAACACCACAGCACAATTGCGGCAGGCGAAACTCATCAAACCGCGGATGCGGGAGCGATTCCCAAACGCGGCCCAATTCATAGCCAAACACCCCGGCGACACCGCCTTGAAATGGAGGAAGGCCTGTGACGGATGGTGAAGCGTACTCTTGCAGCGACTGTTGAATCTGCTCGCATGCCCGGCTGGCGGCATTTTCCTCTTCCGCCTCGATCACGCGAAATGGATCTGCGGTGAGGAACGAATATCGCCCGAGCGTCGGATGGCTCATCGCGCTATCCAGGAACAGACAATGCGGGAGTTCGACAAACCTGCGGAAAGCGGCTTCGATTGCCGGCGTTGGTCGAAGCTCGCGGACCACACCAGGAAACTCCGCCGCGGTCACGTTCGCTGGCTGCGGCGGATTGGTCATAGGCTGATCCTGTTGTCTTGTTGGATGGTCGTTGCTATTGGAAATAAACGGCAACGCGTTATTCGGCATCCGCATCCGTCAAACGGTGTGATGTTTCCGGTTGCGTCAGCATGCCCCAACTCAAGGCCTCGTCCTGCTCATAGTTCTTGTGCAAGGTCAGCGCCGTCACTGCCTTGCACAATTCGTATCCCAAGTAGAACGCGTGCGAAGGATCGAGTTTCGCCGGCGCCTTGGTGAAAAGCTGTTGTGCAAGGTGGAAGGGATCTGTTCCCTGCAAGTGAATGCCTGCGGCAATCAGGTGAATCTCATCGGCGTCCGAGATCAAGATGCGATAGTTGTTGTCCTTGATACTTGCGGCAAGCTGTTCGAGTTCGGATTCGCTCGCTCGCAGCAGCCGAGGATCGCGCAACATGATCAACTGCGGCGTCACGTGCTTGGGCAGCACTCGATTTGTGACAGCATGATGCACCAACTGCCGAGCCACGTGGCATTCGGCAACGGACGAACGTGCCCAGTTGATGACTTCCGTGGTCAAGACGCTGCGAATCCCCAACTCCTGGCAGAACCCCAACAGCGTGACGTTCAGGCCGGCCGAGTCCACGTCGGTCAGTTCGGTCAGGTTGGCGATGCCCATCATGATCTCGGCTTCCGGCCAGCGGCGTCGCGCTTCCAGGTAGCGACCCAAACTGGCCGCGAAACCGAAGCCAATCGGTTCCAGGATGGGATCGATGCGGAAGGGAACGTTGCGGGCTGAAAGGAAATCCAGCGTGGCATCCAGCGAATCTAAATCGTGCGGATCATCCGGAATGGCGACAACCCCGCACGCCCAACCGTCCGCGGCAGCGCGATTGCTGGCGTTCACGGACAGCACAAGCTCCGCGCCGGCATTGACTGCGGCGGAAACTTCGTGCGGGTCAAAGCTGTCGATCGAGACGCGATGGCCGGCGTCACGCAGCGCTGCTACGCACTCTTTGACGCCGGACCATGGCTCGCCTGGATCGCAGCCGACATCGATCACGTCAGCGCCTGCAGCTTGAAATTGCGCCGCCTGCCGTAAGATTTCCTCCAATGGCAACCGTGGGCAATGGTTGATCTCGGCGATGATCTCGATATCGAACGTACCCAGCGAGGCATCGCCACTGCCTTGTTCAAAGTAATCCGGCAAAGACCGCAAGTCCTTGGGGCCGCGCTCCACTGGCTTTTGAAACTTCGCGCTCAATGCGGAAACCTCCCCGCGACAATAACCAGGCAAGAGAATGCGGTTCACATTTGCCGGCAACTCAAGCCGCGGCGCAATCCAATCCGTTGTGAGTAGCGCCGCGACGGTGATGTTCAATACGCTGATCGAATACTCAAAGTCAGCATTCTTCGCCAAAGAAGGAAGAATCGCGCGCAACGACGGCTCCGCAAGTTTCCCCGTGACAAAATGAATATGTTGGCGAGACATAACAGCCGGGTTCAATCCAGCGGGTGCTTCTTAACGTCGGGCGAGTTCTGCCCTTCACCACGTGCCGCGGTTGAGGCCAACTGGTTTCCCGTTAGATGCTGCCGTTCCAGAAAACGCAGAGTCGCACGGCTGGTTCGCAAAATCTCATAGAGCAGGCTGATGACGATCAATATCGGCCCGCTGATCAACAAGAACGGCGCGAATTTCCAAACCCAAACAGAGAAGTTTGGACCTTGCAGCGCTTCGCGGCCGTCAAGCAAAACAGAGATGACGCCCACCGCAAAGAAGAACGTGCCGAGGATGACGATAAACAACGTCAACAAATTCAAACCCGGCAAAGCTGTGGATTGTCGGCGGGACTGACTGGCTTGACGCAAAGGGCTGTTCGCATCAAGGCGTCGCGGCGCTGGGAAAGGAGGTTGTGCCGATATGGATGGGGCAACTCGACGAGGGATTTGCAAATCCTTGACAGAATGCGCCAACTGCCACGTTTCCGGTGACTGTCCGCTTTCTGCGAACGAGACTTGAGTGTTTCCATTGACTTGGCCCTGTTGCACCAATTGACGCAACGAGTCCAGGTCAATTGGGCCGACAATCTCGCCTTCACCGTGCTGATAAAACCATGGCATGCACTGTACCTCAGGCACCGCAGGAGTCGTTGTTATTCTCCAGCTTGCGGGTTACCGCTGTTTGCGGCGCGCAACAAACTGCGAATGTGCTTCAGTCGTGCCGCCAGTTCTTGTTCAAATCCGCGGTCAACAGGGCGATAGTAATCGCGCTGGACGCCCAAATAGTCCTGCGACGCCACGCCGCCAGTTTCATTGTGTGCGTATTGGTAGCCTTCGCCATGACCGAGTTGTTTCGCACCAGCGTAGTGACCGTCCCGAAGCTGTATCGGGACCGGCAGCACACGACCCTCCTGAAGATCACGCTTGGCTTCGCCAATGGCTAGTGTGGATGCGTTCGACTTGGGAGCTAAGGCGAGATACGTCACGGCTTGAGCCAACGCCAACTGGCATTCCGGCAAACCCACAAACTCGCACGCCTGCATGGTGGCGACCGCCAATGGCAATGCGTGCGGGTCAGCGTTGCCGACGTCCTCGCTGGCCAGAATCACCAACCGCCGCGCCAGAAAGCGAACGTCTTCGCCCCCTTCCAGCATGCGAGCGAGCCAATAGATACCGGCATCTGGATCACTCCCGCGAATACTCTTGATGAGAGCGCTGGCCGCGTCATAGTGTTCATCGCCAGTGGCGTCATATTGAATGGCACGCCGCTGCACGGATTCCGCGGCCAGTTCCCGCGTGAATTCGATCGGCTCTTCCGAACTGGAGAGCACGCCAACTTCCAAAGCCGAGAGCGCACGTCGTGCATCACCATCGCTGACTTCAGCCAGGTAATCGAGAGCATCTTCGTGCAAGTGAATTTCGCGATTGCCGAGGCCACGTTCGCGATCCGTTGCGGCGCGGCGCAGCAACTCTTTGATCTCTTGTGTCGTCAGCGCCTCGAACTGGAAGAGCTGGCTGCGGCTGACCAACGCGTTGGTGAGAGCGAAGAACGGATTTTGCGTTGTCGCGCCGACGAGGATCACGGTGCCGTCTTCAACATCCGGCAACAAAACATCTTGCTGTGATTTGTTGAAGCGATGAATCTCATCGATGAACAACAGCGTCCGGCCATCGCCTGCGGCGAGTCGATCACGCGCGGCGGCGATCAGTTCTCGCAACTCCTTAACGCCTGACGTCACCGCATTGAGTTGCGTGTATCTGGCTGCACTTTCCTGGGCAAGCAAATGTGCAAGCGTGGTCTTGCCCGTCCCAGGCGGGCCAAAGAAGATCAGCGACGACAGCCGGTCCGCCGAGAGCAATCGTCGGAGAAGCTTGCCCGGCCCGAGGAAATGCTGCTGCCCGGCGAACTCGTCCAGAGTCCGCGGCCGCATCCGTCGGGCCAGCGGTTGCACCGCCTCGCGATTTTGAGCGACTTCGTGATCAAAAAGTGACATGGTCAATTCGCCAAACGCCATCTGCTGCTGTTAAACCCGGCTGAGCTACCAAAGCGTTTGTCCTCCATCAATCACCAACGTTGCTCCGGTCATGAACGCCGAAGCGTCACTGGCGAGATAGACGGCCAGCGGACCAATTTCCGGCGGGTGCCCCAACCGCCCCATCGGAATTTGATCCTCAAACGAACGCTTCAATTCCGGGTTCTCGTCAAACCAGGCTTGATTGGCATCCGTCAGGAACGCACCTGGAGCGATGGCGTTGACGGTTACGCCCCGCGATGCCCAGTCCGCCGCGACGGATCGCGTGAAGCCCAGCAGTGCGCTTTTCGCGGCTTCGTAACTGCGGCTCTTCATGGGACGAAAAGCAATCAGCCCAGAGATGGAAGCGATGTTGATGATCCGCCCAGCGTTGCGAGCCAGCATCGTCGTCCCGATACGGCGCGTGCAGACGAAGGCCTGGTTCAGATTCAAGTCCTGGACCATCTGCCATTGTTCATTGGTGATCTCTTCGATGGGCAAGTTGATTCGGCGACCGCCAACGTTATTGACAAGCACATCAACCTGAGCCACTTTGCTGAGCAACTCATCGCAGAAAGCGTCGGCTCCGGCGGCATCGGAAAGATCCGCCGGCAGCGTTGTAACGTTACCGATCTTGCTCTGCCGAAGTTCTTCCGCAGCTGAATCCAATTGGGCCGCGTCGCGAGCGCTAATCACCAGGTCAGCGCCGGCTTCGCCCAAAGCCTTTGCGATCTCCAAGCCCAGCCCGCGACTTCCGCCAGTGATGACCGCGGTCTTTCCGTTAAGGCGAAACTGTTCGAGAACTGCCATAAGTACTTCTGAAGAGACTCCACGCGGCAATCGGCATGACTGAGATCAGTCGTTTGCGAACATGACTTCCGCAATGACCGGCAAATGATCGGAAGGAAACCGTCCTTCGTATGTTTGGTCGAGCGTTGCCAAGCTTCGCACGCTTCCGCGACCGGAGGGCAGAAAGACATAGTCGATTCGCCGGCCTGGAACGACTTCGCGAAAACCATTCCATGTCGAATCAGGCCCGTTGGGCGTTTGTTCGGAGATTTTGACGGCGTCGCGAAATGCGGTGGGCTCTTCGTCGTCGGCTTGTTTCTTCCCACTCAAGACCGCATACGGTTCGGAATTGGGATCCGCGTTAAAATCGCCAGTCAGCACAAATGCATGCTCGCCGGCAATCCGCGGAATCTCGCGGACCAACAACTTGGCGCTTTCCTGCCGGGCTTCTTCGCCCACGTGATCAAAGTGGGTGTTGAACGCGAAGACAATCCCGCCAGACCGCGCATCCTGCAGCTTCACCCAGGAACAGATCCGCGGCAATGCGGCATCCCAAGATTTGTTGCCCACCTTATTGGGATCTTGAGCCAGCCAAAACGTGCCGGCGTCCAATCGCTCAAAGCGATCTTTGCGGTAGAAGATGGAGCAAGTCTCGCCGCTATTGTTGTTTTCAACCTTCGCATCATTGCGGCCAACGCCATACCAGGCGAACTCATCCAACCGCGTCTCAAGATCGCGCACTTGTTCCGGAAGTGCTTCCTGCAGCCCATCGATATCCGTCTTATTGTCGCGGATGATCCCGGCGACGATGTCCTTTCGGTTAGGCCATGCGTTTTCGCCGTCGCGCCGGTTGTTGTAGCGGATATTGAACGTCATCACGCGAACCGCCGCATCCTCGCTCTCCGCGGTTGCGGACTGCTGCTCGCCGGCGGAAGTGGCCGTCGTTGAAGAGAACAACACTGACGCCGCGCAGAGACACGCCAAGGCGGCACGTGACAGCAAACGCGAATTCCGAACTGTGACCGGACATGCCATAGGAACAAACTCGCTAGAGCGGAAAGTTGATTTCGCCCAGTCTAGCACGGCGACTTACCGCAAGCGAGATTCGGCGAGAGAGACGCAGCAGCAGGGCGGCGCTAGATCGCGTCGTTTAGATTTCCGCTTCGGCGGTTTGTTTGGCTGCAAAGGGCCAAAATGCCAAACCGGCGACGGTCATCAACAGACAAAACGCATACATGCCCGTCAGCAGTGCAAACGCAAACCAGACGACGCCTGCCAAGACAATCAGCGCGGGCCGCGCGCGTTTCGCCCAAATCAACAACGGAAATGTGAAAGTGAACAGCCACATGCCGTGCGTCCAAAGATCAACCAAGACAGGCGCGCTGGCCAACCAACCAAAGCCTAGTCCGGACGACGGCCGCGCGGCCAAAAGCCAAATCGCTTCGCCCGTCGCCCATGGCGTTTCTCCGCCTCCACCGCCCCATTGTGCAAGCGCCATCAATACGTAGATTGCGCAAAGGTGGACTTGTATCAATCGCAACGTCACCGTCGCTGACCAGCGCGGCGGCGCATGACAAACGGAGTTGAATTCGGCCGCTTCAATGGTGGTCCTCGGTTTGCGCAGAGCTCGCCAGCGATCGAACGAACACACCAGGCCGCAAGGGGCCAGCGCCAAATAGAACAGTAACATGGCGGCCACAGCCTCAAACGGTCCGCTCAACATCGGCGCACGATTCACAAAGGACAAGAACATTGCCCAAGCGATCCACGCGCTGATCCGCGAAAAGCACCCGGCGATCAACAGAATCGCCGCGAGCACGCCGACTCCCCACGCCGTCCATAATTCCACAGGCGCATCACACAGCGCCAGCACGGACATGTTCTCGGAAGTTGCCTGGGCGCGACGATAGGCATCCCCGAACGCGAGTTGCTGTTGCGCTTCGGTTGAACCCCATCCGGTTTGTTCCCACTGATCCACGCTGCCGGACGGCAATAGACCGTCAGCACTGAAGAGTGTCGTCAGGTCCGGAGCGAAAGTCACGAACCAATAGAGCAACAAGACGCCAACACCAATGCGAAGCGCTGCCAAGGGTCGAGCACTCGATGGCCGCAACCAGAACTCGTTCCAGGCTTCGCCAAAGGCAATGGCCGATTCACGAATGTAGCCTGTGGCAGTGGATATCACTTACCACCCCCTGGCCGCACTGGGCCAAGGCGAGGAACTGCCCGCGGTTCGTTTTGGTCTGGCTGCGCCGTTTCGTCGACCGCCGGCGCATTGGAACTTGTGGATTCCGCACCCCCCGAAGTCGAATTGGCCTGTTCAATCGCGGTCACCACAACCGTTGCGCCAACTCGGCGTGCGCGGAAGCTGATCAGGACTTGCTGATAGCTTTCGTTGAATGGATCGGTGATGTCGTCATCATTCGCGGTGGCTTCGTTCATGGTTTGCGTGCGGCGGCGAAGCACGCGCAGCTCGCCTTCGTCAACGTTCAATCGATTGAGCAGCGCCCCGGCAATGACTCGAGCGAAAACCTCACGCGCGCCACTGTCACCTGCCGCTCGGCCAATCTCCCAAGCCAATCTTTGAAAACGCTCGCGCCGCATCGGCGGCAACATCCCCTGCGGCGGGAGAACAATTGTTAAGCGGTCGTCCTCGGGACCGTGAATGAACTCGATGAACAATTCATCATCGAGCGGCCCGCCATGAGTGAAGTGCAACATCGCTCGGCGGCTGCGCTCGCGGTGTCGGACATTTGAAATCGCACGCTCTGCGTCGGACGTCGCTTCGCGATGCCCATCATCAAAAGCCAGGTCCATATGTAATGGCTTCAGATAGCCGGCGGGAATGCTGTGTAGCTGAACGCTGACAGGCGAAGAGTTGGTCTGCCAGAAGAAGGCGATCGCCAAACAAAACAAATGAATGAACAGCAGCAGATTGACGATCGTCCGCACGTTGGATGACGGAAGCGAGGGCTCCTTATCCTTGTGTGGAGGACGTGCCGCCGTTGCCTCGCCCGTTTTGTTTCCCCGACTCATAATCGCTTGTGCTAGGAATTGCGGAGATGAATGGGAGAGAAGGTGAATGAATAGCGAGGCACGCCGGGTTCGACGAATGGATTTCTATCGTGGATCGAATCAAATGAGCCGAAACTCTGCATAATTCGTCTAGTTCTGTAGTAATCCGCGCTGGCTTGAGAAGCAAGCACCGAAGTGCGAAACGGCGACAAATCGCCTATCGCCGCGCTTCACTCAGCCGGCAATTGAACTTGCCATTGGTTGGCGACGAATTCCGGCACGACATGGAAGCTTGCGCGGCCATGAGCCCAGCTAATCATCTCTGGCGACTTTCCGGCAGCAGTGCACAAACGACTTGGGTGCGGAGTAATGCCGATCCTGCCGAGGTCCAGTCTATCGGCATCCCAGCAGGTTTGGATTGTGACGTTTGGATGTGTGCGTTCATGGTTATGTCCCTGGCAAGCACGGCACAGCAGTTCAAACGCATGATCTTCGATCTCAAAGACGTCGCCCCGCAGAGTTTGTGCAAACTCGGCGGCGCGCATCCCATGCTCGGGATCGGTCGACTCATTGACGCGCCGAGAATCGTGCAGGACGGCGAATAAGGTCACCACTTGAATGTCGCCACCGGAGTCGCGACACAAGCGAAGCCCGTTCTCCAGCACACGTGCCCAATGTGCAACTCCGTGATATCCATCCAGCGGCAGTTGGTATTGCTTCAAGACTGCTTTGACGACCGCGCCAATATCCATTGAGTTTTCACTTATCAACAAAAGATTTGGATCGATGAGACTGATTGTGATCTAACACAAATCGCATTGTTACGAATTGTTAGCGGCTAGTGGAGTTATTAAGCTGGTCTGTCTTGCATGTATTACCCAGCCTCATGCAAGATTAATGCGTTGGAATTATTCTCGCCCCCAAGCGGCGATATGAAATAGGAGACGACCATGACCCCACGATCACTTGCGCTCATCGGACTGCTCATTTGCTTATGTGTGAACAACATGTCACAACTGGCATCCGCCGAGGTGCAATCCAAGGTCATCATATACAAAGATGGCGAAACCGAATTGCAAGGCTATCTCGCCTGGGACGATGCTCTGACGGGCAAGCGGCCAGGCGTGCTTGTTGTTCATGAATGGTGGGGTTTGGAAAAGCATGCCAAAGACCGCGCGCGGATGCTCGCTAGTTTGGGCTATGTTGCTTTTGCCTTGGACATGTACGGGGAAGGTAAGTCTTCAGAACATGCTGAGGATGCTATGGCCTGGTCCTCGCAAATTCGTGAGAACCTGGACGCCTGGGTGCAGAGAGCTCGACTCGGCTTAGATGTGCTGCTGGAACAAGACAATGTTGATTCCAATCGCGTCGCCGCGATCGGTTTCTGCTTTGGCGGGGCGACTGTCATGCAGATGGCCTATGCCGGGGCCGACCTCAAAGGCGTCGTCAGCTTTCATGGCTCACTGCCGGTGGCCACCGCGGAACAAGCGGAAGCAACCCAGGCCAAAGTCCTGGTCTGTCATGGCGAAGACGATCCGTTCGTTCCGGCCGAGCGAATCGTTGAATTCAAGAATATGTTGACCGCAGGTAAGGTCGATTGGCAAATGATCTCGTATGCCAACACGGTGCATAGCTTTACCAACCCGGACGCGGATTCTCACAACATGGACGGTGTCTCGTACAACGAGTCGACCGACAAGCGTTCCTGGGCACATATGAAGCAGTTCTTTGCGGAGATCTTCGCTCAGTCGAATGACAACTAGTGCTCTGGCTGACGGGCTCAGCGAGTGCCAATCTCATAACTGTCACTTTCTCAACCACAATATTTCTAACCTTGGGGGCGTTTGTTTCTCAGTTTCCCTGGGGGCAAATTGACTTAAGGAGTTAAAGACGTGCCCAAGCGCAAAGGCGTTAACAAGAGTGAAAAGATCCGCGAGTACGTAAAGGCCAACAAGAAGGCGACGCCCAAGGCCGTCGTCGAAGGACTCGCCAAGCAAGGCGTTAAAGTTTCCTACGCTCTGGTCAGCAACGTTCTCTACCGTAAGAAGAATTCGGTCGGCAAGAAAAGAGGCCGCCCCGGACGTCCCCCCAAAGCTGCCGCATCTTTGAGCGCGGAAGACCTCGTACGACTGAAAGACGTCGTCGATCAGATGGGCGGAGTTCGCGCGGTTCGTACCGGACTGGACCTGCTGGAACAACTGCAATAGCCCATCTCTTCCAGGGCTATTGTCTCTATGGCTGACTTCTACGAGTCATGCACCGAAGCTATCGCACTCGCCCAGGGATGGGCGGCGCGATGCGACGGAATTTGCGACGCCTTAAGATCGCCGAGCGATGCAAGCCAAACCGATCCGCAATCAAACTTCGGCCGCCCGCGGAACCTCTGACAACACGGCAAGTGTATCGTCAATCTCTTCAGGCGTATTGAAGAAGCCAAAGCTGAAGCGCACGGTTCCGCCGCCGGCATGTGTGCCAATGGTCTGATGCGCTAGCGGTGCGCAATGGAAACCGGCGCGGGTCGTGATGTCGTGCTTATCCGCCAGCCATGCGGCTGCATCTTGCGGGGCAATATCGTCAAACGTCACGGACGCCACGGCGGTGCGGCGTTCCACATCGGGGTTGCCATGCACGTGGATGCCATCGATACGTTCAAGGCCAGCTTGCAATTGTCGCATCAAACCAAGCTCGTGACGATGAACGGCATCAACGCCAATCTGTTTGATCCAGCGTACACCAGCCGCTAACCCGGCAATTGCCGGCAGGTTGTGTGTTCCCACTTCAAATGTTGACGGGAAACTCCCGGACAATTCGTGCTTGCCGGAATCTTTGCCGGTCCCGCCTTCGGCCAAAGTTCGCAGTTGAATTCCTTCGCGAACAAACACGCCGCCAATGCCAGGCGGACCATAAAGTCCCTTGTGTCCGGCGAAGGCCATGAAGTCACAGCCCAAGTCCTCAACATCCACCGGCAGCACGCCTGCGGTTTGGGCCGCATCAACCAGGCAGTGAGCTCCGTACAACCTTGCCAGTCGGCAGACCTCATGAATCGGAACAATGTCACCGGTGATGTTGCTAGCCATTGTGCAAGCCACCAGCCGGACGCCGCCAGCTTTGAGCTTGTCTTCCAGGAATTGCAGGTCCACCGGCTTGTGCCGCGTGTACGGCATGACTTCAAAGTTGACGCCTCGCTCGCGGGCGACTTTACGAATGGTCCGACTCACGGCGTGATGTTCCAATCCGCTCATGATTGCGGTTTCGCCCGGCCGCCATTCCAACCCAAGAATGGCCAGGTTCAACGCGTACGTGCACGAGGGCAGCAGCACCAACCTGCCTGGATCGGGAATGTTGAAAAACTCGGCAATCTCTTGCCGCGATTGCTGCATCAAAGAGGCGCAGCGTTCGCGAGTTGCGGAGGCCGTCCGCTCCGGACTATTCAAGTTGCGGAAGCACTCATCGACCGTTTCGTAGACGATTTCCGGCTTGGGCCAGGTTGTTGCGCCGTTGTTGAAATATCGCATTGCTGTCGCAGAAACGGTAGAAATGGAAACAACGCAGTGTTGGGAACGTATCCGCTGTGAGCGGGTATCACCCGCGGCTTTGTTAACAAATGCCATCTTGAGCCGGTTTGCGAATCGCGTCAACCAACGTCGTAAGTTTTTGCCTCGCAAGGAATTGAGTGAATGTTGATTCGGCAGGTCAACAATTTGCCGGTATCCGCCCGCACAGCCAACCCAATACGAAATCTTGAAGCCAGTTGGGGCGATTCCAGCTTTCCCGGCTTGTGATAGATTGCAGTCAAAAGTAACTCCAAAATACACGTCCGCCCAATACGATGATTCAATTCAAGAACATCCTCGTTGGCATCGATGCCCGGCAACCTGACGCAGGCACGTTGAACCAGGCCGCCACATTGGCGGAGCAGCACGAAGCAAAGATCAAGCTACTCGATTCCGTGCCCGAGTTCTCCTGGCTTTCCAAAGCTTTCACGCCGCGCCATGACGACTTGCTGAAGATGCTGGTCCAGGAAACGACTGAGCGCCTGGAAGCCGTGGCTGTTGAACTTGGTTCCAAGGGCTTTGATGTCTCGATCTGTTGTCGAACCGGACCGCAGTCCGAAGCATTGATCCATGAAGCGCATGAATCAAGTCATGACCTGGTGATGCGTGTCGCCAAAGGAAGGAACAGCCGTCGCGGAACATTCATCGGCGCCACCGGAATGCGACTGCTAAGGAAGTGTCCGAAACCACTTTGGCTGACAAAGCCTGGCGAAACGAAACCGGCAAGCCGTGTAATGGCCGCGGTTGATGCAACGCCGGAGGACGAAGATCATGGCAGACTGAACGAGCGAATTCTCAACATGGCCACCAGTGTTTGCCCAGACCGCAACAACTTGCATGTTGTGTATGCTTGGGAAGTGTTTGGGGAGACCATATTCCGAGCCAAAATGCCTGAGGACGAATTCGCCCACTTGGAGAAGGAATTTGTTCGCAAGAACGCCGCCAGTTTCCAATCGCTGCTTTCGCAGCAGGGCTTGGACCCGGAAAGCCCCAACGTCTTTATGGAGCATGGAGACCCGGTCTTAAAGATCCCCGAACTCTTGAAAGCGCATCAGATCGATCTGCTTGTCATGGGCAGCGTCGCCCGGACGGGAATTCCTGGCATGCTGATGGGCAATACGGCTGAGGCCCTGGTCCAGCAAATCGATTGCGGCTTGCTAACTATCAAACCGGATTCCTTTGAATCTCCCGCTTGAGTTGAGACAGAGCTTGATTCGGTCTGTGCAAATGTTCTACTTCCCGCGGCGGAAGAACTTTTGAGTCTCTTCCACGCCGGCAACCAGGCGGTCAACATCTTCTACTGTGTTGTATACATAGAAACTGGCCCGGGAACTTGCAGCCACTCCCAGCCGTTTGTGCAGTGGCATTGTGCAGTGATGTCCCGCGCGAACGGCCACGCCATGCTTGTCGAGTCGTTGCGCAACATCATGGGCATGCACGCCATCCACAACAAAACTGACGATGCCGACTTTCTTATCCGCGGTTGGTCCCAGCACGCGAATGCCGCCCAAGGCCAACAACTTCTCTTGCGCGAGATTGGCGAGCGTTCGTTCATGCTCTTCAACCGCATCCATGTTGATCTGTGCCAGATAGTCGACGGTTGCACCCAAAGCGATCGCAGCCACAATCGGCGGCGTGCCAGCTTCAAAACGGGCTGGCGGCTCCGCCGCTTCAAAACCTTCGGTCGTCACCCGACGAATCATCGCCCCACCGCCCAGGAATGGCGGCATATCTCGAAGAAGTCCCCGCTTGCCGTACAGAATGCCTATGCCTGATGGGCCGAGCATCTTGTGTCCGCTAGCCGCATAGAAATCAACATCCAATTCCGCCAGGTTCACTCGCTGATGCGGGGCTTGTTGTGCGCCATCGACAACGACAATTGCTCCGACTTTGCGCGCAGCGGCGACGATTGTCTCCAACGGGTTGATTGTGCCCAACACATTCGAGATCGCGACGACGCCAACGACCTTTGTCTTTGGAGAAAGCATCTTGGCGAATTCGTCCATGTCCAATTCGCCGTCGTCCGTGATCGGCACGCAACGGACTTTCGCTCCGGTCCGTTCAGCCGCCTGAAACCACGGAACCAGGTTGGCGTGATGCTCCATCTCGGTCAGCAAGATCTCATCGCCCTGCTGAAGATTGGCGTCGCCCCAACTTCGCGCGACGACGTTGATGCTCTCGGTGGTGCCACGGGTGAAGATGATCTCGTCCGCATGTTCCGCGCCGAAGAATTGCCGCAACTTGCCCCGGGCGTTTTCGTAGAGCTCCGTACTTTGCTCACTGAGCGCATGAATCCCGCGATGCACGTTGGCGTAGTGCCGTTCCATGGTCTCGCGGATGCAATCCAGCACCTGCCGCGGCGCATGCGTGGTGGCGGCGTTGTCCAGGTACGTGAGCGGGACGCCCCGATGGACCTCGTGCGCCAAGATGGGGAAGTCCGCTCGAAGCGTGGCGGGATCAAATCTCGAAGTTTGCGCTGTGGTCATGGGATGAGATTTCGCTTTGACTGCTAACCGCCGTTTGCTTCTCCATCTTTGGGCGAGAACAAGGCCGTCTGCAACACGCGCCAGGACAACAAGCAACACTTCTGCCGATTGGGCGTTAGCCTGGCGCCGAAGAGTTCCAGCATGTGGTCCGCGGCAAACTCCTTGGCCTCGTCCACAGTCTTGCCTTGAATGGTCTCCGTCAGCATTGAGGCCGAAGCCTGACTGATGCAGCAACCAGTTCCGTCAAACCAGGCATCCGCAATCTTACCGTCTTCATCAATCCGCAGTTCCATCCGCACCACGTCCCCGCACAAAGGGTTGTCATCCTGGTGCGCATGCGTCACGCCAGGACACTCGCCTTTCTGGAAAGGGTCTTCGTAGTGGTCCAGGACATGCTCCCGGTAGATTTCTTCTTCGTTCATGAGCTGGCTGCGGGACGGACGGCAAAGCCTGGAAGGAACGGGCAACGTGCGCGGTTTCGCGTTCCCATTGCAGTCTAGGTACGGGAACGATAAAGGACAAGGCTCGCCACAATGGGCGCGTGGAGTTTGCGATCGTCTTGCGGTCTCCTCCCAGGTGCCTCGGCCATCGTTACCGACGGAGCAAACAACCTCGAGCTATTGTCGTCTGAAGAGGTTGCTCGCAACGCCCATCAGCCTTCTTCACGATTGCCACCAGCTAAGGAGGATCGAGAGCATCGATGGTGTAGCAGTGCTCGCCTGAGGGGTGATTCCAAAACACGTCTTCGTCTGAGTCCCGCTGCAAGGAGAACGTGGCGCACAACTCATAAGTCGTCGGGCTTGTAACGCGGTAGAGGTATCGCGCCCCGGTCTCCGGGTCCGTGATGTTGATTCGCCTGTGTCGCGCTTGGGTTGCCAACTCGTCAAGCGTTTCCGGCAACGGCCGCTTCAATTCGTCTTTGTCATCAGGGTCGCGGCAAAGCCCATCGATCTCGCGAACGATCGTACGAAGATCGTCCAGCCGCTGCTGATCGAATCGTTGACGTCGCGTCGTGCTGGGCGAGCCAACCAGAACGACCCCCCAAACAACCGCCACAACGACCACGATCGACGTTGCGATCGAGAATAACATGTGCATTTTCTTCGTCATTTTGTGTCCTCCGCCTCGCTTCGCAGAGTCAACACCAGGTAGAGCACGAGACTTCCAGAAATCAGGAACAGCACTCCGGCTTTCAGCAGCAGGCGAACCGTCAGCTGTCCTTCAAGTAGAAAGTAAATCAGTGTGATGACGTCACCGGCTAGTGTTAGCGCCCCAACGAATATCGCCATATGACCCAGCCAGCGGCGGATGCCTGTTTTTTCGGGATGACGTCGCACCTCCCGAAGCAGAAAATGCCACAGGGCAAGAAAGACTGGAAACGTGACGATCACGATCGCCAATTGAACTCGGGTAATCGACAGAATCTCCAGCAATTGCGGGTAGCTTGTCCGCCACGCCGGATCGGGGAATGCAAAATTGATGTAGGTAAAGAAGAGCAGAATCAGGCTGGTCGCTGCAGCGTAGAGCGAGCCAAAGGTCAGCAGGTGAAGAAAGGCGTCCCGTGCTCGGCGCGGCCAGACGGACGACGCCGGGCTGCGTATCGCTGGCGCGCGAGCCGCGGCAACACGCGTGGGCGGTTGCGGGATGGGCAGTTGCAGGGCACGTGTCGAGACGACTTCAGCAATGTCCTGTTCCTTCCAGCCAGCGGACAACAAAAGCTGCCGAATGGTCGCGTAATCAAGACCCTTCTGCCGTGCGTGGTCGACGAATTGGATGAGTTCCTCATCCATGCTTCACCTCAAAGAAGGAAGTCGCGACTGCGGAAAAACATCATTGGCGCGGTAGTCCCAGGCGTGACGCAAACCTGCATGCAACGCGCGGAAATGAGAATGCGCTGTTTTCTCAGAATTCGTGACAGGGCGGATGGTTGTGAGAGCCGCTTGAATGTTCGTCTTTGCTCAGCGGCGAGGCCAGAGGCTTAGCCACTCGTCGGTGGCAAATCAATGTGAGACATCGCGCACAAAAAAACCCGGCGAGAGCGCCGGGTTTTGAATTATCGAATCTCAGTCATGCTCGTGCAGCTGCAACTTACCAACGGCCACCGCGACCGCCGCCTCCACCCCCGCCGCGGGACTGCTTGGGTCGGGCTTCGTTCACGGTGATGGCACGCCCGGCCACTTTGGTGAGGTTGAGCTTTTCGATCGCTTCTTTGGCTTCGGTGGAATTGGGCATCTCAACGAATGCGAATCCACGCGAACGGCCTGTCATACGGTCAACAATCAAGTTGACATTAGAAACGGCGCCATATCGTCCGAATGCCTCCATCAGGTCTTCCTGCGAGGCTTCATACGATAGGTTGCCGACGTAGATATTCGTCATCGAGAGTCCTTCTTACCAAGGGGTGGCCATTGCTTCTCCAGCCCTTCGCGTTCAATTCCGAGAAGCTGTCGGTATCCGATATTGAATTGTTGCGAGACACGGAGCCGGGATGTGGCGACAGTTTCGCCGCGGTCTTGTCTCGTCACCAGCTGCTTGAATGCTTTCCGCCGGGTGCGGTCATCCAAGTGCTGAATGGCAGTTGTGCTCATCGTTGGAACCTCCTTTTTGGCAAGGACCTTCCCACCGTGGATCTTTCCTATGTTCTGCGGCCAGCGTTCCTTAACTCACGCCAAGGCATTCTTGGCGGCAAGTCACAAATGAGAGAGAGCGCACCCACACCAGAAACAACCGCTGGTCCCAACGGCCTGATGGATCTTGCCGACATCGGCGGTCAGGCGATCTCTCGCAGCCACAGCGTGTTCCGTTAGTGGCAGTTCTCACAACGGAATCATTGCGGAAGTGCCCAAAGGACACGGCAAATCGAATGAGCAGACTTCTCGCCGCAGCAGGAAACCGAGGTCTACCGGCGGCTCAGGCAGCTGCCAATTTGGCAGTCACACCTTCGAACAAAGACCGATCGAACGAGATGCTGACGGGAGAATCGTATCAAAATGAGTCGTCAGCGGGAAGTAGCCAACCGGTGACACTCTGGCGTTTCCCGTCAGGTATTTTCATCACAAATGATTGATTGATAACGCTTTACGCCGCGTGCGACCAGCGAGAATTGCCAGGTTCAATCGTCAAATCAACTTCCCAGCATCGTTTGGACTTTCCCAGTTGCAGCGTCTTGCACTTCACGAATCCGGGAAATCAACCACCGCGGACTTGCAGTCGCCGAGTGATCTCGCCATGATTGTTGAAATAAGAAGTCTGTTTTCAACAATCATCCGCTCCGGGAAATCGCCGGCTGATGACCACAATCAGCGACCTCAAGCAGATTGAAGCGCTCGTCTCTGTCACGCGGCAGGAGATCATGGACGCCATGGCCATGGCCGGTCCCGCGAGCATCAAGGAAATCGCTGATCTGCTGGGGCGAGCTCCCGATTCGCTGTATTACCACTTCCGGTTGCTGGAGAAGGTCAAGCTGCTGAAACGCGTGGAAGTGCGTCCCGGCGCTCGCCGCGAAGAAACGGTGTTTGACGTCACCATCCGCCCGCTGGCCATCGAGGTTGAACAAGGCCGCGACAAAGCACGGCAGTCCAAAGTCCGCAAAGCGGTGCTAAAAATCGCGACAGCCTTTCTCCGCCTGGGCGAACGGGGCTTCCGCACGGCTGTGGAAGCAGGCGCGGCCATCTTGCATGGCGAAGAGCGCAACGCGGCCGCTGGACAAATCACAACCTGGCTGACGCGCGAAGAGATTCTCTTCGTCGAAGAACACTTGCGCACTGTGGTGGAATTCTGCCGCGAGCGCCGCACGCAAAGCGGTGGCAAGCTGTATGCGTTCACATACGCGCTGCACCCACAAACGCCGGTCACACGCGATCGGCGTCGTCCGCGACGTCAGGAAGATAACGCCGCAGCCAACACAGAATCACAATCAACGTCCCCCACGCACAATTCAGAACCCAACCAATCACTTTCAGGGAGTCCGTCATGAGCAGTCGGTTTGCGTGGCGTCATCGTCCAACGATGTTATTTTGTGCCAGCTGTTTCCTTTTGATTTCCATAATCAGCCAGGCGGCATTCGCACAACAGCCAGCCACGGCGAGCAACATCAAAGCGCGAGATGCTGCGTCGCAGGATGTTGATGCGGTCTTGGCCAGCGTTGGATCCGCTCTCAACTTGCCGGAAGAAGCCGCGGAAGGGGCCTTCCGAATTGAAGGGCAAGGAACCTTCTCCGGCGAACCAAGCACATTCGGCTTTGACTATGACGATTCCGGCCGCTACATGCGCTGGATCAAAGGACCATTGTCCATCAGCAGCGGCTTTGACGGCGAAAAGTGCTGGAAGCTGGACTGGAACAAGACGCCGCAATTGCTGGAAATGCGCGAGCGCGATGAAGAGCTGCTAGGCGGTGCTTTCGCATCCATGGCCATGTTTTCGCCCGGCGCTGCGTTTGAATTCGCGCTTGATGAATCGGCCAGCACCGATGATGCCCTCGCGCTGACAGCAACGCCCAAAGGCGGCACGCTCGCCGCTCGAATCATGATCGACCGCACAACTTCACGGCCGGTTAGCCTGAAGTTGCTGACCGCCCGGGGTAGCGTCACGACGGTCGAAGAATACCGCGAATTCAACGGACGCAACTTGCCGGCCAAAGCCTCCATCAAGATGGCCTCCGGGCAGGTCAACACATACGAAGTGAATTCCGTCAAGCCAACGGACGCCTTGTCCGCGCAAACCATTGCCTATCCGGCCGCGCCTGCGGACTTCACTTTCGATAGCGAAGCGCCTGCCGCGCTGCCGCTTAAACAAGCCGCCAGCGGCCACTTGCTGGTTCAGGCGCAAATCAACGGCGATGACCCTGCCTGGTTTATCCTGGACACAGGCGCAGGCTCATTGTGCATTTCCACATCATTGGCCGCAAAGGTCAATATGCCGGGGTTGGGCGCGGTCAACGTGGAAGGAGTCGGCGGTTCTTCGCTCAGTCAATTCCGTCGCGCCGAGTCCATGCAGGTGGGACCATTGACGATGCAAGAACCCATCTTTGTCGAGATGGACCTCGATTTCCTGGAACAATTCATGGGCGTTCCCATCTCGGGAATTCTCGGCTTCGAAATGTTCTCACGCTGTGTTGCCGAGATCGACTTCGTCGCGCCAAGCGTCAACCTGCACGATGCCAGCCAGTACGAACTGGCAAAAGGCAGTTGGGAAGAATTGTTCTTTGACTCGCGTCACCCGGCCGTGCGAGGAACCTTCGACAATACCGGCGAAGGGATCTTCATGTTGGATACAGGTGCAGCGGGTTCCACACTGGTGTTTCACACGCCGACAGTGAAAAAGCTCAACATGCTGGAAGGCCGTGAAACAACCAGCAGCCAAAGCGCCGGCGTTGGCGGAGCGGTCAACGTGGAAATCGGCACACTGTCCAGCTTCCGCTTTGGCGGCCATGAATTCAAAGATCAACAAGTCGGCTTTGCCACCGAAGATCACGGCGCGTTCGCAAACGAAGGAACCACCGGCGTCATCGGCGGCGTTTGGATCCGCCCATTCACTATGGTGCTGGACTATTCGCACAAGCGAATCGCGTTTGTGAAGAAGGATTAGTGCTACATCACAACTTGCGTTTTACGTTTGGTGGCCGGTGGCTGGACTGAGCGCAGCGAGGGAAGCCGTGGCATCCACCGCACAAGAAACCAACGCTGGCCGCGGACAAAGATCATCGCCACGGCCAGCGTTGTTTAATTTGCTGCTTACTGCAAGCAACAGCGTTTACCCAATCACACGAAACATCAACCGCGGTGCCCGCTTCCGCGTGATGGCTGCGGCCACCTCGCAACGCAAGCGACCGCTGATGCCGTTAAGTTTGGTCAGCAACTGCTCGGCCAGTTGGCGATCACAAGGACCATCCGTTTGCAGGCTGACCAACAATTGCGAGGCGTTCGGCGCCGGTTCCACCGAGGCCACCAGCAAACTCTGCAATTGCTCATCATCAAACTCACCGGAAAGAACGAGCGACAACGTCTCGGCAACCTGCTGACAAAGCTGCCTGGCCTTGCGGTTGACCTGCCGCGCGTTGGCGTGGCGTTCCTTCAATTCGTGCGGCGGAATGCCGTCATCCTCATTAATCACGTCACAGAGCGCAAGGAGTTCCTTGCGCCTTCGCTTATGTCGTTTCATATTTGACTCACAAAGAAAGCGCATAAGCGCACCATGATCCGCGTGCCACAACATGTCCGCGTACGCTGAAAACATGACACGCTTCACGCTTGAGAAAATCGTGAAGAGAGAACTATCGCGAGCAGAGCCCGGCCCGCCTGACCGCAGAGAGATTCGCTAACGACCGTCTTGCGAACGCAACAGGCTCAGGCTCAGCAGTGCATCAGTGCGGATGAGATTGCACATCACTGGCTCCATTGCGTTTGAGAAGTCGGAGGCGGATCGAAGGATGAAATCCCAAAGACAACAGACCCGCAACAGATTCGACACGTCCAAACGGAAACGGTTCGCGCTTCGCCGATTTGCTGTCGGCGACCTGGGTAGCGCCACGAGAAACTGGGGCTTCCATGGCTGCGCTCAATCCAGCCGCCGGCCACCCCGCATCGTTAACGTGTGAACCGCTCGAACGCCACCAAATCCTGGCAACCCGCCACGTCCGCCGCTAAGCTCTGGGGCATAACGCCTTACCTGCAACCCTCGGCGAGCGAACATCATGAACCGCCTGAACTTTATCCTGCTTTTGCTGGCTTCCTACTTCCTGCTGCCCACCATGAACGCTCTCGGCCAGTCAACATCGCCGCGGTTCTCGGTCACGTATCCACAATCGCTCAACGCAGGACCGCTGGATGGCCGGTTGCTGTTGCTGCTCTCTGCGAAGGACGATGGCGAACCTCGCTTCCAAATTACGGACGATCCCGATTCGCAGCAGGTGTTCGGCATCAATGTGGATGGCTGGAATCCCGGCGAAGCACAGACCTTTACCGCGGATGTTCTCGGTTATCCGCTCGATTCGCTGAGCAATATTCCCGCTGGCAAATTCCGCGTTCAGGCGTTGCTGCATAAGTACGAAACCTTCAACCGCGCCGACGGCCATACAGTCAAGCTCCCCATGGATCGCGGAGAAGGACAGCAATGGAATCGCGCGCCCGGCAATCTCTACAGCACGCCGGTTGAGATCGATTTCGATCCCGCGCGCACGGCGCCCTACGAAGTCACGCTCGATCAGGTCATTCCGCCAATTCCTGATCCGCCGGAAACCAAATACATCAAGCACGTCAAAATCCAGAGCAAGTTGCTCACCGAGTTCTGGGGCCGGCCGATGTATCTCGGAGCGCATGTGCTCTTGCCGGAGGGCTTTGATGAGCACCCGGATGCGCGCTATCCCATCATGATCAACCACGGCCACTTTCCGTATGACTTTGGTGGCTTTCGTCCGGAGCCGCCGGATGAAGACCTGGAACCGGAGTACAGCAAGCGGTTTGATCTGGAAGGCTACAACAAGATCGTGCAGGAATACGCGCACGACTTCTACAAGCAATGGACAGGGCCGGACTTCCCACGCGTGCTTGTGGTGGAGATTCAGCACGCCAATCCGTACTACGATGACTCGTACGCCGTGAACTCTGAGAACCTTGGCCCTTATGGCGATGCGATCACTTACGAACTGATCCCGCATATCGAGAAGGAATTCCGCGGGCTGGGGACCGGTTGGTCTCGATTCCTCTACGGCGGTTCCACCGGCGGCTGGGAAGCGCTCGCCGTGCAGGTGCTTTACCCGGACGAATACAACGGCTGTTACGCGGCCTGCCCTGACCCGATTGATTTCCGCGCGTACACGGTCGTCAACATTTACGAGGACAAGAATGCCTACTTTGAGGAAGGCGATTTCCTCCGCATCCCGCGGCCTGGCAAGCGGGACTATCTCGGCCACTTGACGTCAACGTTGCAGACGATGAATCAGAAGGAGCTAGTGTTAGGCGATAACAGCCGTTCTGGACAGCAATGGGATATCTGGCAGGCTGTGTATTCGCCAGTCGGCGAAGATGGTTATCCCAAGCCGATCTGGGACAAGCAAACCGGCGAGATCGATCACGAAGTTGCCGAGTTCTGGCGCGAGAACTACGACCTGACGCACATCATGCAGCGCGATTGGGAAACGCTTGGCCCCAAGCTGCAAGGCAAAGTCCACATCTATGTCGGCGACATGGACAACTATTACCTCAACAACGCGGTCTACCTGACAGAAGACTTCCTCAAGCAGACAGAGCCACCGTTCGAAGGCATCGTCGACTACGGCGACAAGGCCGAACACTGCTGGAACGGCGACCACAACCGGCCCAACGCAATCAGCCGGCTGCGCTACCATCAGATGTTTATCCCCATGGCCGTGGAGCGGATTTTGAAGACCGCGCCGCAGGGGAGTGATGTGAGTAGTTGGCAGTATTGAGGCTTTGCAGCGAAGCTCGTTTAGCAAGCCATAACAAAATGAGGATGGGCAACTGATGGAGGCTGCAAGCCGTTGTGCGCCATAGGATAGAGGTGTAATTGGCAAAGCCTGAGCAATATCGACAAGACGATGAAGCGGCCGAAGACGCCGGCGAGGTTCGCGCGGTTGACCATGCTTCGCCTGCTTACTTCATAACTCTACGCGACATATTCCTAGTCACGACACTTTTCGCTGCGGCTTTCGCCATCGTTGGCTACCTGTTCCGCAACAGATGGGAACCATGGCAGCATGGCCTGTTCATCACCTTCAGTTGTGTTGAAGGCGGGGCATTCGCCGCGGCGTATTCCTGGGCACTTCGCCGTGAGCGGCAACGCAGCGAGCGACTTGGCCGAATTCTCATGACCGACCAGAGCCCGATGGCGCAACAGCTTGCAAGGGCGGACGCTTCCATGCGGAAGCGAACTAAGTGGAATGGTCTGTTCTTGTCCGCTTTCTACATCGCCTACGTCGCGTGGTTGATGGATTTCATGTTTCATCCGCAAAGTCTGTGGTGGCCGTCCTTGTTTTTGCTCCTTGCGTTGGCGTTGGCGCCCGGCATAGGAAAACAGTCCGCGGAACAGCGGGTCTCCTTTGGCGGTTACGAATTTCGCGAGCGGGGGATCCGCACGCATGGTCATCGGGCGGGTTTCCTTTGGTCAGAAATCACCAAAGCGCACTGGTGGTATGACACGCCCGGCACTCTGGAGGTTGTCGCCGTCAAGGGCGGCAACACCTATGCGGTCACACTATCGTTTGGCCCGGCTCAATCCGCCTGGAACGCAGAGACGATCCTCAAGGAACATCTCACAACTCGCTACACACCCATGAAGGTCCGCGAGAGAATCTCGTGAGACGTCGGCTTCCCTGCAGCGCGCAAAAAGTCATCCCACCACGTCATTCCCGCGCCGGCGGGAATCCAGTCACGTTTGATGTGACTTGTTGCGCATCATTCCGAGTTGGGGATGTGTCGTTTGCATTCGGTGTTGTTGTTTCGCCCGGTGTCATGTCGCGATGTTGACTGGATTCCCGTCTGCACGGGAATGACGACAAGCGCGTCTGCCACAAAGCTGTTTTTGGGTGCCGCTG
>CALJLD010000185.1 GCA_937982665.1 uncultured Planctomycetales bacterium
CATGCTCCAAACGTTTCCGGGCTTCCTCCGGCAACTCGCCGTTTGGCTGTTGGGCCGGTGAATAAACGGTCGTCAGACCCACAAAGGCGAAAGACAACAGCAGCGGATAGAACAATCGCACGGAATACCTCGTTCACAATCTGAAGGAGTCACCAACCCAATCAACAACGCTCGCCACGAAAGCGCCAAGCAGAAAGCGCCAAACAAGAACAGGCACCAAGAATCGCTGTTCGCAACTCTCTGCGGCAGGCCACAGTCTTTTGCAAACACCCTTGTCGTAGCTTACTTGGTCGCATCCAGCAGGGCGAGAAATTCGCCACGGCTGTCGAAATCGCGAGCGCGTAGAGGCGTTCCACAGCGCAATCTCATCGAGAATCGCCGGAAAGATTGCGAATGGCCATCGGCACGAGAGTTGCTTTCCAGTGAGACTTGCTGACCCACAGCAAGATTCGAAGCAACAAGAGTTGAGGCCCAATTCTCGCCGATGTTCAAAATGCCAATGTCCACACCACGCGCTTTCGCACCATTCTTTTCCGCACTGTCCTGTTCCGCCCCGTCCCGTTCCGCGCAACCCCGTTCCGCGTTTACTTTGGTCGAACTGCTGGTGGTCATTGCCATCATTGGCCTGTTGATTGGGTTGCTGGTGCCAGCCGTGCAAGAAGCCCGCGAAGCGGCTCGCCGAACGGATTGCAAGAGCAACATCCACCAGATGGCCATCGCCGTGCACAACTATGAGATGGTCAACGGCATCTTGCCGCCGGGAGCCGTGGTGGATCTGTCCGTGACGGCCACCGGCAACAACGGATCGTGGGGCGTGCACGGACGGATCCTGCCGTATCTGGAACAGGTCAGCCTCGGATCGCAGGTGAATCTGGAATTGGCGTGGGATTTCCAAACAGCCATCAATAACTTTGCCGTGCCGGTTTATGCCTGCCCCAGCGATCCCAACGCCTTGTTTGTCCGCGATCCCGGCGGCGGCAAAGTCTGGTTGTGGCCCACCACGTATGGCTTCAACTATGGACCTTGGTTCGTGTTTGATCCCAGCACAGGCTTGGGCGGACTGGGACCGTTTCATCCCAATTCGCACATCCCGTTGACCGCCGTGACCGACGGCACATCGCATACGCTGCTGCTGGCCGAGGTCAAAGCCTGGACACCCTACGTCCGCAATGCTGGCCCTTCATCAACAACAATGCCCACCACGGCCGCCGAAGTTGAAGCCATCATCAACGCGTCCGGCGGACAATTCAAAAACACTGGACACACGGAATGGCCAGACGGCCGCGTGCATCACACCGGCGTGACAACCACATTGCCACCCAACACGGAAGTTCACTTCAATTCGCCTGACGGTCTGACTCTCGATACGGACTACAACTCCTGGCAAGAAGGCAAGAACGGCCAGGCAGGCAATCCAACTTACGCCGTGATCACCTCCCGCAGCTTCCATCGCGGGATGGTCAACGCCAGCATGCTGGACGGTTCCGTCCATACCATGAACGGCAAGATCGCTCCGGATATCTGGCGAGCACTGGGAACTCGCTACGGCGGAGAGATCGTTGGAGATTTCCACCGCTAAGAAACTATTGCGGCACGGAAGCATTTTTCAGCGCCCTTGGCAGGCTCAATAGACCGCCAGCAACGCGTCCGAAAGCATTTTCCGGCGGTGCTTTGGGCGGGTGGTTGCCGCGCTCACGGCTTCCGAAAAAAATGCAAAACATGTCCGCGCTTATGACAACTCTGCCGCAATAATGTATGGCAACGCGACGGAATGCGAAGCAGAGTCACACATGTAGACGGCCAGGAGAAAATCTCCTTCGCTGTCAGTGACGGACCATGTTTTTAATTGCGGTCGCCAGCGAATCGCGCGGCACGCGAATCTCACGCAAGAAATCGTTTAAGTGTTACTACGAAAGGGGCTAACAATGACCACAACTCGACAGATCTTTGCCGCTGATGAATTCACAGCGGCAAAGATGGTCCCAACGCAGGACGATATCTTGAACGCCGGCAACGGTTTCCGTCGCGCCGGAAAAGTTTTCGGCCGCGTCCGGAAGATTTCCACTCGCGTCTGAAACGGTTCCGGCCGCGTGCAAAAAGGTTTCAAGCGCGGCGGAAAAGGTTTCCAGCGCAAACTTTCTCGCACGGAACCCAACAGCGTTGCGCGGTTTCTCGCGGTTTTGCGGGCCCAATGACGCATTTGCTTAGCAAGAAACAGACACAGCGTAATCCAATTCATGCTGATTTCGGCGTCGCCGGGAAAAAAACAAAACAGGCCTTGGACGATAGCAGATTTGTTGCGAGTTTGAATCCAAGGTTGGTGATCAGCCCAGCGCACGATTCCGTTTGAACGCGTGCAGCTGCCGGATCAGACGTTTTGATCTTTGAAAATTGAATCCGAACAAGCGCGTGCAGAGTTGCACGGGAATCGCAGCATGTCAGTTCGCCAACTTCGCCAGCATTCGCTCCAGGATCGGCATCGGCAGTCCCACGACATTCGACTCGGTGCCGGATGTGAGCTTCAGCCAGTCCGGGCGGTCCTGCAAACCAAAGCTGCCGGCTTTCCCTTCCCAAAGGCCGGTCGCCAGGTACTCATTGAGTTCCTCATCCGTCAGCGTTCGCATCAACAGTTCCGAGTGATCGACCTCGACCAACGGTTCTCCTTCTTGCGGCCAGACGCACACTCCGCTGTAAACGCGATGTTGTGTCCCGGAGAGCGTGGACAACATTCGTCGCGCGTGTTCTTCATTGGACGGTTTGCCCAGGATCGTTCCCTGATGTTCGGCCACCGTATCGCAAGCGATGATCGGCCGGCCTGCCTGATGTTCGCGAGTGATCCGCTTGGCAACGTCGGCCGCTTTCTGGAACGCCAGCCGCGCCACCAACACCGGCGCGGACTCGCCGCTGCACAGCCCACACTCGGCCGATTCGCTGGGCGGAATCACCTCGGCTTCGTAGCCCGCATCACGGAGCAGTTCACGTCGCCGGGGCGAACTGCTGGCCAGGATGACGCGGCTAATTGGTGGAGTGTGCACGATGAGTTGCTTGGCAAAGTCGATGAACGTGCTTTATTCCGCGAATCCATCACGGTCATGGACCCATGGCAATTCGTTGCTGCAGTGCCCATCATAGGGTGCAAGTCGCGTTGGCGGTATGGTTGGTCGTTGAAGAGATCAACAGCCCGGTCCAGCAGTCGCAAATCTCTGAGCGCAATGCCTGACGATCTTCAAATCCTTTACGAAGACAATCACCTGCTGGCGATCAACAAGCCGGCGGAGATTGCCACAATGGGCGCGGCGGCCGGTCAGCCGAGCATGCATACGCGTGCTCAGCAGGATCTTAAGAGACGCTACAACAAGCCGGGCAATGTCTATTTGGGCGTTGTCAGCCGGTTGGATGCGTTTGTGTCCGGCGTGTTGCTCTTCGCCAAGACTTCGAAAGCGGCCGCACGGTTGAGCGCGCAATTCGCCGCAGGCGCGCCTGAGAAGATTTATCTGGCCGCTGTGGAAGGTCATGTCGACGATGAGGCCGCCGGAGGCGAATACGCCGATCAACAAGAACACATCCTGGAAGACTGGCTGCGAAAGAACGAGCCTGAGCATCGCATGGAAATCGCGCCGGGAGAATCAGCAAACGCCAAACTTGCACGGCTTGCCTGGCGAAGCTTGCAGCAAGCGCACGGAAAGACACTGTTGCAAATCCGCTTGCTGACCGGACGCAAACACCAGATCCGCGTGCAATGGTCCGCGTTGGGGCATGCCATTGTTGGTGACACAAAATACGGCGGCAAGAAACACCGCCAACCGGGAATTGCCCTTCACGCGGCGAGCTTGACTGTTGAACACCCAACAAGAAAGGAGCCGGTCACAATTACCGCGCCGGTTCCCGATTGGTGGTCAACGTTGGGATTTGACGGAGCATTGCTGCGCGGGGAAGGATGACAGATTGCGAATCTTCGAACCTCACCGTTGCCAACCGACCAAACAATGTGTGATTTGCGGAGATTCCCGACGAAAATCCTTGGCGCAAAGTTCGACTCAAGTACATTTCAATAAAGGACTTGCAGCCGATTATGCGTCACGCAAGTTCGCCCGGTTTCACTTTTTTGATTGAACAGCCTGGGTTTGCTATCCTTCAACGCTTGTTTTCGTATCGCAACCTGAGCGTAGGAATTCGCTCAGGCATTGAGAATTGACCGATCCGTGGTTGTTTCCCGCAAAATCTCGTTTCAGGAAGCTGTGAAAGCCAGCGGCCTTATCTCCGAGGCCGAGTTGGAACATGCGCGCGAAGCTCTGTCCGTGGGCGGGCAACCTCCTCAAGCCGAATATGACAAACGGCTGGCCGCCAAGTTGATTGAGCTTGGCTATCTTAATGAGTGGCAAGCTGAGCAACTTCGCCGTGGCCGGATTAAATGGACCTTGGGGGCGTATCGCATCTTGGACGCTATTGGCCAAGGTGGCATGGGTCAGGTCTTCAAAGCGGAACACTCCATCATGCGACGGATTGTCGCTGTGAAAGTTCTACCGCTGGACCGCACCACGCCCGAGTCCGTTGAGAACTTCCTCCGCGAAACTCAAGCCCAGGCTCATTTGGATCACCCAAATCTTGTGCGCGCGTTTGATGCCGGACGAGATGGCAACGTCCACTTTTTGGTGACGGAGTTTGTGCCTGGTATGGACCTGCGAAAACTTGTTCGCGGGTTGCGAGACAGCGGCGGCGCGCTTTCCATGAATGCCGCGGCCGCGATTGTTTCGCAAGCGGCTTACGGTTTGGATCATGCCCATGCCCGCGGATTGATCCATCGCGATATCAAGCCCGGCAACTTGTTGGTCACACCAGAAGGTGTCTGCAAAGTCTCTGACTTGGGCCTGGCCGGCTACCTGGATGAAGAGGATGACGCACGGCGAAACAAGACAGTCGGCACGGCCGATTATCTTTCGCCCGAACAGATCATGACGCCGCAGAACTTGACGCCTTGCTGTGACATCTACGCGCTTGGCTGCACGTTGTATTATGCGGTCACCGGCAAGGTGCCCTTCCCCGGCGGCAACACCAAAGAGAAGGCTCGCCGACATTGTTATGACCAGCCGCTTGATCCGCGCCGCTTGAATCCGGATTTGGACAACGCGTTTGTGGACGTGATTGCCGACATGATGGTCAAAGACGCGCGGCAGCGAATGCGCAATGCTCGCGAAGTCATTCGTCGGCTATCGCCTTGGGCTGGTGATGATTGGACGGAAACGGCCGCCGTGGCCATGCAACAGCCGCGGCTGATGCGCACGCGAATGGGCCCGCCGCCTCCGCCAATCATGATGGACTACACGTCCATGACCGACACCAAGCCGATTCCGGAAATCCTGGAACGCCCGGAAAGCACCAGCCAGGTTTCGCAAGGAACATTGGCCATGGCTTCGGCCAGCGAAGAGACACTTTCCACGGCGTCGTTCGACTCGCGAACAACATTCGCCCGACCCAACACCGGCCTGTCGCGGTTGGTGATTTGGTTGATGGGCTTAAGCGTCGTCGCCGTCGCGGCGGCTGTCATCGCAGTGCTTTATACGGTGTTTGCGAGCAATAGTTGACAGGCACGCCGGCGTCCGCTGCTCTCATTGCTCCAGCGTCAGCGATCGCAAGTACGCATCCAAATCCGCCAGGTTGTCGTCAGTCGCATCGTCCAACAAACCCTGCGGCATCAGCGAACGCCGGCTGCGTTGCGTGGAAAGAACCTCCGTATCGCTGATACGGATCACTTCATCAGCTGACGTTTGAATTAACGTTCCTTCCGGCGATTCATAGACGATCAGCCCGACATGAATCTGGCCATCGGCCGTTTCAATCAAAGTTGTCTGGTACAGCGGCGCAACATCACGATTGGGATCCACAATCGCGGCGAACAGATCTTCGCGGGAAAACCGCGCCGCCGCGCCACGCAAATCCGGGCCCAACCCGCTGGCGCCCTCATGGCAACGGTGGCACGCTTTGCGGCGATAGTAGGCTTCCCCCTTCGCCACATCGCCGGTGGACCAGGCAATTGCCGCAAGACGATCTTGCCAGGCTGAAGCCGAGAAAACGTTGTTGCCCTGCGCGGCCTGTTGCGGAAACTTCTCCGCGAACCAGGCGAAGCACGGGTCATACAGTTTGAGCAATCGCGCCGTTTCCGCGCTCACGTCAGCGGAGTTTTCCGAGGGGCGTTCTTCTTCTGTAATGTTGAACTTCGTGTTGGCACTATGTTCAAACAATTCTACAAGTTTGCGACGCAGCTCCAACTGGCGAGGAGCCAAACAAGCCTGACGTAATGCCGATAAGACGCCGGCCAGTTCTTGCGGATCTTGCAACTGTTGTGAGCCAACGTTGGCGGCAGAAATCTCCAGCAGCGCATCCAGCGCCTGCTCCACAATTCTTGGTTGGATGGAGTGCAGCGCGGTGACATACTTTGCTCGATGTTCCTCTGCAGGCGAACTGGCAATCAACGGCAACACGGCGTCCTGCAACGCAAACTCTTCCCAAGCCGCGTTGAGGTGCGGCGCGGATTCTTCAATCGGCAAGTGCCGCAACAAGCTGACAAGTCGCGGAGTCCAGCCTTCGTAGTCTGTGGCGAAGCGTGGGTCTTGGCCCAAAGTTGTATTCAACAGCTTGCGGACACCGGAGATCCGTACATCGCCCTGCATGCGTGAAACAAACAACTCGTGTTCGACGCGGCCAAACTCGGAATGTTCAACAATCGCCGCGGACAACCCCGGAACTTGCTTTGAGATCCGGTCGGCAAGTTCGCCTACGCGATTGGGCCAGTTCCGGCTGGCGATGTGCCATCGCGCATCCAGCTTGCCATGCAACCGCACAAAGGCAGCAGCCATCGCCGACACGGCTGCGGGCTCTACCGTTGGCTGATCATCAACTTCCAGAATGCGCGCAGCCGCCATCAAATAGTGCAGGTCATCAACAACGGCACTTTCCGAAGTCCATTGCTGGTTCTCGGCAAGCTTGTCCACAAACTCGCTTGCCGGAACATTCAGCAACGCAATCGTTCGGGCAAGCTCACGATCGATCTCCGCATCCCCAGATTGGAAAGCGGCTTGAAGGCTGTTGGCTGCAGCCACTCGCTGCTCGTGCGGAACAACGTCCGGCGTTGCTGCAACGTAACCATCGGCCGAAGGGATCTTATTGTCCGCAAGTTCCAGGTCACCCAACGAAATCTGGATGAGACGCAACGCGGTTAGTTGCAATGTCCCGCCGCCTGCCTCGGCAAACAGGTCGAGCGTTTCTGTGATGTCTTCGGCCGGCGCTTCGATCCGCAAGACGGCCGCGCGCGTTACTGAATCACTGATGGCAGCTTTACTCAACCATGACACGGCATCTACATCAGAATCCAAACTCGCGACGTATGCCAACATCGCATTGCAAACGCGGCGAGAACTTCGGGCGGCACTAATCCAATTCAAGGTGGGCCCGTTGTTGTTGGAGGCAGCGTTGTTGGAGCCACTGTCGCTGGCGCGGTTGCCGCCTAACTCAGGATTGCGTACAAGCAAAGACTCCCAAGCATGGCGCGCCACGTTGGGCGATTCATCGTAGGTGAATTCCGCCAGCAGCATATCGTACTTTGCTTGAGCTCTTGGCGTTTCCGCCGGCGCCATGCGACCCAATGCCCAGGCCATGTGCGCGCGAACTTCGGGAACTTTCGACTCATACGCAATCTCGTCGGCGACATTCATTGATGGACCGCCAAACACCTCGGAGAGAATCTCAATCGCCCTTTGTCGCCGCGCGGCTGATTGGGTTTCGTCCGTGACGACATCCTCAAACGCTTTCACGCCAAGCTGCCGCGCTGCTGGCACCCAGTTCGCGCGTGACCAACTTGTCAGCGGTTGCGGGGCATCAAGCACTTCGGTTATTGAACTTTCCGCAGGTTGCTGTTGCGGCGAAGCGGAACTCGCAACGTTGTTGGTCTCCGCATCGCCAACGTAGCTCACGCGAAAAACGCCACCTTGCGTGCCGCGTCCGCCGATGGCGACGAACAAATCGCCATCTGGCCCTACGGCCAAATCAACGGGTGCGAAGCCAACGCTGCCCTTTGTTTGCAGAAAGATCTGCGGTTCGGCCCGCTCGTACGAAGCGCCGTCGTTGACCAGCGGGATGTGATAGACGCGGCCCAAAGTCCAACATGCGGACAACGCGCTATTGCGATACTCTTCCGGAAACTGGTGATGCCGATAGACGACCAGACCTGTTGGTGAACCGCGGCCCAATTCGGCCAGCCGCTGCACATTGTCGAAGAACGACTCAGGGCGATTCCAGCTTCGCTGCCAGCCGCGAAGCAGCCAGCCATGTTGCTGACCAATCGCAATGTCAAACATCCGCGTCGGCGAATACCACGGCAGGTACTGGTCGCGCTCGCCATCGGAATCGACCGTGAGGACGTTGGCTTCCTGCGTGAAGTCAATGTCGTACGGATTGCGGAAACCGTGTGCGACGATTTGCGTTTGTGAACCGTCTGGAGAAATTCGCAACAACGTCCCGCCGACATGCTCGTGAATTGGTGAAGTGTCGCTCGTTGCATGCTGTGGGGTAACCCCGGCATCATTTCCGCAGATCATATAGATCCAACCGTCAGGGCCTTGCACGAGCCCGTTGGCGCCGTGTTCGGGATGATTGACCTTCATCCATTCCTCGCGTGTGGCGCTGCCATCCCAGCGTCCATCGCCATCGGCATCTCGCAACAGCCGCAGCCCTCCATCTCCATTGCAGAGCAGATCATTGCCCAGGAACAGCATGCCATGCGCGCCGCTGCCTGGGTACTCGCAGAAGTTTGTCGCGCGGTCGGCCGCGCCATCGGCATCATCATCGTGCAACGTCCTGATAAAGCCAGGTCCAGAGACCACCACGCGCCCCTGCGCATCAATCGTCATTGACGTGACGTTGTGCGCCAGATCATCGCCGGCAAATTGTGTGACGCGAAAGCCGGGCGGAGCGGTCAGGCCGGTGGCCTCCGGCAATGAAGTAACGGAAGACACGTTCGGCTGCGGGGACGCCGCATCAACCTGTTGCTGTGCATTGACG
>CALJLD010000186.1 GCA_937982665.1 uncultured Planctomycetales bacterium
AGCATGTCGGGAGCTTACCTGTTTCTTGTACAGCCCTCCTGACATGATACGGTCAGAATCGTCGGCGTGCATTTGGCGGATGCGCGCCGAACAGCGGTTGCCGTAAGTTGCACAGGAGGGCGTGTCATTCTTCACGAAAGCGCCGAAGACAGTGAAACGGTCACCCTTGCCGCCGGGCCGTGTGCACAATCCGAACAAGACGGAACGAGGACTCTTGTCTCTCCACAGTATCGATCCAGTCAGCGCCAGCAAATTTGTAGCGGATTTGAACGCGAGGAACTTGGCCACTGAGCACGGCGTCGCAGGCTAATTGGAGATCATTGAGCGATGCCGCAGGGGCAGCTTGCGCTCGGGGAGATTGTGCTGTTCGCCGCATCAGTAAGATACCCGTGGCATGTTCATTGAGGTCGTGGAATAACTGATTGATCTGATCAGCCGATAGCATCGCTTCACGCATCGGTGGAAGCTGCGAGAGATCCAGCCCATCGTGATTGACAGGCTGAGCGATTGGCCGCAAGCCTGCACGCGCTGAGCTTGGTGATCCGGCCGTGTTGCTCCCAGGTGTGCGATTGGGACCTAAGAGATACCAATCGCTACGTGTCATCTTACGTTCATCACTCATTTTGCGAACCGTTTGGTGAAGCTGCGGTCGATTCATCTACCACCGGTGGTGGCGGAAGGAAGTCAATTTCCCTGTCCAGTTGCGTTTGATCAAGAAATGCCGATGGGGCATGGCATTGCTGACAATTCTGCCGCCAGGGATGTGTGGTTTGGATGCCGTGCAAACCCGTGGGGCCGTGGCAACTCATGCAATTGCTGCGCATCCATGTGGAATGTGGAATAATTGGCGGCGCTCCTGTATACGCGCGCGCGCCTGCTGTTGGTGCGGGCAAGCCAGCAAATTCACTTTCGCGAAACAAAGCAGCCGCCATGTGTGTTGGGTTTTGTTCGACATGGCACTGTGTGCAGTTCGTCAAGAACTGATGAGACATGCGGGGAATCCGCAAGGACGGTGTCTTTGAGCCGTCGGCATGGCATGCGGCACAAGCTTGATCTGAAAGCTGATCGATGGGGTGCGGGATCGTCGGCGGAGCGCCGTTGAAGGCTCGACGTGCTTCGCGTGCCAGCAACGCAGCGGCTTTGTCAGCGGGCTGGATCGTGATTTCCGCCAGCAGATCGACGTTGTTCTTCAATCCGTCGAGCTGTGTTGTCCAACTTGTGCGCGCCCTGGTCGCTTCCGCCATATCGGTGTACGCCGTGGCCGGAAGGACCGCTTGCTCGTCCGAACGATTGCCAGCGAGATTCGTGGCGGGGGCCATCGCCGACTGATCGCCAGTTGGCCTGACAGGAGATTGCAGGCCGGTGAAATAACCCACGACCGCGATCGAAAGCACAACGAACGCAATTAACGCCGTCCGTTTGGTGTGGTTGGAGTTGTCCACGCGCTACGCTCTCCTGATACGAACGGCCGACTTCTTGTAGTCAGGCTGTTTTGAAAATGGATCCAGCGCATCAAGTGTGAGCACGTTGGCCAATAAAGTTTCGTCAAAGAAAGGAATGAAAACCGTGCCTTGCGGTGGCTCACCACGACCGCCAATCCAGGCTTGAAGCTCGAGAGAACCGCGGCGCGACTCAACGACAACTTTGTCTCCATTGCGGATGTCAAGATCGGCGGCATCTTGAGCATGGATTTCCAAGTAGGCACCTGGCATCGCTCGGCTAAGTTCCGGAATGCGACGCGTCATTGACCCGGTATGCCAATGCTCCAATACGCGCCCGGTTGTCAGCATAAAGGGGTACTCATCATCGGGAACTTCGGCGGGCGGAACCCAAGGGTGAAACCAGATCTGGGCACGATCGTCTTTTGTCGATGAATGATAAAACTGGATGCCTTTCCCGTCTGCAACGTAGGGGTCGAACCCTTCAGAGAATCGAAAATGAGTCTCGTGCCATTCTCCGTCTTGTTCCACGACGGGCCAACGCAGGCCCCGGGCTTTGACATACTCTGAATACGGTGCCAAGTCCTTGTGTTTCAGTCGCGTGAATTGGCGATACTCTTCGAACAGATGCTCATCCACATTCACATCGTAATAGTGGTTCCAATCCCAAATTGGAACAGGCGTGCCTGAGTCATCTTTGACTTCAAACAGGAATCGCCCGTTCCGGTCTTTCATCCCCGACAGCCCGCGCTCATACAAACGATGAGCAACGGCAATGGTCTGCCAACAATCGTCGCGAGCTTCGCCAGGAGGTTCAACCATCTTGAACCACTGTTGAGTTCTGCGTTCGGAGTTTCCGACGACGCCGTTCTTCTCGACCCACATGGCCGAAGGCAGAATGAGATCAGCAAGCTGTGTAGTTGCGGTGGGGTAGACCTCGCTAACGATGAGAAACTTATCTTCAAGTCCGGCTCTGGCGTTCCCCTTCGGATTGAAGAGCTTATTGAGGTTAGGGAGCGTTTGGCCAGGGTTGGTGACTTGGACCCAGATTGTGCCGATATCGCCGCCTGCGTTTGTGGGCGTGCAGAAACTCTCCCACATGGCAACTGTGTGATAACCTGGTTGCGGATTGATGCGGCCTTCCGGCAAGTTCCAGAAATGTTCCGCCTGACGACGATGCTCCGCATCAGTGACGACGCGACCGCCCGGCAAAGCATGGGAGAGCGTCCCCACTTCACGAACCGTGCCACAAGCAGAAGGCTGCCCTGTCAGACTTGTTGGTGCATCTCCAGGTGTTCCAAAATGGCCGCTGAGAAGATGGATGCCGTGTACCATCGTATTGATGGCTGTGCCACGAGTGTGCTGGTTCATCCCCATGCACCACAGTGACGTAATCTTCAGGTTGCGATTGCCGAACAGTTCACCCAGGAGTCGAATCTTCTCGGCAGGGACGCCTGAGAGTTCTTCAACATACTCGGGCGTGTACGGCTCCAACTGCTGCCGGTACTTATCGAAGCTGATGAGCTTGCCATGGAGATTTGGGTTCTCATCATCCGGAGCTTTGAAGTTGCAGAACTGCTCGACAAAACTCTGGTCATAAGTTCCGTTCTTGAGCAAGAGATGGGCGATTCCATTGGCGATGGCCAAATCGCCGTGCGGCTTCATCTCAAGATAGTGTTGGCAAGCCTCGGTTGTCCGTGTGCGGCGTGTGCTGATATCGATCAGCAAGACCTCGTCGCCACGACTCCGCCGATCAATGACACGAGAGAATAGCACGGGGTGCATTTCGGCGGGGTTGTTGCCCCACATGATCAAGACATCGCAAGCATCGAAATCGTCATAGCAGCCCGCTGGTTCATCCACGCCGTACGTCGCCAGGAAACCTGTTACCGCCGAGGCCATGCACAGCCGGGCGTTCGGATCAATGTGGTTGTTTGACAGGCCACCCTTCATGAACTTCTGCGCGGCGTAGCCTTCGGGGATCGTCCATTGGCCCGATCCGTAGAAAGCAAATCGTTCCGGTGCGGCTTCAATTCGGTCAGCGATGATGTTAATGGCATCATCCCACGAGATCGCGCGGTAGCGATCACCTTGTCGCAGCAACGGCTGGGTCAAACGATCTTCCCCATACAAGGCAGCGCCGACATGGTAGCCTTTAACGCACAACAGCCCTTTGTTGACCTCAGCGTTCTTGTCACCGGCAACAGCAACCACCTTACCGGCCTGCACACCGACCTGGACGTGACAACCCGTGCCACAAAATCGACAGGGCGCCTTTTCCCAATTGATTCCTGTCGATCCGGGTTCTTGCCCCAGGATTGGCAACGCGAGAGTTGTCCCGCAGGCGATCGCTGAAGCGGCGGCCATGGCGCTGGCCTTGATAAACTCGCGACGTTCGACTCTTGCAGCGTCAATCATGCTCTATGACCTTATCGAGACTCGCGATGCTAAGTCGCTGGCTTACTGTTCATCGAAGTGAACAAAGACGACGTCGACAAACGCAACGCCGGCGCGCGATCCAATCCACTTGGTGAGGTCTTCGATCTTGGAGCGCGGTGGCGCGTCAATGGTGAGAGGGATCCGGCGTGCATTGGTTGCGAATTCGCCGAGTTCAAACTCTGGCCGAGCCGACAATTCGGCGAGCGTCGCCTGCAATTGCCTGGCGTCATCTGTCAGCGTTGCGACCACACTCGCGATCATGCGATTTCGTCCAGCGTCAAATCAATCTTGATAATGCGGACACGGAAGTCTACATTTCACGCCATGATATCGTCAACTGCGGCTTACGCTCTAAGAGCGGTTGTGTTTCTGGCGAGCAAACCTGGTGCATACATCAGTCGCGAGACGATTTCGGAGGCGACGCGGGTGCCTCATGACTACCTGCTGAAAGTGCTCAACAGGTTAGATGCAGCGGAGATTGTCGAGTCGCGGCGCGGTCGAGATGGAGGTTATCGCTTACGAAGTATGCCACAGGAAATCACGGCGCTCGATGTCGTGTTATCAATCGAGTCGATCCCCCGGATTGTCGAATGCCCTTTGGGATTTCCTGGCCACGAACAACTTTGTCCACTTCATCAGCTGATGGATGACGCCAGTCGATCCGTGGACGACGCCTTTCGCAAAACGAAGATTGCTGACCTGCTGCCGCGCAAACTTTTTAACAGCTGCGAGTTTCCCCTCAAGGAATGAACATCAATAAGGCAAATCGCAACGGAATGACGAATGCCACTGCCGTGATTGGCATTTTCGCAGCAGTATTTGTGGGTGTTCTTGCGGCGTTTGGTGCCGTGCAGCTGAGCGATCCAGCGCCTGACGATGGGTTACAGGAAAGGGCTGGCGAAGACAAGGGCTCGGGCACTGCTGAGACAGTTGACAGCTTTCCCGTTTCCATCCGCAAACCAATTGGGCCTCCGCGGGTTCTGACCGGAATTGTCGATGCGGAAGGAAACGCCGTGACAGCCTCATGTTCGTCCTGTCATACGACGAGGCCAGCCATTGTGGCAACAAAGGTCTCCGCTGAATTGGACGAGTTTCATAGCGGCATGCCGTTCTCGCATGGATCAATCAGTTGCCTGGCGTGCCACAACCAAGATGACTATGACGCACTGCGGCTTGCCGATGGAACGCGGCTCGAGTTCTCCGATGTCATGACGCTCTGCGCGCAGTGTCATGGGCCGCAGATGACGGATTACGAACACGGGGCACATGGTGGCATGACCGGCTTCTGGGACAAGAGTCGCGGTCCGCAAGAGAAACTGAACTGCATTGATTGCCATCTGCCCCACACGCCGCAGTTCCCGAAGATGCAGCCAACATTCAAACCCAAGGACCGGTTCCTGAGTCCTGAGGGAGGGGACCATTGAACGCCGAGTCACCACGGCCTGACCAAGACGCATCTGAAAGGCATCAACTGCCGATCTTGAATCAACCTTCGTCGCGCAGAACCGCACTCAAGGCTGCCGGGTTCGCGCTCGGTCTGGCAGCTTTCGGCAAGGCGCTTTCGCCGATGATGGTCATCCCGGAGAACGTTTCGGCGGAAGAGTTTCTGCAGCAGCATTACAAGGAACTCACTGAAGAAGACAAGAAGCGGATCTTTGCACGGTTGGAAAAGGAAGCCAAGGAGGAGTACGGAGCGGATGTGACAATCTCTGATCCGCCGCCGATTCCCGGTGTGCGTTTTGGTTACGCCATCAACCTCAGCAAATGCAATGGCAACGGGAAATGCATGGAGGCATGCAATAAAGAAAACAACCATCACCGAGGAACCGACCAGTCATACATTCGTGTCCTGGAGATGTCCAAAGGCTCGCTCGATATGGAGCATGGGACCACCACGTACGACCACACGGTCCCCCAGGATGACAAGTTCTACATGCCAGTGCAGTGTCAACAGTGCGATAACCCACCGTGTGTCTCCGCCTGCCCAATCGAAGCGACCTGGCAGGAAGACGATGGGATCGTCGTGGTGGATTACAACTGGTGCATCGGTTGCCGCTATTGCGAGGCAGCCTGCCCTTATCACGCCCGACGATTCAACTGGGAGCAACCAGAGATTCCCGCGGACGAGGTGAACGGCAACCAGGGATATCTATCGAACCGGATTCGCCCACAGGGAACCATGGAGAAATGCCACTTCTGTTTGCATCGCACACGAGAAGGCCGAGCCCCCGCCTGCCTTGAAGCCTGCCCGACGGGCGCGCGTGTGTTCGGCGATTTGAATGATCCGGATTCGGACATCAACTATGTGCTCAAGCACAAACGCGTCTTTGTGCTAAAGGAAGAACTCGGTACGCGCCCCAATTTCTTCTACTTCTTTGATTCCTAACATGGCGACGGCCACCACATCCAAGACAACTTCTAGCGAGTCCGCAGAGGCAGTGCAGAGCTACCCACGGTTTCTTTGGTGGGGACTGGGCGTGGCCACCAATGGTGGGCTGTTCTTCTATGTGTGGATGATCGTTCTTACGCTGATCGCACTGGTTGGTGCCAGTGCTTGGGCACGCCAGGTGGCGGAAGGAATGATCGTCACCAACATGACCGACCACGTCAGTTGGGGACTCTACATCGCGAACTTCACGTTTTGTGTTGGGCTTGCCGCTGGCGGTGTGATGATGGTCATTCCTGCCTACCTTTATCACGACGACGAAATGCACAAGGTCGTGATCATCGGAGAAGCGGTCGCCATCGCCGCGATTGTCATGTCGACGCTCAGCGTTGTTGTCGATCTCGGGCGTCCCGATCGGTTTTGGCACCTGATCCCGTTCTTGGGCCGCGTGAACTGGCCAATGTCGATGTTGACGTGGGACGTCATCGTGCTCAATGGATACCTGGTGATCAATTTGCACATCGTCGGCTATTTGCTCTACATGCGGTATCTCGGACGCCGGCCGAATCCCAAGTGGTACATCCCGTTTGTTTTCCTCTCGATCATTTGGGCGATCAGCATTCACACAGTCACCGCATTCCTCTATTGCGGATTGGGAGGACGTCCGTTTTGGAACACGGCGCTGCTTGCCCCACGTTTCCTCGCGTCAGCCTTCGTCAGCGGCCCTGCATTCATCATTCTTGTAATGCGTGTCGTGCGCATGACGACAGGCTACAAACTTCCGCCGGGCCCCGCCAAGACACTGATCCAGATCATTCGCGTGGCGATGACTGTGAACCTCATTATGCTGGCCAGCGAAATCTTTACCTTGTTCTACACAGGCGGCGCGCACGCGGCTTCTGCCGAGTATCTATTCTTTGGCAGCCACGGGCACTATGGATTGGTCCCATGGATTTGGACGGCGATTGTCTGCAATGTTGTCGGCGCGATTCTGTTCTTCATGCCAGCTGCCCTGGAGCGAGGGACCATACGAATTGCGGCTTGCGTCCTCTGCATCGTCGGCATCTGGATCGAGAAAGGGATGGGGTTGATCATCCCAGGTTTCATTCCCTCGACGCTTCACGAGATCGTCGAATACACGCCCAGTCTCGTTGAATGGAAAGTCACCGCCGGCATCTGGGCGTTCGGTCTGCTGCTGCTCACGGTCCTGATGAAGCTCATCGCCACCGTGTTTTCAGTCGAGCCCAACGCC
>CALJLD010000187.1 GCA_937982665.1 uncultured Planctomycetales bacterium
CATGTGCACGCGTCGCCAACCCATGCTTCGCATGCAGCGGCGGCAATCTGCTGTGATACTGACACGGCAAGATGCACAAGTTCCCCGTGCAGCGATGACTGCAACGATCCCAATTGCGAGGATGGCAGTTGCGAACACGGTTGCGACACGGATTCGGGCGATAATTGCCATCATGGAATCGGCACGGAATCGGCCGGATGCGGTTGCCCGCATGACTCGCCTGGGGATTGCCCTCATGACTCGTGCAATTTGGGCGTGCTGCAAGCTTCGGCTCAATTGCAAATCAAGTTGCAGATTGATCTCTGTGCATTCGACGCTGCCGGGCATACGGAATTACTTGCTACTTCGCAAGAGTGCCGTGGCAACCAGGCACAGGGCCATGGGGTGATGCACGCAGCGCTGCGTCCCCATCTTGCGCTCAATGTGATGCGGCTCTAGCATTCGCGCGTCGGGCGAACGCACGGCTGACTGGCCGTGTTTCAATACCGACAACTTCACGCTTGTGACGTTATCTGTTGCGCGGTTCGTTCGCGCGCCTTCATCCGTCAAGCAGCGCGTTGCGCGAGAAAATAGCCATGAGTATTCGCATCAACAAATTGCCACGTTGGGCCTGGGGGCTTTCCGTCCTCATCCTGATTGCCATTGCCGGCGGCGCAACAGCCAACTATTGGCTCCCGTTTGCCAAGCGGCAGGTAAGCAAGTTCGTCAGCGACACAAACAGCAAGTCTGCCGAGGACGATCATGCGCACGATGACGAGCATGACCCCAATCATAAAGGTCACGCGGAGGAGTCGTCCATTGAACTCAGTCCTGCCGGCCTGAAGAACATTGGCTATCGACCCATGACGGTTCAATTGGGCACGTATGTCCGCAAGCTGGACGTGCCGGCTATGGTCGTCGAGCGGCCTGGCCGAACACAGATCCAAATCTCGGCGCCGTTGACCGGCATCGTGACCAAGATTCACTACGTGCAAGGTGCCGCCGTTGCGGAGGCCTCGCCGCTGTTTGAAATTCGCCTGACACACGAAGAGCTGGTCACCGCGCAAAGCAATCTCATTCGCACGGCGGAAAGCCTGGAAGTGGTCAAGCGCGAAATCGATCGACTCAAGAACATCGAGCAAGGGGTCATTGCCGGCAGGCGGATTCTTGAGCAGGAGTATGAACTGCAAAAGCTTCAGGCGTCACTGACCGCGGAGCGACAAGCATTGCTGTTGCACGGCCTGACCGAAGAACAAATCGAGGCCATCCTCACTAACCGCAAGTTGTTCAAGACCATCACGGTCCAGGCACCCGCGCACGTGGACGATAGCGATGACTGTGCGTCCGAGCATCTTTATCACGTACAAAGCCTGCCGGTGAACGTTGGCCAGCAAGTGCAAGCCGGCGAAGTCCTCGGAGTTCTCGCCGATCACTGCCAACTTTATATCGAAGGCCGCGCTTTTGAAGATGATGCGCCGCAACTGCGGAATGCCGCCCGCGAAGGCCTGGACGTTTCCGCCTCGCTGGTTGTTGGAACGAAAGAAGCGGATCGCATTGACGGTCTCCGCGTCTTGTACGTCGCTGATCACATCGACACGGACTCAAGGGCGTTTCGCTTCTATCTCACATTGCCGAATGAGATCGCCTTGGATCAGACCGCTCCGAACGGCGCGCCGCGATTCATCGAATGGCGTTTCAAGCCAGGGCAGCGGATGGAAGTGCATGTTCCCGTGGAACGCTGGCAAGACCGCATTGTGCTGCCGGCGGAAGCGGTCGTCTTCGAAGGCGCCGAAGCTTACGTCTTTCAACAGAATGGAGATCACTTTGACCGGATCGCCGTGCATGTGGAATATCGAGACCGCGAGTCGGTCGTCGTGGCCAATGATGGCGCCATCTTCCCCGGAGATATCCTGGCCGCGCGCGGCGCGTTTGATATGCAGCTGACCCTGAAGAAACAGGCCGGCGGTGGCATTGACCCGCATCATGGTCACAGCCACTAACTGCTCGCCGAGAACCTGAAACACCGCATCGCCCAGGGTCAGGGAGAATCAACGTGCTCAACGCCATAATTCGGTTTTCACTGCAGAATCGCGTGCTCGTCGTCGCGTTCGCGCTGTTCCTCACGCTCTACGGTGGGTGGCAGGCGACCAATCTGCCTATCGATGTCTTTCCGAACTTGAACCGGCCACGCGTCGTGGTCTTGACCGAAGCGCCAGGTATGGCGCCTGAAGAAGTGGAAACGCTGATCACGTTCCCGCTGGAAACGGTCCTTAATGGCGCCACCGGTGTGCAAGCCGTGCGCACTTCGTCAGGTGTCGGCCTTTCGGTGATCTACGTCGAGTTCGATTGGGGCACCGATATCTACAACGATCGGCAGGTTGTCGCGGAGCGGCTCGCGCTGGTCAAAGATCACTTGCCAGAAGGTGTCAGTCCTCAACTGATGCCCATCTCTTCGATCATGGGCCAGATCATGGTCATGGGCATGTATAGCGAAGGCGGCAAGACACCGCCGATGGAACTTCGCACCATGGCGGATTGGGTGGTGCGGCAGCGGCTGTTGACCATCCCCGGCGTCTCGCAAGTCATTGTCATGGGCGGTGAGCGCAAGCAGTTTCAAATTCTTGCGAACCCCGACGAGCTGTTGCGGTATGGCGTCACGCTGCACGAAGTCAAGGAAGCCCTCTACAAAAGCAATCAAAACACCACCGGTGGATACCTGGATGAACAGGGGCCCAACGAGCTGCTTGTTCGCGCGCTCGGGCGAGTCACAACCGTCGAAGAGATCGAAGGCATCGTCGTGGCGCATCGCGGCGGACAGTCGATTCGCCTGTCACAGGTGGCCGATATTGTGGAAGGTCCGCAAGTCAAGCGGGGAGACAGCGCAGCCTTCGAGCGGAAGGACTCCAATGAATTCGGCGGCGGAAGCGCCGTTGTGCTGACCATTCTCAAACAGCCCAATGCCGATACCAAGCGCGTCACGGAAGAGGTCCTGGAAGCCCTGGACGACATCGACAATGCCTTGCCGCCGGATGTTCAAGTGCTGGAGGAACTCTACCAGCAAAAGGCATTCATCGACCTGGCGATTGAGAACGTGATGGAAGCCCTCCGCGATGGCAGCATCCTGGTCATCATCATACTGTTTCTCTTCCTGCTGAACTTTCGAACCACGTTCATCACGTTGACAGCCATTCCGCTGTCGATTGTCATCACCGCGGTTGTGTTTCAAACCTTTGGACTCTCCATCAACACCATGACGTTGGGAGGGCTGGCCGTCGCTATTGGCGAACTCGTTGATGACGCCATTGTCGATGTCGAGAACATCTTTCGGCGATTGCGGGAGAACCGCAACAGCGCCAACCCCAAGAACCCGCTGCTGGTTGTCTTTCAGGCGAGTTGCGAAATCCGCAACTCCATCGTCTACGGCACAATGATTGTTGTGCTGGTGTTTGTACCGCTGTTCGCCCTGTCCGGAATGGAAGGTCGGCTGTTTGCGCCGCTGGGAATTGCGTACATCGTTTCGCTGGTGTCGTCGCTCTTTGTTTCGCTGACGGTCACGCCTGTCTTGAGCTATTGGCTGCTTGGCTCCGTCAAAGCCGGCCGAGAAGAGAAAGACGGACTGGTCGTGCGTGGCTTGAAGTGGCTCGCCGGCATCACCATGAGCGCCAGCTTGCGTCTAGCCTGGCCAATGTTGCTGCTGGCAATGTTGGCCGTGGCAATTGCAGGGCTTGCCGCCTGGAACCTGGAAAGCGATTTCTTGCCGCCATTCAACGAAGGCGCCGTGCAAATCAACGTGCTGCTCCCGCCGGGCACGTCGCTGGCACAGTCAAACATCAAGGCCGAACAAGTCGAAGCACGCCTGCAGCAGATCGACGACATTGTCGCTTTCGTTCGCAAAACCGGTCGGGCGGAACTGGACGAACACGCCGAAGGCACAAACGTCACGGAAATTGTCGCCACCATCAATCCACACACCAAACTTTCCCGGCAAGAGATCATTGACGAGATCGAAGGGGCGCTCGACGAAGTGCCCGGCATCGTTACGTCCGTGGAACAACCGCTGGCGCACTTGATTTCGCACATGCTCTCCGGTGTGAAAGCCCAAATCGCCATCAAGCTCTATGGCGATGACCTGAACGTGCTCCGCCGCGAAGCCAACAAGATGGAAGCGGCCATCGCCGGAGTGGAAGGCATTCGCGATTTGCAGGTTGAGCAACAGATTGAGATTTCGCAGCTGCGGATTGAGGTCGACGCCCGCAAGCTCGAACAATTTGGGCTAACGCGGTTGGACGTCAATGAGTTCGTGCAAACGGCCATGCAGGGCGAAGTGATCTCGCAAGTCCTTGATGGGCAGCGCACGTTCGACCTGTTGCTGCGTTTGGACGAAAGCGTCCGCGAAGACCGCGAAGCCATCAAACGATTGGTTTTGCAAACGCCGGGCGGCGGAACGGTCAAACTTGAGGATGTCGCCCGAATCTACGAAGCTGGCGGCCCCAACACCATCAACCGTGAGCAAGTGCGGCGGCGAATCATCGTGCAGTGCAACGTCAGCGGTCGAGGGCTGGTGGACGTAGTGGGCGATATTCGGCAGCGCCTGGCTCCTCTGGAAGAGGAATTGCCGCCGGGTTACTTCACGGAGTACAGCGGACAATTCGAAAGCCAGCAATCCGCGTCACGCATGATCGCAATCCTGTTTGTGATTTCACTCGTGGCGATGTTCCTCGTGCTCTACAAGATGTTCGGCTCGGCCAACTTGTCGCTGCAAGTGATGATCGCTTTGCCGATGGCCTTTATCGGCTCCGTCGCGGCGCTCTACCTGACCAACCAGACGCTCACCGTGGCCAGCATGGTGGGCTTCATCTCACTATGCGGCATTGCGTCAAGAAATGGCATCTTGTTGATCAATCACTATCTGCATCTCGTCCGCTATGAAGGCGAAACGTGGTCGCGCGAAATGATCGTCCGCGCCGGCAAAGACCGCCTCGCTCCGGTACTGATGACCGCGCTCACCTCCGGCATCGGTCTGGTGCCGTTGGCCATGGCCGCAGGCGAGCCCGGCAAAGAAATCCTCTACCCCGTGGCAACGGTCATCATCGGCGGCTTGATCACCAGCACGCTGCTGGAATTCCTCGTTCGCCCGGCGCTGTTCTGGAAGTTAGGCCTCGGCGCAGCGCGCCGCGTTGTGGAATCCCAGGCGGAACAAGTACGCCTTGTGGAAGAGGGCGACTAGCGAGTTACTTCGCGCGTTGAGTGCACTAAAAAGCTTCGCGCTGAATGCGCGACGCTGCAAAGCTTTGACAGCTTTTCACCGTCATTCGGTGCAGCGAGTTTCACAACTCGTACCGTCATTCCCGCCTGCGCGGGAATGACGAGGTAGTACGCCGCCTCGGCGAATTGCAACGCTACTCCTTCCCAAAAATGGCCGTTCCAACCAATTGGCCAAAGCCATAACCCACGGCCGCGCCAATCGCGCCGCCCACAGCCCCGCCGGGGATCACGCCTGTTGTCATGTTCAGCAACAACATCGCCGCAACGCCAATCATCGAAAACACCGCGGCACAAACATAGACAGGCCCTTTCTCGGCCTGCTGTTGCTTTTCGCTCTTCTTCCGTAGCTCGCTGAATTGTTGCGCGGCAATCTCCTCGCCGTTCTCTCCAATCCGAATCAGATAGTGCCCCGCCTTCTGACCTTGTGGCGGCGGCAGCCGGCCAAGGAGATAATCTCGCGAGCCCACGGTGAACACAACCTGCTGCCCAACTTCTAGCGCCCCTTCCCAGCCCAGGCGGTTGTTCACAAAGACGCCCAGACCGCCAGTGTCAAAACCCTTGTCGATCTTGATCGAGTCGCCGGCGAGATAAAAAACCCTGGCCATTTGAGTTCAGGTCGGTTGGCTTGGCTTGAATGGTGCGGTGGATTTGCCGTGATAACGGGCTTCCATACAATTGTAGCGTGAGCGCGGCCTATCGCGAGTTTGTCGGTCCCAGGCCGCCGCGCCAAAATAACTCTGCAAGGAGGCAGTCGACATGTCCGCTAATCAACACGGCAGAAAACTTGTTCGCCGACAGCACTTCGCTGTTCGATTGGTCTTGATCGGTGTCGCATTAGCCTTGGGCGGAGAGACCCATTCCCAACACAATCGTGAAGGTAATTATCCCTTGAGCGGCCACCATCTCGCGAAGAAGATTTCCGGCACACATGCTGGAAATGCCCTCGCCTCGACAAGATTGGTCGGCGAAACAGGTTCGTTCTTCCGCGGCGGCGAATTGTCGATTCGCGAAGGCAAACAGCCGCATGTCATGCTAGGACATCCCATCCGCTTCAGTGCCGAATTCAGCATTACGACGGCCATTCATCAAGGCAAGGAACCTGTTCGTTTTGATTTAGATCAACATGCTGTAATCGTGAACGAATCCACGGGGAAAGTCTGCTGGGAACAGACGAGCAGCACTTACAGCATGACGGGACCGGGCAATGGACGCGGCATGGGAATTGGTGGGCGTGGTCCCGTCAGCGAACCTGACCGTCGTCCACTCTGTTGGCCTTGCCGCTTTGACGTTGGTGACTTCACGTTCATCTGTTTTGTCGTCGGCCAAATTGGCGAGGAGCCGCCGGTCTTGCTCGGTTACGAAAGGACGACGATACGAGTTGAAGAAAACGACGAGCGACAGGCAGTCCTTCAGCAACTCAACGAAGTCGCCGCGCAAAATGAACGTAATCACGGCGACGCCATCCAGGAATTGCTGTACTACGTGAGTTTGGATGACGATGTGGCGGAACGCATTGCGAACTTAGACCTGCGCCCAAAGTCACTTGACCTGACCAACGCAAGACTCGCGAAGGCTGGCGTACTGGCCTTATCTAGGATTCCCGGATTGCGGTGGGTCAGGCTCCGCGGCTCTTCCGTTGATGACAGTTGCCTGGATGCCCTGCTGTCCATGAAGGATCTTGAATTCATCGACCTTCGAGGCACGCTGCTGTCAGAGGAAAGTGTTGAGACTTTGCATGAGGCTTTCCCAAAGCTAAAGATCTTGGTGGATGCGGGCTGAACCCATCCCGTCAACGAAATCGCAGGCGAACGCGGAGCATACCGCTTGATATCTCCGTCCGCCCCGGCGGTGTCTTGTGTTGCGTCCTTAGAATTCAAAAGGCAGCGCGATTTCGGCCGGTTTTTTGCGGAAAAATCTTTCGCCGCCTGCAAATCTCGTCCGCCAACGCCCTTATATGTAAGTAGAGGGGGAATTGCGCACGGATAGCGAGTCTCCACTCGGCAATCAACCTAAGACCGAACAGTCATGGGCATGATCGTTTCGCGCATATTCCGCAATCCATCAACGGTCTAAGCACAACACCAACAACATAAGGGAGGCCAAGTAACGATGGCCATTGGAGAAAGAAACATTGTCGCGCCGCGCCAAACCAGGCGGAGTAGTCCGCTGGGAGCGGAATGCGCCATGAACGGAAACATTCCCATTGCCTGCGGGATCATTTACGACGCACGGGGAAAGGTTTCCAACGCGTTGGAAATGATTCACCACGCATGCGGAAAGGTTTCCGACGCGTCCGAAATGGTTTCCCACGCGCGAAAAAGGTTTCGTGCGCAGATCAATCCTGCACAAAACGCAAGAAAGGCCGCGGCTTTTCCGCATTTCAAGCAAGGCTCGCAGCGCCAACAGGCCGAAGCGGCAACGAACCTACCCCCAATTACTTAACGGACTTCATGTGCCGCACGAATTGAGCATCCAGGTAATCGAGATTGCTGCCGAACTCGGCGGTGAAATCTTTCAGCCGCTCGGTCGGCGAGTATTGGGCCAGTTCACCCCGCGCGGCAATCTTCCGCAGGTAGCTGGCGAATTGGCGCGGCCGTGTCTCCATCAAGTAATAACACCAGGCCCAACTTTCCGCGTAGGCCCCGTGAGGATCATCGCGAAACATCCCGTCTCCGGCCAGAAGTTGAACAAACGCGTCCTTCTTCCGTCGGCCAAGATACTGTTTGAACTGGTCCAAGCGATCCGCATTCACCCGATCGCTGGAGCGCGTGTTGTATCGGGCGTTCCAAACGCCTTCGGCTTCAAACATTGTCCCCAAGCCTTCCACAATCCAGTTGGGCGTGGGAAACAGCCGCTGATGAATACCGGTGTTGAACGCCGTTTGATGCGTCGCTTCATGAATGATCGTGGTAGCATTTTCCTGTCACGCTTGCTGGTTGGTACCGCCGGACACGTCGTACAGTGCAACACGATTGCTCATCGGCGAGTAATAGCCCAGCGCGTCATTGGGGATCTTATCCCCTTTCGATTTGGCGTAGCGCTCAAACTCCGTCCGGCTGGGAAGCACAATCGCAATCAAGGGAAACTCCGGCTCCCGCACCTCAAAGCCACGCAACTTGAAGTAATGCCCAAACGAACGGTACAGCTCTTCAAATCGTTCGCTCCATTGCGAACCGTTCCCGTTGGGATGCACAACCAGGTAGTGCGAAGTGGCGGTCACGTCGTAAGCATTGCCAAACTCTTGTTGCAGTTGGTTGCGCAGCGCGGAGCGCGAAGCCGGCGTGAATCGCCCTGTGGTCAATTGAGATTGCCCTGCCACTTCCAGCGAGATCTGAAAGATCGCCCCGTCGCGGCCCAACATCAACACGCCGTCGCTGCCTTCCAACAGCGGCGCCGCCTCGATGGTCTGGCCGTTGAGTCGCAGCTTGGCAAGCTGTCGAGACGGAGCGCGATTTTGCGCCAGCGCGTCGCTTGGCCAGGCCATGCACGTGGAAACCCAGAAACTTCCCAGCAAGACAGCACGAAGCGAAAGCATGCGAATTCCCGTTGTGCGAATTCCAGTGGCGATTTGGACAATTTACGGCAAGCATTTCGCCCACCTGGCCGGCAATCCGGCCCAATCAAGGCTAGCTCATCAACGTCTAGTTCCGGCGTTCACCCGGCCGCACTCCAAGTGGAACTTCCTGGCTTGATCCCACGGTAAATCCTAAAATGGTTACAGTTGCCCTGATCCACGCACATCTCTCGTTCGCACGTTGCCGTTTGCACGCCACTTCCTCGCCAATAGGGCAGGTCATCATGCACAATAAAACTCTTCGCATCATCTTGCTCCGCGTGTTTGTTTTGGCCGCCGGCCCAGTTCTGCTGTTTGCCGCAGCTGATGGATCCGCCGTTAGTGGAGCGATCGCAATCGCGGAACAAGACGCACAAAGCGAGAACAGCGAACAGAATCCTCTGGACTCGGAGGTCCGCTCGCTGCTAAAGCAAATGCGTGACGGCAGTTCCGGCGAAGCCGATGCCGCGGAAGCCAAACTTCTCGAGCTTGGTCCCAGGGTGCTCGATCTTTTGCCCGCGCCGACCGATCAAATGTCAGCCAACCTCAAGCAACGGCTTGCCCGAGTCCGCGAGCAACTTCAGGTCCGGCACGCCGAATCGATCTCGGAACCGACCTTGGTGACATTGTCCGGAAAGATGAAACTCTCCGAAGCGTTGGAGAAGATCGAACAAGCGACTGAGAATCACATCTTCTTTTATCAAAATGAAAATGCCGGCGAACAAGAGCTGGAGTTCAACTATGAGAACCAGACGTTCATGGAAGTCATGGACGATATCCTCGATCGCGCGCAGTTGACCACTTATGGCTTCGCCCCGGATCCCGGTATGGCTTTGATGGCCCGCGCCGATACCGAAGCGCCGCGCTCCGAACGGATTGCGACATTCGCAGGGCCATTCCGCGTGGAAGCCACGGAAGTGATGTCGCAACGCAGCATTCGCAACACCATGGACCGCCGCATGGAGGTCACGCTCGATCTTTCCTGGGAGCCGCGGTTGCGTCCCATCGTCGCGGAGATGTCGTATTCGAATCTGACCGTCAAAGATCAAGATGGCAACGAGATTGAAGTCTCCGGAATGGGACAGCCAACCTATGAAGTGGGCGAAGATACTTCGGCCGAGTTCCATTTGCCGTTGGCCTTGCCTGGCCGCACCGCCACCAAGATTGGCGAACTCTCTGGCACGTTTGACTTGCTCATTCCCGGCAGGATCGAAACGTTTGAGTTTGAGAATCTTGACGCGGGCAACCGTGTCGAACAGCGTTCCGCAGGCGTCGCCGTTGTGGTAGACCGCGTTCGCAAAAATGCGGACGTTTGGGAGATTGCAGTGATGATCCGCTTTGAGGAAGCCCAAGGCGCGCTGCAATCGCACCGCAACTGGGTTTACAACAACTCTGTTGTGTTAGTTTCGCCTGACGGCGAAGAGTTGGAATTTGACGGTGCCGAGATGCTCCGCCGCACGGAAGAGGAAGTTGGTATGGGTTATTACTTCGATCTGCCGGACGGGCCAGCCGGCTATAAGCTAGTCTACAAAACACCGACAACAATCCTGACATTGCCGGTGAAATTCACGCTGAAAGACATTCCGCTGCCGTAAATGCGTTTGGCGACAACGACAACGCCACCGCGGCAAGTGGGGAACGCAACCGGACAGAGGAGTGAAATCTTGAGCGGTTTACGGCCAAGCGTGCTGCCATTGGTGGGCGCCTGTTGGGTGTTGTTGGTTTCTTCCGCACTTGCCCAGCGCCCCGTGCAAGACGTGCCTGCGCGGGTCAATGGCGAGTCCGTTACTCGCCTGGAAGTCGAGCGGGTCTTGCGCGAGGCGTTTCGCGACCGCCCTCTGGCGGAAGAAGCCAAGGCTCAGGCGGAAGCCGCCGCTTTGGATCAAGCCATCAATCGCCGACTGGTCTTGAATTGGTTGCAATCGCAAAGATTGGCCGCAACGCCGGATGAAATTCAGGAAGCTTATGACGAGTTCGTCAGGAGCCTTGAGTTCCAGCAGGTGACGTTAGCCGACTACCTGGAACGAGAAAAACTCACGGAAGATTTGCTGCGTCGCGCGATCAGTTGGGACATTGCCTGGGGTCGATACATTCGTCAACAACTGACCATTCCGGCCCGCGAAGCCTATTTTGAGGAGCATCGCCGCCAGTTTGACGGCACTCGCCTGCGTGTCAGCCACATCTTGTTGGGCGACACGGAAACAGACCTGCAAGCCAGACAAGCGCAATCCGTGGATATCCACAGGCGACTCACCGCAGGTGAGATCACTTTCGAGGTAGCCGTCTCGGAGTTCTCAACCGGCACCAAGGAAAATGGTGGCGACCTGGGCTTCATCGAGCGCCGCGGTTCTATGCCGGAGCCGTTTTCCAGCGCGGCGTTTGATTTGGAAGTTGGCGAGATTTCGGACCCGGTGGTAACGCCCTTTGGTGTTCACATCATTCAGGTCACGGAGATTGAAGAGGGCAAGAAGGAACTGAAGGACGTTGTCACCGCGGTGGATCAGGCGATGACCCGCAACGTGCTTGCTGATCTTGTGAAGAAGCTTCGCGCAGAAGCGAAACTTGAATTCACCGGGGGCATGCCATACTTCGATCCCGAGACCGGCGAACTTGTGCAGTCCGGCGGTTGAAGCAAGACAACGCATAGCGCACCACACAACGCATAGTGCAAAGAAAAATCGCACGCCCTGGAAAGGACATGCGATTGTGATTTCGCAGGCGAAAAGAAGCCCGACGTTACGTTGCCTTGGGAGTTTCTTCCTTGGCTTCGGTTTCGGTGTCTTCTTCCTTCTTCTTTTTCTTCTTCTTCATCGTCAGCTTAGGGACGCGCACCTTCGGGAGGCCATAAGGGCTGTCGCCGTCGGCAAACTTATCCATGGTCTTCAAGCGGGCAATCCGCTCACCGCGCGTCAAAACGCTGCGGGTGCGGGCGAGGCCTGCTCGAATCTTCAGGCTCTTATCAATCGTCATGACGGTAACCAGTGGGTGATCACGCGATAAATGGAATATCGGAAGAATCGCCCATTTTACGAAGAATCGGAGCGGGGGCAAGGCGAGGATTCCGCGAACTTTCCAGCAAACTTGCAGCTCAGTCGCGGCGCTCATTGTGCTGCTTTTGCCGACATTCCCGCTTCAGCGATTCTCGCGAACTCCGCCAATTTCTCGTTGCTGGCAGCGCAAAGGTGACGGATTCGCCGAGGATTCCGGCATCTGTTGCGCATCGTAAGCGGTTCTCGCTCGCAGTTGAGAGCCGCTAGTTTCTCGCCCAAGCGGGGCATTTTCAGGGCGAGCTGCAAAATGCCGCCGGCAGCCTTGCGCGATGATGCGAGTTTGCTCCCCCAATTTTGCGGGGCGCAAAATCGCGTGCTAATAACCCTTAGCGATTGTCTCGCACACAGGGGATGCGGGGTTCAGTCCCAATAGGCAAACGGTACCGACGGATTCCCGTTTGACGGACTGAGTTTGAGCCACCTCTGGCAAACGCGAAGACATCAACAAGCAACAAGCCAAGCGCCATTCACAATCAACGCAGGAGTGTTCCGTGTCCGCGACCATGACCAAGGCGACAGCCGCCCAGGAACAGTGGCAAGGGGAAGCGAAAGGGTCCATGCAATTGGTCAGCTTCCAATTGGCCCAAGAGGAGTACGGCATTGAGATCACCAAGGTTCAGGAAATCATCCTGATGGGTGAGATCACTCGCGTGCCGCAAACGCCGCAATACATCAAAGGTTTGATCAACCTTCGCAGCACGGTGATCCCCATCGTTGACTTGCGTTTGCGATTTGGTTTGCCGGAACAAAAGCGCACGGACGAGACGCGGATCATGGTGATCAACGTCGCCGGCAAAACGATTGGCATCATCGTGGATGCCGTCAGCGAAGTCCTGCGGATCTCACAAGAACAAATTGCTCCGCCTCCTCCGACTGTTGCCGGACTTGGCGAGGAATATCTGATTGGTCTGGCGAAGTTGGAAAATCGCCTGCTGATCTTGCTTGATATCGACGGAATCTTAGCCGAGCAGGAGCTCGAAAAGGCGGAGGAAATCGCCGCCAACGCTTAGCCAACACATCTCGCCCTGGGCCGGCGAATTGCCAACACGGCACCCCAATTTTCTCAACACAAAAAGACACTCATCAAAATATCGACGGGAGACCACAATGACCGCAGTCGCCACAAAGAACTCCAAGAACGGCCGTGACGCGCAAAACAAAGCGCAAAACATCGAGAGTGAAGCCAAAGCGAATTATCGCGCATTGGTCGATGTCGTTAGCCAAGTCGGCAAAGCCGAAACGGTTGAAGACGCCGTCCGCACAGCGTTGAACTCCGTCAAGGAAGCGTTTGGATGGGCTTATGCTTCGTACTGGTCGTTGGACGAAGCCAACGGCGTGCTGCGATTCGCCATGGAAGCCGGCACGGTCAATGACGACTTCCGTCGCGCAACCGAACAAGCTTCCTTCGCCGAAGGCGTTGGCCTCAGCGGACGTGCCTGGAAGACACGCGACTTGTTCTTTGTTGAAGACATCGGCGACATGCACGATTGCGTTCGTGCCCCCATCGCGCAACGCGCTGGGGTCAAGTCCGGCGTTTGCTTCCCGGTTATCGTCAATGGCGAAGTCGTCGGCACGATGGACTTCTTTGCCCTGGAAACTCTTGAGTTGTCGGAGCAACGTCTCGACGCATTGCGGAACGTTGGCCAACTTGTTTCCAACGCCATTACGCGAATTCGTGAGACGCGTCGTCAGCAAGATATGGCTGCGGATGCCGCCGCGGTGACGCGCGTGCTGGAAGCCATCGGCAATGCCCAAACGGTCGAGCAAGTCATCAAGACTTCGTTGGACACCGTCCGTGACGCTCTGGGTTGGGCCTACGGTTCGTTCTGGAAGTTGGACACACAAACCCAAAGCCTGAAGTTCGCGTTGGAATCCGGTACGGTCAACACGGAGTTCCATCAAGCCACGATGGCGGCTTCTTTCAAGGAAGGCGTTGGCCTGTCCGGTAAGACCTGGCAAAGTCGCGATCTGTTCTTTGTCAAAGACATCGGCGAAATGGTCGATTGCGTTCGCGCTCCCATCGCTCAACGCGCTGGCGTGAAATCCGGGTTCTGCTTCCCCATTATTATTGATGGCGAAGTCACCGGCACGATGGACTTCTTCACGACCGAGTCGCTGACACCTAGCGACGAACGAATGAATGTGCTGCGGACGGTTGGCCGTCTCGTTTCGCAGAAAGTGGCCGAGATGAGCAACACCGCTCAAAAGCAGGCGATGTTGGACAACGCGCCGGTCAACATCATGCTGGCCGATACCGACCTGCGGATTCAATACTTGAATCCCGCCAGTATCAAGACGTTGAAAACGTTGGAGCAGCATCTTCCTGTTCGTGTTGACGACATGATCGGCCAGAACATCGATATCTTCCACAAGGATCCGTCCTTCCAGCGCGGCGTCCTGGCGGATTACAAGTCGTTGCCGCGGAAAGCGATCATCGACGTGGCAGGTGAAAAGCTCGACCTGTTGGTCAGCCCCACCTACGATGCCGACGGCAACTACGCTGGCCCGATGGTGACGTGGGACGTGGTCACGCAGCAGCTGAAGAGTGAGCAAGAAGCCGCCGAAAAGTCGGCGATCGTCGAGAACGCGCCGATCAACATCATGTTGGCCGATACCGATGGTACGATCATCTACATGAACCCGGCCTCGGAGCAAACTCTCAAGACGATCGAGAAGATCCTGCCGATCCCGGTCGACAAGATTGTCGGTTCCAGCTACGACGTATTCCACAAGAACCCGGCTCACCAACGCAAATTGTTGGGCGATCCGAAGAACCTGCCGCACGAGGCGGAGATTCAAGTCGGTGACGAGATCCTGGCCCTGAACGCTTCGGCGATCTATGACGCCAACGGTAACTACTCCGGCCCAATGGTGGCTTGGGAAGTCATCACGGATCAGAAAGAAGCCGCTCGTCGTGAGCAGGAGAACCAGGAGCGCGAACGTGCGGCTCAAGAGGACCTGCGCAACAAGGTCGACGACATCCTGCGCGTCGTCAACGCGGCCGCCGAAGGCGACTTGACGCAAGACTGCAACTTTGAGAGCCAAGACGCGGTTGGCGAATTGGCCAGCGGTCTGCGGACCATGCTCAGCGACTTGCGTGGCATCATCTCGCAAGTTGTTGAAGGCGCCGCTCAATTCACCGAGGGAGCCCGCGTGGTTTCCGAGAGTGCCCAAACGCTGGCTCAAGGAGCCCAAACGCAAAGCGCTTCGGTGGAAGAGATGAGTGCTTCAATCGAAGAATTGACCCGCAGCATCGAAGCGGTCAAGGACAATGCCGGCGAAGCCAATGGCGTTGCCCGTTCCACCAGCGACCTGGCTGAAGATGGCGGCAACGCCGTGAAGAAGTCGGTCGAAGCCATGGAACGGATCAAGAGTTCGTCCAGCCAGATCAGCGAGATCATCCAAGTGATCTCGGAGATCGCCAGCCAGACCAACTTGTTGGCCTTGAACGCGGCGATTGAAGCCGCCCGTGCCGGCGAGCACGGCCTTGGTTTCGCCGTTGTGGCTGACGAAGTCCGCAAGCTCGCGGAACGATCCAGCGAAGCCGCCAAGGAAATCTCCACGTTGATCAAAGAATCGACGCAACGCGTCGAAGAGGGCGCTGTCCTCAGCGAGCAAACGGGAGAAGCCTTGACCAAGATCATTCAAGGCGTCGAAGAGACCGCCAAGAAGATCTCGGAGATCGCCGACGCCACCGTCGAGCAGGCTCAAAACGCCAACGAGGTGTCCAACGCCATCCAACAAGTTTCGCAAGTGACCGAGCAATCGGCCGCTGGCAGCGAAGAGATGGCCTCCAGCAGCGAAGAGTTGGGAGCTCAAGCTTCCTCGCTGCGAGACCTGGTCTCCCGTTTCCGCATCGAAGAGTAAGCACTCGATGCGATTGCATTGCAACAAGTACCGGCGGCGTGGGTCAGTCGCCCATGCCGCCGGTCGATTGCGATTCTCCTTGGATGAATCAGGAACCACCTCGAAGCGCGGAATAAGACATGTCGGTTACGCTGCCAACGGAACAGGTCACAGATACGCAACTCGCCAAGTACGCGGATCTGATCTATGACCGCACAGGCATTCGGATTTCTTCCCAGAAGAAGACGCTGCTTTCCAACCGCTTGCGTCGCCGTTTGCGCGCGACTGGTATCGTCGGCTACGACGAGTACCTGACGAAGATCAAAACCCTCAAGAAGGACGATCCGGAATGGACCGCGTTCCTGCAGGAAATTACGACTCACGAGAGCTATCTCTTTCGCGATATCTCGCAATGGGACTGGCTGCGGAACAAGTTTGTGCCGGCGATTGCGGAAGCGGCACGCGAAGGTAAACGCAAGAAAACGCTGCGAGTTTGGTCAGCCGCATGCAGCACAGGCGATGAGCCTTACACCATCGCCAGCTGCCTGTTGGACAAACTGCCGGATGCCTCGCAGTGGACGATTGACATTCTGGGAACGGATCTTGGAATGGGCGCCCTGGAACACGCCAAAGAAGGCGTCTACAGCAAACGCGCCATGCAAGGTGTTCCCGAGTCCTACAAGCGGCGATTCTTCTCGCCGATCAAAGGGACTGAGGAATGGAGCGTGAAGCCGGTTTTGCAAGAGTTGGTGCGCTTCAAGCATCACAACTTGCTGGACCCGCTGCGAGAAATGCCGTTCGACCTGGTCTTTGTCAAGAACGTGCTGATCTACTTTGACAAAGACTCCAAGATTCAAGTCCTCAAGCATGTGATCGATCAACTTGCGCCCGGCGCGATGTTGGTCACTGGTCCCGCCGAAGGGACATCTGACTTGCTCAAGGATTTGGAACGTCACCAGGGATGGCTACACGAGAAGCCGGACACAAGATCCAGCGCGCGGGGCAAGAAATAGATGTCGCAAGACCTGGGATTTCAAGACGACTTTCTCGAGAGCATGCTCGGCGATTTCCTCGACGAGTCCGATGGGCTATTGGAGCAGCTCAACGAGAATCTTTTCGTTCTGGACGACTGGGTCAAAGCGTTGCCAGAAGGCGCGAACGAAGCTTGCGATGCCGATCTGATCAACGAGATGTTTCGCGCGGCGCACAGCCTTAAAGGGCTGTCTGCCATGCTGCGGTTGGACGACATCAACCTGCTGACGCACAAGATGGAAAACGTGTTTGACGCTGTCAGACACAACGAGTTGTTCCTGCAGGTGGATTCCGTCGACCTGGTTTTTCGCTCGGTCGATTGCCTGGGCTTGATGATTGGCAGATTGCGGGATCCCAGCCAACCGGAAGTTCAGACAGACGGAATTACAGCCGAGATCCAAAACTTGCTGGAATCCAACGGCGCGCAAAAGGAAATCCAAAGTCAGGCAGATGCAGAACAGGTTTTTGAAGACGCGCAAAGTTCCGCTGATGAAACGCAAGACGCGGCAAGTCAAGCGGAGAACACCCTGGACGAAATCAACGAGCACGTCGAGCAACTTCAGGCGGAGCCAACCAACATGACGGACAGCGCTGTGGCGAATTCTCCCGAGGCGCCCAAACCGGTGGAGCCGCAAGTCGATCACTTTGCCGGGATAATTGACGAGACCGACATCCCGGCCAATTATCTCTCCATCTTCATCGATGAGTGCGAACAGTCGCTCGACGATCTTTCTGACGTGCTGCTTGCGGCAAAGGATGAAAAGACCGTTGAGAACCTGATGATCACGTGCCACAAGATCAAAGGGGGCGCGGCATCTTTGGGTCTCAACCGTCCGGCCAAGCTGGCCCACCTGATGGAAGACGTTCTGCAAGAATTGCTGCAGGCGAAAGCGGACTTGCCGGAAGCAGTTGCGGATGCACTTTTGACATGTACGGACGCGCTGCGGACCTACGTGGAAACCCTGAAGTCCGGCGATGCGAACTCCGAAGCTTTTGATCAAGCTTATCAGGCTTTGGTTCGTGCTCGTACCACTCAGGATGAAGCTGCTGACGAAACGCAAGAGGCGACAGCATCCGCCGAAGCGCAGGAGTCGGCAGACGATACGCTGTCCGAAGACGATATCGCGCGGATTGTGGAACTGGCAGCGGAAGACGCTTGCGGGTTTGTGGCGCAAGTCATCTTCGAGCCGGAACTCCCGCTGGTTGAACTGAAAGCGACGCTGGTCGTCGAGCGGGTCAACAGTTTCGGCCATATGTTCCACTGCGCGCCGGCAGAGATTGACTTCGAAACGGAAGCGGACTTCACAACGCTCACCATTGGTGTCGCCACGGAGTTGGCGCCGGAAGAAGGCGCGGCCAAGCTCAACCTGGAAGGCGTTTCGCGTGTGAATGTGATCCCTTTCGGAGCGCCGGCGGAGGAGCAGCAAACAGAAGAAACTGTTGACACTGAAGCCACGCAAGAAGCTGCGCTAGCCACTGCGGACGCCACGCAAGCCACGCCGCCGGAAATTCAACAGAACAAACCAACTGCCGAGAGCGCCGCAGCGAACACCACCCAGACGAGTACAACGCAGACACCGACAGCGCAGACAGCAACTACGACTCCGGAAAAGACAACTTCGGCAGCGACATCTCCTGCCCCGGCAGCCAACACAACTCCGGCAGCCGCCGCAACGGACTCATCGACCGCGAATCCCACTCCGGCAACAAACGCGCCCGCAAACAACTCGGCAGCGCAAATCGAGGCAAACAGCGCACCGCCGCAAAAGCGAAACGTCGCCAAACCGGCGGAGACTTTGCGTGTTGATATTGATCGCTTAGATCAGTTGATGAACCTGGCCGGTCAACTTGTCATCAACAAAGCCCGGTTTGTGCAAATCTCCGAAGGCTTGCGGCACTTGCTGCAGATCAAGAGCTTGTCGCAGTCTGTTGGCGGAGCGATGGGTTTGCTTGAGCGGATCAACGGCGATTTGGATTCCGCTTCGGACCAATCCGGCGGCGTTTGGATGGAGTCGATGGCAAATCATTCGCGACAGCTCCGCGATGACTTGGAGTCCATCGAACGAGAGATCCAAAAGCTGAGCGGCGTGCGAGGATTGGTCAGCGATCTTTCCGAAGCCGTTCACCAATTGGACAGAGCCGCTGATGGCATCCAAAAGAGTGTGATGGACACCCGCATGGTGCCCATTGGCCCGTTGTTTGGCCGCTTCAAGCGCGTCGCCCGCGATTTGACTCGCGGGACGGACAAGCAGGTCTCGCTGGAGATCAGCGGAGAAAAGACCGAACTCGACAAGCGAATGATTGACGAGTTGGGTGACCCGCTCATCCACATGGTGCGGAACTCTTGCGATCACGGAATTGAATCCCCGGCTGACCGAATTGCCGCCGGCAAACCGGCACACGGCACAGTCAATCTTGACGCCTTCCATCGCGGCAACCGGATTGTCATCAAGATTACGGATGACGGTAAGGGAATCGATCCCGCCAAAGTTCGCGACAAGGCAATCTCGCGGGGCCTGGTTACTGAAGCTGACGCCGAGCGGATGACCAATCAGCAGATCTTCCAGCTGATTTGGGAGCCTGGCTTCAGCACGGCCGAGAAGGTCACGGAAGTTTCCGGACGCGGCATGGGCATGGACATCGTCCGTTCCAAGATTGAAGAACTCAACGGTACTGTCGATCTCGACAGCGTTCCCGGCAAGGGAACAGTATTCACCATTCGTTTGCCGCTGACGATGGCGATCTTGCCGACACTGCTTTGTCGCATCAACGGCGACGTCTTCGCCATTCCCGTCGAGTCCGTCATCGAAATCGTTCGCGTCGAGAAAGCGGAACTCTCAACCGTCCGCGGAATGCAAACGGCCACCGTGCGAGGGCGTGTCGTCTCGATCATTGCCTTGGCCGACTTGTTCACATGGAACCGGCCGCCGGTTGATGACTTTGTCGAACCGGACACAGACGACGTCACTTTGGTGGTGATTGGCATCGATGATCGCGAAGTTGGCTTGTTGGTGCATGGTTTGATTGGCGAAGAAGACATCGTCATCAAGTCCATGTCCGAGAACTACCGCAACGTGGAAGGCATCGCCGGCGCCAGCATCCTTGGCGATGGCCGCGTCTCGTTGATCTTGGACGTGGCCACGGTGCTGCAGATGTCTTGCCGCATGCGATCCACAACATCGATTGAGGCCGAAGTAACGACCGACGCCGAGAATGAAACAACGGTTGAACTTGCCGAAGAACGCATTGCTGAAGACTCCATTATTGAGGCACCCATTGCCGAAGATTCGGCCACTGGTGGCACCAACGCAATCGATCCGGAAATGACGCCAACTTGCTCCGCATGAGGAATTCTCCGTGAACGCCCCAACAACGAATGATCGCACGCAGGCACTGCTGCATGAGTTGTTCGCGAAAGCCACGAACACCGCTTCCGAATCGCTGCATGGCTGGACTTCGGGCCAGATTACTCTGACTTTGGACGAAGTGCATGAGTTGCCGCTGGAAGAGGTCTCCGCGCAATTCGCCGCGGACGAAGACATGCTGACGATCATTGTCTTGACTCTGCAGGGAGAGTTGGGCGGTCAGATCATCCTGACGTTTGACAACGAGAATGGCCGCGAGCTTGCCGCGACTTTGCTCAACCGCACGCCCAGCGAAGGCGACGAATGGGCGCCGCTCGAAATCTCCGCGTTGAAAGAGACAGGCAACATCCTCGCCTGTGCTTATGTGCATTCAATCTCCGATTTGATTGGACAGAAGCTTGTTCCTTCGCCGCCGCATTTTGTGCAGGACTTTGGAGCATCTGTCCTGCAGCAAGCCGTGATGGCACAAGCCATGGTTTGCGATCGGATTCTGGTGGGCAGCACGAGTTTTCAACGGGGTGAAACGGAACTGAACTGGCGCGTGTTCTTTGTGCCAGACCACAACTTGCTCTCCGAGATCCATACCACCTTGGAAGCCGCAACCTGATTTGCCGAAAAAAACGACCCACAGCAAGCGATCGTAAAGTCGGAGAGGAAGTTCATGAGTAGCGCCGTGGCCCAAACTAACACACAGAAAACCGCCCGAAAAACTGAGCCGCTTGTCGGCATGGGGCAAACCACCGTTGTGACCAAGCCGGAGACCACCCGAGCGGTGCTTGGCTCGTGCGTTGGGCTTGTGCTCTATCACAAACGGCTGGGAATTGGCGGACTCGCCCACGTGGTTCTGCCTGCGTCCGAAGGCCGAGATGGCCTGCCCGGCAAGTTTGCCGATACCGCATTGCCGCACATGTTGCAGTCGCTGGCCAAACTCCAGGCCCATTCCAGCGGTCTTGTCGCCAAGCTGACTGGCGGCGCGAACATGTTTGGCGGCAATGGACCAATTCAAATTGGCGATTCAAACGCCGCCGCGCTTCGCGCCGCGTTGAACGAGTTGAAGATTCCCATCGTCGCCGAACATCTCGGCGGCAGCAAAGGGCGTCGCGTCACTTTGGATGCGGCCACCGGCGAAGTCGAGATTGAAATTGCCGGAGAAGAAACCACCACCATCTAGCAACAAGACACAACACGAAACGCAATTACGAACTTGGAATTCCGTGCTGGATTAGCACTTTTGATCAGGTAGAGACCATGAGCAAGAAACTGCTGATTACCGACGACGCAATGATCATTCGCGAAATGATCAAGGACGCTGTTAGCGAAGACGGTTGGGAGATTGCCGGCGAAGCGACCAACGGCCAGGAAGCGATCGACCGCTATGAGGAGATCCAACCGGACGCGATGACGCTGGACCTGGTCATGCCGGAGTTTGACGGGCTGCATGCTCTGCGCGGAATCATGGAAGTTGACCCGGAAGCCCGCGTCTTGGTGGTCAGCGCGTTGGACCAGAAAGAGATTCTCAAGAACGCGCTCGAATTGGGCGCGAAAGACTTCATCGTTAAGCCGTTTCAAAAGGAACGGCTCGTTGGAGCGCTCAACAAGATGACCGCAAGCTAACCACGTTTCAAAGTGACAGGGGAAGTTGCTTGTTACCAATTAACAGCTCTCCCCCACCGCAGGTATTGGCGAGCAGATATGCCGAACAAACACTATCGCGTTATGGTTGTTGACGACTCCGCTTTGATGTGCGAGATGATCAGCGACCTCATCAACGGCCATCCCCAGTTGGAGGTTGTCGGCTGCGCGAGCGACGGCAAGCAGGCGCTGGAAAAACTGGACGAGTTCAATCCTGACGTCATTACGTTGGATGTCCAAATGCCGCGCATGGATGGTCTGCAAACTCTGGACGGCATCTTGGAGCGGCGTCCAGTGCCCACAATCATGGTCAGCGCTTTGACGCAGCGCGCCGCCGACGTGACGCTCGACTCGCTGCAGCGCGGGGCGATGGATTACGTCGCCAAGCCGGAGAGCGTCCGTGATGCCACCGGCAATTGGGGCAATGAATTACTGCAGAAGATCCTCAACATCGCGGGCGCGGATGTTCAACGCATCCTCCGCATTCGCAAGTCAAAGCAAGCTCGCCAGGCGGAATCAAGCAAAACCAAATCCATTGCCGCGGCGCCAGTCTCCCAAACTCCCGCGGCATATCTCGACTGCTGCATTGCGCTGGGAATTTCCACAGGCGGTCCCCCGGCTCTGAGCCACACGTTTGAGTCATTGCAAACTCCGCTGCCGCCGTTGGTTGTTGTGCAACACATGCCGGCGCAGTTCACAGGGCCGTTCGCCCAACGGCTAAATTTGAACTCGCGGTTGAATGTCAAAGAAGCCGCAACCGGCGATGTTCTGCAACCCAACCATGCCTACGTTGCGCCCGGCGGCAAGCACTTGTCCATGCGGCGGTCTGGCGGAAAGGTCACACTTGTCGTCAAAGATGGCGATCCCGTCAGCGGACACAAACCGTCTGTGGATGTGATGATGCGTTCCGCCGTCGAATGTTATCGCAGCCGCGTATTGGGCATCATCATGACCGGGATGGGCCATGATGGTTCCGAAGGTTGCGGCGCAATCCGCAAAGCCGGCGGCTACACCCTGGGCCAAGATGAAGCAACATCCGATGTCTACGGCATGAACAAGGTTGCGTTTGTCTCTGGCAACATTGACAAGCAGTTTCCCTTGGACTCTTTGCCCGGCTTGATCCTTACACAATGCCGTCGGCAATTCACGGCGGCTGGTCGGCTGGAGACGGCCAACCGTTAAGTTGTGTGACAACCAATCAAAATTCCCTTCCTCGTAAACCTCACCCGCAGCCAATACACGAGCTAGGCTTTCTTGCTCGAGAATTCGTAATACCGAGGTACTCTGATGAGTCACAAAGTTCTTGTCGCTGATGATTCCGGAACAATGCGGAAGATCATCATTCGCTCATTGAATGCCGTTAACGTGACGGACATTACCGAAGCCGGAAACGGCGACGAAGCCTGGGATTGCTTCCAGCAAGACACATTTGACATTGTGTTGACGGACTGGAACATGCCCGGCAAGACCGGCCTGGAATTGCTGAAGTGCATTCGCGAAGTGAACAAAGATGTACCAGTCATCTTGATCACGACGGAAGCGGAAAAGAGCCGCGTGTTGCAAGCCATTCAGGCTGGCGTATCGGACTATTTGGTCAAACCGTTCGAGGCCGACGCACTCCGCGCGAAACTCGGCAAACTTGTCGGCGTTGCTACCTAGGACACGTTCATTCAGCCACGCTTTTTCTCACGCATTTGCAACACGGGACAGGCAATGTCGCAGAAGTACACCCCAGTCAACGTCGAATACATCAACCCGTTCCTCACTTCAACGTTAAGTGTCTTTCGCACGATGCTCAACACGGAGATTGAGCGCGGCCAGCTCTATTTGAAAGGCCATCACAAGCCTGACCATGAAGTGAGCGGGATCATTGGCATGTCCGGCAAGGCTGTTGGCACGGTGGTGCTCAGCTTGAGCAAGGAAGTTGCTTTGGGCGCGGCCGAAGCCATGTTGGGCGAGAAGCATGACGAGATCAACGCGGACGTTGTGGATGTCGTCGGCGAATTGACCAACATGATTGCCGGAAGCGCCAAGGCCAAGCTCGAGCAGTTTGCCATGAGCATCAGCTTGCCGAATGTCGTGTTGGGTAAGAACCATACCGTGGCATTCCCGACCGGCGTCACGCCGTTTGGAATTCCGTTTACGACCAAATGGGGCGAAGTTTGCATCGACGTTGGACTGTGCGAAAAGATGGCATCCACGGAAGCCGGCGCTGCCGAGACTCCGGAAGAAGTTTCCGTCTGAGTTTCGCCTGACGCAGTCAATCACAAATAACTCTGCATCTTCAAAATCGCCCCCGAGCAAACTCATGGCCGACGAAACCACACGCGGCAACGTGACAAAACTGTTGGTCATTGACGACGATCCCAGCATGGTCCGTCTGCTGGAAAGCATTCTCACGGAATCGCTCAAAGACTGTGTCGAGATCGAATCGCTCACCGATCCCGAACAAGCCAGGCAACGCATTCTGGAATCGTCCATCGATATACTGCTGACCGACCTGGAAATGCCGGGCATCAACGGTTTGGAATTGCTGCGATGTGCCAAGCGGCGCAACGCATTCACGCAAGTCTTGTTTCTCACAGGCCACTCGACGCGTAGCGCGCTATTAGATGCCATGGAACTTGGCGCGACCGACTACATCCTGAAGCCGGTTAACAAGGATGAGTTGCTGGAGTTGGTCAGCCAGGCCCACAGTCGACGGCAACGTTGGATTCGCGCCCTGGCAGGAACCTGGCGCAAGGCTTCCGCCGAATCCGCTGAGGAAGCGACCGCTGCCGCGAAATGAGTTGAGCACTTCGCCGGGGTCGCGAACCATCCTTCTCGCGGTACCGCGTTGCCGCTTCGGCGATCCTCGGCCATTCTTGATGTGCGAAGCGTATTTGCGCTGGCGTTCATGATAGGCCCGACCCCGGCCCAATTGCCCAGGTCCAGTCGCCCCAGCCCAGCCGACCCCCGATTGACCCTGTTCCGGGGAGTTGATAGCATCTGGGATTCCCCTGCTTTCACCGGCCGTGGCAGGGGGCAGGCTTTTCCCGCCTGCGGTGAGGTTGCGATTCGCGGCTTCGCTGGAAACTCTTATGGCCGAGACGAACGCCGGACGTCGGCGGAGCGTCTGCCCTGCGGAAACGTGACGCAAGTCATAGCCGCTTGTGCGATTGCTCCCCGCAAGCAGCCGGTGTGCCAACGTAAGGAGTGTTTTGTGTCAGCGCCTGTATTGGTCAAGGACCTTGTCGAGGCCGGCGTCCACTACGGACACCGTGCCAGCCGGTGGAACCCCAAGATGCGGCCGTACATCTACGGCAAGCGCAATCTGATCCACATCATTGACGTGCGGGAGACGGTCCGCGGATTGTTGCGTGCCCGACGTTATCTCAACCAGGTGGCCGCCGGTGGCGGTTTGATCCTATTCGTGGGCACCAAGCGTCAAGCTTCTGATGCTATCGCCCGAGAAGCCGAGCGATGCGGCATGCCGTTTGTGAGCGATCGCTGGCTGGGTGGCACGTTGACCAACTTCCGCACCATTCGCAGCCGACTGGCTCGCCTGGAAGAACTCGAGCGGTTGCGCGATACGGACGAAATCAGCCAGTACTCGAAGAAGATGCAGTCCGCGTTGACTCGCGAATATCGCAAGATGTATCGCAACCTCAACGGTATTCGCACCATGGACCGCATCCCTGAGTGCATTGTGATGGTCGACCCCCGCAAAGAGCACAACGCCGTGCGGGAAGCTCACAAGCTGGGCGTGACCACGGTTGCGTTGATCGATACTGATGGCGATCCGGATGAAGTCGATCTGCCGATTCCCGGCAACGATGACAGCATCCGCTCCATCGAGCTCATCTTCTCGCGTTTGGCGGATGCCGTGGCCGAAGGCAAAAGCCTGGCCGCGCAGAACCAACCGGAAGAAACAACTCGCAAGGCAACCCCGGCTCCGCGTCCCTCAGGCGTCTTGCCACGGACAACCGCGTAGTATTCCCGGCGTTTTGCGGTTTGTGCGGGGGGAGTCAGACATCGGCGCGACTGTGTATCGCACGCATGTTCTTGGCTTTTCTTCACGGACTTTTGCCGATTTGCCATGCTTCACGATGTTCCTTCATGATGCTTTGGCACAATATGCGTAAGCTCTGAACAATTCGCGGTCCGCGATTGTCATTAAGATAACGACGTCGTCCACGCGTCACTTGCAAGGGAATAGCAAGCGGCGACAACCACACACGAATCCACTTCGCCCAATATTGGCGAGAAACACGAAGAGGAGTTTGACCACTATGGCCGAGATTACCGCCGCCGCGGTCAAGGCGCTGCGCGATCGGACCCAACTGCCGATGATGAAGTGCAAGAAAGCACTGCAAGACGCTGGTGGTGACCAGGATGCCGCCGTCGAGATGTTGCGCAAGGAAGGCGAAAAATTCAGCGAGTCTCGTGGTGACCGCGAGACGTCCGCCGGCCGCGTTGAGATCTTTGCCGACACTTCCGCCAGCGCGGGAGCTATCATCGAGCTGCAATGCGAGTCGGACCCCGTCGCCAAGAACGACGAAGTTCGCGATCTTTGCCGTGCGATGGCCAAGCAGTTGGCCACAGGACCCGGTGCAAGCAGCCCCGACGATTTGCTAGGGCAAGACAATCCCAGTAAGCCTGGCGAGACGCTCAAGGACACTTTGAACGACATCACCAACCGCATTCGCGAGGTCTTTCGGCTGGCCCGCATCCAGCGTGTGGAAGGTGGCTGCGGCGGATATGCTCACCATACCGGAGCAACCGGCGTGCTGGTACAGGTGGAGGGCGGAAATGATGAAGCAGCCAAGGATGTGGCCATGCACATTGCCGCCATGAAGCCCAGCGTGGTCAACAAGGAAGACTTGCCGGCGGATGCTGTCGCTCGGGAGCGTGACATCCTGAAGGAAGCTGCCCGCAAGGAAGGCAAGCCGGAGAACATCCTTGAGAAGATGGTCGAAGGCCGGATGCGCACTTACTACGAGCAGCAAGTGCTTAACGAGCAAAAGTTTGTGAAGGATGACGCGCAAACGGTGGGCAAGTTCGCCAGTGCAAACGGAATGAAGGTCAACTCCTTCATCTGCTGGGATCTTGGCCGCGAGTAGCTTCGCTGGCTTTGCGACAACCCGAAATCTACGCAACCCCTCAAGTGCAAGCCGTGCTTGAGGGGTTGTTGTGCGCAATGCCGGCGGCAAGTCTTGCGCGTTGGAAAAATTTGCATTGCTAGCACAACTTTGCCGGCGAAATGTAAACCTTTGCGGGGTTTCGAGTGTTCAGATGTTTGTGCGCTTTGAGCTGGTATCGGTGACTGCGGACTTTGTTGCAAAATCCAAAGCGCAACCGCAAACTACTTTGGCATGGGGATTTGCGTCAACCAAGCTCATGTTGACTGGTCCCGGAGGATCACTATAATTCGACGCTGTTAAGGTGAGCAAATTCGGCAGGCATGGTTAAGAGTAGCTTCTACGTGAATCTTGACGAATGCAACAGCCGCATACGGCTCACGGCTTTCAGCGGTTTAAGAAAGAAGCGGACCACAGGGCGGATGCTTTGTTTCGCATAATCACGGACGCTGGGAATTCGCGCGAGTTTGCTTGGAGCAAACTCCATTTGCGAGTTCTCGCTGGCCATCAGCTAGGGAGAGAGGGGTGGTTGGCGTTATGAAAACCGTTTTCACCACCGGCGAAGCGGCCAAGATCTGCAAAGTCAGTCAGCAGACCATCATCCGCTGTTTCGACTCTGGCCAACTGAAAGGCTTTCGCGTACCAGGGAGTCGCTTCCGGCGGATTCCGCGCGATCAGCTATATGCCTTCATGAAAGACAACGGCATCCCCACGGATGCCTTGGATTCCGGCAAGCGCAAGATCCTTGTCGTTGACGATGACGAAGAACTCGTCGAGTTGATCGTTGACGTCCTGGAGCGTGACGGCCGGTTTGAGATCCGCACCGTCAACAACGGCTTTGACGCCGGGATGATGGTCAAGGACTATCGCCCGGACCTGATCGTTCTGGATGTGATGCTGCCGGACATCAACGGCAAAGAAGTCTGTCAACGCGTCCGCAATGACACGGCGATGGACGACATCCGGATCATTTGCATCTCCGGCATGGTCGAAGAAGACAAGATTGACGATCTGCGCAAGGCCGGCGCGAATGACTTCATGCACAAACCGTTTGAAGTCGAGAAGCTGCTCGAGCGGATCTGTCGCCACTTGGATATTGAGGTCGGATCGGAAGCTTAATGCGGTTACCGCGCGGTCGATATCGCGTTAGTAAGATGATCCGCAGTTAGCCTTCGGTCGCGATAACTCTGTTGCCGCGGAACGATTTGTTGCAAACGTTGTTTGCTCACTATCATCGTTGCGCACGGTAACCTGAGGATTGCTAATTGATAGCGGCACGGCGGCCGCGCGAACAACGCGTATCTTCTTCGCGCTGCGGCCGACAGTTGCGGAGTGACACTTCGCCGTGCTGTCTGTATGTGGCTCTTGTCTTCAGTTGCGGAATCTCCTTCCCAGTCAAAGCGCGCTTCAGGCGAAGTTGCGGCTGACGCCATTGCGGAAGGCTGCACGGCTCCGCGCCAAGCTGCGCATCGCGTTCAGTCCTGGTTTCCGCTCAGTGATAGTAGCGCCGCGCAACTGGCATTAGCTTGGCTGGAGACATCCGCGGAAACTCGCCAACGCCGGATTGCCAGTCTTGCGCGCGCGGACGCCGCGTTCTGCTGTTGGTTGCTGGCGGAAACACAAGTGTGTGACGGCGGCGACCAGATGCAAGCTCAAGGAACGCTACACATTTCCAAGTTGGCTGAGCGAGTTGCCGGAAGGAAAGATCTGCGGCTTTCGATCATGCGTGGATGCCCTCGCCGCACACTGCAAGGACTTGCCAAGTTGGGCGGCCAACTCAACGCACGCACCATGTCAGTTGCGGAACTTGCCTGGCGGATTTGCAACGATGGCGAAAGCGACACGGCGCGCAGTCAGGTTGAGATCGCGCGGTTGCTGGCAATCGCTAACTCGCGTCAAGCATGGACTCAGCTTGGCGAACGCCTGCGACAAAGCTCGCGCTCGTCGGAACATGCAACCTCCGGCGACAAGAAGCCGACTAGCGCCGTAAAGCCGCAGAAACATCTCCTGATTGCCGGCCATGGTGCGGTTTCCGCCGTTCCTGATGCTGCTGAGAGCAAGCAGCTAAACGACATTGTCAGAAAACAACTGTCCGGATTTTCCGAGGCGACCGCGGCCGTGCATAAGGCCGAACGCTGGCTGAATCGCAAGAAGGGTGACCTAACCAAACGTCAGCGGCGGCTGCTCAAGCCGGCCCGCCGCGCGGCCAGGCAGGCGCGGAAGCTCTGGGACTCGCCCCGTGGTTTGCCAACTGGCTTTGTTGAACGCCTGGTGACGCTTGCCACAACTGTTGCATCCCCACAAGTTTCCTCCAACCTGGAAACGGAGAAGCTGGAATCGCTCGCGGAGTTTGCGGCCGGCGCCGGACATGAAATCAACAATCCCATCGCCGTGATCAGCGGTCGCGCGGACTTGCTCGCGCGGGACGAAGCCGATCCCAAACGCCGGCGTGATTTGCAGATCATCAAAGCTCAGGCGGAACGTGTCTACGAGATGATCGCCGGGATGATGTACTTCGCGCGGCCTGCGAAGTTGAACATCACCGAGTTTGACGTCACGCAAGTTGTTCAAGAGTTGCTGGGAACGATCGGCGAGATCGCGGACGCCCGCGAGATCGAGCTGATCAGCGAAGGGCTGTGGCGGCCGTTGCCCATTCAAGCGGATGCCGTGCAAGTGGCTGCCGCACTCAAGGCCGTGTATGATAACGCCCTGTTTGCCATCGGGCGGGAAGGTCGAATCGTGACCTCGGTTTCGCGCAAAGACGACGACCCTGCCGTAACGATCACCATCCGTGACACTGGCCCCGGCATCAGCCCACAGGTTCGGCGACACTTGTTCGATCCGTATTTCAGTGGACGCGAGTCAGGCCGCGGACTAGGAATGGGATTGTCCAAAGCCTGGCGGATTATCCAGCAGCATGCCGGCAACATTGACGTCCACAGCGAAAGCGGCGATGACCGTAATGAAGACGTTGCAGGAAGTGAATTTGGCACAACGTTTGTTATCACTCTGCCCCTTCGCTCCGCGGAACAGGCAAGGGAACAATCGTAGCCGGAGGGATCGCGCGTCGGCCGCCTGCATGCCAACGCGCTGTTTGGCTCTGTTTGTGATTGGTCTTGTGGCTTTGTTGCTCACGCCAGCACAACTCCGGGCACAAACAGGCGATGTCGGCCCGGACAACGCGGCGGAAACGACAAGCCAGGACGATGCGGCCGAGACAGAAACCGTAACCGTCGATCCGGATTTTGCAGCCTATGAGCATCCGTTTGGTCCGTGGAGTATCTTCCCGCCTGTGCTGGCGATTCTGATTGCGATTGCGACGCGACGGATTGTGCTTTCTTTGATGTTGGGGATTTTGTGCGGGGCCGTGTTACTGCATGTCCCGGCATTCAATACGGCCGAGCCTGGCTTCGCCCGATATTGGGACCTGGCTTCCCAGTCCGTCTCAAGTTTTGGCGAGGACTACCTTTGGGCCCCGCTGACCGATGGTGATCTGCTTTCGGTCTTCACCTTCACGATGTTGATGGGCGCGATGGTTGCGGTGGCGCATGCCTCTGGCGGGATGTATGGGCTGGTGAACGCGTTGAGCCCCTTGGCGAAGACCCGTCGCGGCGGACAGTTGACCGGGTGGGGGCTGGGGCTGGTCGTCTTTTTTGATGACTACGCCAACACACTGCTGTTGGGCAATACTCTGCGGCCGACCATGGACCGCTTGAAGATTTCGCGCGAGAAGCTGGCGTACATTGTGGACTCCACATCCGCGCCGATTGCGAGCATCGCGCTGGTTTCGACTTGGGTGGCGACGGAGCTGCAATACATCGGCGACGGCTATGACCAGTTGGGGTTGAACATTGAAATGTCCACCACGGAACTCCGCACTCAGGCGTTCCTGGAATCAATCCCTTATCGGTTCTATGCAATCATGGCCTTGGCCTTTGTTGCAATCATCGCCTGGATGGGGCGCGACTTTGGGCCCATGCTCAAGGCCGAGCGGCGCGCGGCCAAACGACGATCCAAGAACGGCGATCAAAAAATATCCGATGGCGATGACTCCTTCCACGAAGAAGAAGAGTTGGCCGAAGAAGTGAATGCGGATGAGGCCGCAATCAACCCGGCCGAAGAAACGCCCAAGCGGTGGTTCAATGCGGTGATTCCGATTGCAGTTACGGTTGGCGTAACGCTCTGGCTGATTGTCAAATCGGGGACGGACAGCATTGGGGCCGATCAGCCGCTTATGGACAGATTTCAGGAAGGCGATAGTTACTTTGCCCTGCGTTACGGCGCGCTTGCCGGATTGCTTGTTGCGGCGTTTTCGGCATGGTCGCAAAGGTTATTGAGTTGGAAGCAGATTGGTGCGGCCGCTTTCGCCGGCGCGAAGATGGTGCTGCCGGCCTTGGTGATTTTGTGGTTGGCTTCCGGCATTAAGACCGTGACGGAAAGTATGAGCTTCTCCGCGTCCGAGGAAGTCGCCGTCGAAGGCGGTGCGTTCACCTTGATTGATGACGACTCGCAGGTCGATCGTGACACGGCAACAATCCTTGGCGTAACCATCGACCAGGATTTCTTTGGCAACAAGACAACAATGACAACCAGCCACGCCGGACCGGGCGAGGAAGCCGTCACTCGTACGGTGGAAGTCACTTCGCGAGAACAGTTCACGGCGGATCAGCAGAGGTTATTCGCCGCCACATACAATCGCGCCGCAATGGAGCGCGGCGGAGGACTCGGCACGGCCGACTATGTGGGCAATGTCATTCGCGATTATGTGACGCCATTTTGGATGCCAACGATTGTGTTTGTGTTGGCCGCCGGCGTCGCCTTCGCCACCGGCACAAGCTGGGGCACCATGGGCATTCTCACACCGCTTGTGGTCAGCGTGACGTATCGATTGCTGGAAGCGGCCGCAGGCGCGGAAGCGAATGCCGCGTTGCTGGTGCATGACCCGGTCTTGCTGGCGAGCATTGGCAGCGTGCTGGCCGGCGCGATCTTTGGCGATCATTGCTCGCCGATTTCCGATACGACCGTGCTTTCGTCCGTCGCCAGTGGTTGCAATCACATCGCGCACGTTCGTACACAAATGCCCTATGCGATTGTGGTGGCGTTGTTGGTCATCCCCTTTGGGACCATACCCGCCGGCTGGGGCATGCAATGGTACGGCGCACTGGCTTTGATGGCGATTTGCACTTTGGTTGCGGTTGGCTTTGTGTATTGGTTTGGCAAACCGGTTGTTGAAGATCAGCAGGATGACGCCGCACATGATGCCACGCCTTCTCCTGGCGATGAGCCTGACGGCGGCGTTTGAGCAAGTGCGAGTTTGATGAGCGCTAACGCGACAAGTTCCCCCTGAGCTAATTTGATTGGGATTTCCTTCTATGCGACTTTGCCGCTTTGAACACGCAGGGCAGGTTCACGATGGCTTCTATTATGAGGACCGCGTGATCGGGTTTGATGCGGCCAATGCGGCGTATCGCAAACATATGCGGAGCGAGATTCTGTTGCCTCAGGTGGAATCTCTGTTGGCATATCTTCCGCCTGATGGGCGCGCGCATGGTGTTGCCTTGCAGCTCTTGGATTGGGTGGAAAGCGAAGACTTCCCGACGGATGTGGCGCTGCCGATTGACCAGGTGAAGTTGCTGGTGCCTGTTCCGCGTCCCAACAAGTTGTTGCTGTTAGCCGGCAACTATGCTGAGCACGTGGCCGAGACCGGAGACGTTGGCCGCGAGCGCGAGGAGACGTTTCCGTATGTATTTATGAAACCGCCGACAACGACGCTCACGCATCCCGGCGATCCGGTTAAGATTCCGAAAATTTCCAGCACGCATATCGATTGGGAGCTGGAACTGGCCGTGGTGATTGGTCGCGAGTGCCGCGGTATCAGCGAGAGCGAAGCGCTCTCGGTTGTGGCTGGTTACACGATTGTGAATGACATATCCAATCGGAAGTTTCGGCCGAACCCCGATCGCAAGGAACGGCCCAAGGACAAGTTTTTTGACTGGCTGCACGGCAAGTGGTTTGACGGTTTTGCGCCATGTGGGCCATGCGTGATTGCTGCTGATGTTGTGCCAGATCCGCAAGCGCTGGACCTGTACTTGACGGTCAACGGAGAGACGCAGCAACAATCCAATACCTCCAAGCAAGTCTTCAGCGTCGCCCAGGTGATCAGCTTTGTCTCCAGCATCATGACGCTGGAGCCAGGCGATATCATTTCGACAGGGACGCCGGCAGGCGTGGGGCTGGGGAAGAACGTGTTCCTCAAGCCGGGCGATAAGATTGCGGCCACCATCGAAGGCATTGGGACGTTGGAAACGCCGGTGGTAGCGGAGTAATGGGCGGAGACAAAAGAGCGAAGCACGCCGAAAGCTCTGGAACAATCGACGTGCTTCGGGGCAGCGGGGATTCTCGTGTCCGCTTGCAATATGTTGAACGAGCGCGAGGCCAGACTGGGAAGGGTGTGGCAGACTCTGGCCCCGCGCTCGGTTGCTTGCTCCAGGTCGCGTCTACAACTGCCGGGAGAGAAAAGCAAGCGGCGCGCCAAAGTCGACGAAGATATTTGGGCCGGTTCCGATTTATTTTCTGAGCCAGAAGCAACAGTCTGTTACAAGTCGTGTTCTGTCTAGCGTTTGGGGCGGCAATTCCGCGACAAGAAGATTGATATAGTCTGTGGGCTGGCAGGAACTTTTGCCTGAAATCCACCACGTCGTGGGGCTTAGGTTTGCATTGCCAGGGTCGTTCGGCGACCATCTTGGCAACTGGCGGGTCAGCGAACTGGTTGTCACCCCGTTCAGATTTTTGTTATTCGGCAGGTTGTGGAGAACGTGTTGTGTTGAAGAGTTGCTTGGCGTTGTTATGTCACTTGTTGGTGGGAGTGCTTGCTGTCCCGGCCGCCGCACAAACTCCGCCCAACGTGCTGTTGATCATCGGTGATGATCAAGCCTGGAACGATTACGGCTTCATGGG
>CALJLD010000188.1 GCA_937982665.1 uncultured Planctomycetales bacterium
CGACGCTCTTCCGATCTTAGCTCGCGAGTGAATCCTCTAGGGCTCCAGAAGGCATGTCAGTAGATGGCGAGTACATGAATAGGCACGCCGAAGTTGCATTGTTTGAGCTGTTGCTGTGCAGGCTCCGATGTCTAGATCGAAGACGGTTGTCGAACGACGGTGATGGAAACTGACGCAACCAACTTGCATGAGCTCACGGTCGATACGGACGGCAGGAATGACCAGCCAGGTTGCACAGGAAGGCGTGTCCTTGTGCTTGACGAAATCTGCGCAAATGCCGTTTATGCTGAGCAGGTCAATGTCTCTTCCAGGAGCTATGCCACCTTATAGACTGATCGCAGCTACAATTACCGGGGATCGCAACACGGCAGCTGCTCGCATGGTAACTGAGGTCGGCATGTTTGGACTCGCTCCGACAGTTAGTTCTAGAACATCGCACTTGTGACTCCGCCCTCAGCTGGTGGTTCGATCGCAATAAATGTTTCGTGAATTGCATCGCCGACCTCGTTAAGTTTGACTTGGAGTGTGTCCAGAAATTCGTGAAGGCCTTTGGAAATGATCTCGTCAACTGTCGAGTACGCCAGGTCGCTCCGCAGTTGTCCTAATCGCTTGTCGGCTTCGTTCCAGAAAGTGCCTTCGGGGGAGCCCGAGATCGCGTGCAACGAACGCGTGGCGATATCTAAGCAGTGCATGATTGCCCGAGGGAATTGACGATCTAGAACCAGGAAGCCAACAACGCGCTTCGGGGTTATCCCGTGGTGACGTTTGCGGTACATCTCAAAACCGCTCACGCTGCGCAGGACGGCAGACCATTGCAAGTCGTCAATTGGAGTTCCAACATCTTGGACGTTCGGAAGCAGAGTGAAGTATTTGACGTCGAGAATCCGTGACGTCTTATCGGCCCTTTCCAAGACGCGACCAAGCCTGGCAAAATGCCAAGCCTCACCTTGTGAGAATGTCGTAACCGTAATACCGACAAAAAGGTGATTGGAGTTCTTGACGTAATGGAGAAACTCATTCGGTGACTCAAGATCGCCAGATTGGGAGGCTTCCCGAACGGTCAAGTAGACCTGGTTAATCTGTTCCCACATCTCGGAGGAAATCGACTCCCTCACACTTCGTGCGTTTTCACGAGCCGCCTGTACACACGAAAGAATTGAGCCAAGGTACTTATTGTCAAACGTGAGAAACCGGAGCACGTTTTCTCGTGTTGCATCGCCATATCGTTCATTGAAATACTCCTGATCGCCCGAAGCGAACACGAGCGCTTCCCACTGCTGGCTTGACCCCGGCGGCAGATCAAGCGACATGTGATGCGTCACATCAACGAAGCGTGCTAGATTATCCGCGCGTTCGAGGTAACGGCTCATCCAATAGATGGAATCAGCGACTCGGCTTAACATGCTACTTTGCGCCACTCTCTGTGTGTTTCGATGGAATGGATTCCGCCAGGACCCACGTGTCTTTACTGCCGCCACCTTGCGAAGAATTAACGACGAGTGATCCCTTCTTCAGCGCCACTCTCGTTAGCCCGCCAGGCATCACGTACATGTCCTTCCCGTAGAGAATGTAGGGGCGGAAGTCGACATGCCGCCCTTCAAAGCGACCATCGGCATATGTCGGAATGCGTGAAAGTGCCAACGTGGGTTGCGCGATGTAGTTGCGCGGATTCTCGGTGATCAAGGTCGCGAACTTGGACCTCTGCTCATCCGTTGCGTGAGGGCCAACGAGCATTCCATAACCACCGGCTTCGTTGGCAGCCTTAACGACAAGCTTATCAAGGTTCGCAAGGACATATTGCCGATCCTCGTCGTCAAAGCACACATAAGTCTTGACGTTCGGAATGATTGGCTCTTGCTCCAGGTAGTAGCGGATAATCTTCTCAACGTAGGCATAGATCACCTTGTCATCCGCGACTCCCGTGCCGGGCGCATTTGCGAGCGCGACACGGCCTTTCCGGTAGGTCTCCATCAAACCTGGAACGCCAAGGAGTGAGTCTTCACGAAATTCCTTGGGGTCAATGAAGTCGTCGTCGATGCGGCGGTAGATGATGTCAACACGACGAAAACCCTGAGTTGTGCGCATGCAAACAAAGCCGTCGCGGACGACCAAGTCCCTGCCTTCAACCAGTTCGACACCCATTTGCTGGGCAAGAAACGAATGCTCATAGTATGCGGAATTGAACGCTCCGGGTGTCAACACCGCGATGGTAGGCTCCATTCCTTCCGGCGCGAGTGTCTCAAGCATCGCCAGCAGCCGACCAGGATAATCCGCGACCGGGCGGACCCCTGACGCGTCAAACACCCAAGGAAACGTTCGCTTCATGACGAAGCGGTTTTGTAGCACGTAAGACACTCCGGAAGGGCAACGAAGGTTGTCTTCCAACACGTAGACAGTACCGTCTCCATCTCGCACCAAATCCGTCCCTGTGATGTGGCACCAAATACCGTGAGGAGGCGTCAAGCCAACACACTGCGGACGGAACGAACGAGCGGTTTCGAGGATCTCCCGTGGGACGACGCCATCGGCAACGATCTTTTGTTCGTGGTAGATATCATCGATAAAGAGATTCAAGGCCTCGATGCGTTGTTTCAGGCCTTGTTCAAGCTTGGACCATTCGGGGGCGCTGATGATGCGGGGGACCAGATCAAATGGAAAGATCTTCTCGACACCCTGCTGATCTCCATAGACGTTGAATGTGATTCCCATTCGGAATAGCGAACGCTCCGCCATTTCCTGACGAATGCGAAACTCGCTGGCGGGAATACTCGCGATTTTCTCTATCAGCAATCGCGCACCGGGACGTGGTTCGCCCGAATCCTCGATCAGTTCGTCGTAAAAGCGATCGGTGCTATAGCCTTCGAACAACGAAGAAGGGAGTTCTTGAGATTGGCGCTGTGATTGATCCATCGCAGTGTGACTTGTTTTTACTCGCTTAAGTTGAGTCGGTGCAAAGCTCGCTTAACGACGTAGGAACTAATAAGCGAAGAACTCCTGGTCTATCTCCGCATCGGTCGTCGCAAATCAAGCGTCACAGGGTGACCAGAATACGGACGTTCATTCGCCGGTGCTGGCATCAAACCGGGCGTATGCCCGCTTGCGAAAAACCTCGCCGCGCGCCTGGCCTCCGCCTCATACGAATTCACAGGAAATGCCTGGTAGTTGCGACCTGCTGGATGAGCAACATGATATGTGCAACCACCAACAGAGCGGCCGTTCCATTCGTCAAAGACATCGAAGACCAATGGAGTGTGGACAGGAATCGTGGGGTGCAGGCAACTTGGAGGCTGCCACGCTCGATAGCGGATTCCGGCGACAAACTCGCCCTCTGTTCCCGTTGATGATAATGGCACACGGCGTCCATTGCATGCAACGACAAACCGACCATCTGTGAGCCCATTGACTCTTATCTGCAGGCGTTCGAGCGAAGAGTCCACATATCGTGTGGTTCCTCCTCCCCCAGGCTCTTCCCCCAACACATACCATGGCTCAATGGCCTGCCGGAGTTCGAGCTGAATGTCACCGAGCTGTAGGGCGCCAATTTGAGGAAAACGAAACTCGAAATGCGGCAAGAACCAATCGACGTTGAGATCGAAACCGACAGACCGCATTTCATCCATCACTTCGCGCAAGTCCTGCCAGACAAAGTGCGGTAGAAGAAAACGGTCGTGGAGCGACGTGCCCCAATGAATGAGTTTCTTTTCGTAGGGAGTTGCCCAGAAGCGTGCTACGAGTGCCCGCAGAAGTAGCTGTTGCGTTAAGCTCATCCGCGCATGGGGAGGCATCTCAAACCCGCGAAATTCAACTAAGCCTAATCGTCCAGTGCTGCTGTCTGGGGAATAGAGCTTGTCGATGCAAAACTCGGCGCGGTGAGTATTGCCAGTCAGATCGATAAGCAGGTTGCGAAAAATGCGATCAACAAGCCAAGGTTGCGGCGGCGTAGCCTGTTCCCCGGGGCTCGGGATTTGTGCAAACGCGATCTCCAATTCTGACAAGGCATCACGCCGACCCTCGTCAACGCGCGGAGCCTGACTCGTTGGCCCGATGAAGCTGCTGGAAAACAAGTAGGAAAGTGAGGGATGATTGTTCCAATATCCGACGAAGCTCTTCAGGAGGTCCGGACGGCGCAGGAAGGGGCTATCCATTGGCGTCGGGCCGCCAAGCACAACATGATTCCCGCCTCCGGTGCCGGTGTGCCGACCATCGAGGTCAAATTTTTCGGTGCCGAGCCGGCTAAGCCGCGCCTCTTCATAGAGCGCAATCGTCGACTCAACTAACTCCTCCCAGTCTTTCGCAGGGTGAGTGTTCACCTCAATGACGCCAGGATCAGGCGTCACTTTCAAGCTGCAGATGCGGTGATCTGGCGGTGGGAGATACCCTTCGAGAACGATCGGCTTGTCTAGACAACGCGCGGATTCCTCGACGGCCGCGACCAAGTCGACGAAGTCTTCGAGCCGTTCGGTTGGCGGCAGGAAAACGTGCAATTGCCCATCGCGTGGTTCCACGCAAAGGGCTGTTTGAATCACTGCCGCGTCATCATCGGACTCCTGGGTAGACTGCTCTGCTTGTCGTTCCCGAGCAGATTGCCAGTCGGACGCAGCGGCTGGAATCTCCAACTGCTGGCGAATGCCTGGATGCGGCGGCAACTCAGACCTTGTTACGGTTGGATCCGCAGGAATGAAATTCGGAATCAGGTTTGGCGGGGCCCAAGGCAGCGACTCCAAAGGCAATCGCAGCCCAATAGGCGAATCCCCAGGCATTAGCAGAACCGCCCCAGCGCGCACTGGCCAGCGACCGCTCTCCCATTTGGCTTGCGTCTGCCACCATTGGCGTTTGAGCGGAAGCACGTAACCCGCTGGCTCGCCGAGATTGGACTCGACAATTCGCGCCAGTCTTGCACGTTCTTCTGCGTTCTTAAGCTTGTTGTCGGCAGGATCGACGTTGACCGGCAGGTGACGCTCTTTGGCGAGGTAATGCCAAACATCCTCGTAGACTGGGACAGCGTGTTTCTTTTCGACTTCAAGAACGGAAGCAAGTGTTTGAATAAAGTCCTTTGCGTCAGAGGGAGTCACATCACCGCCGGCACCTTCTTCCGCTACAAGGCGATCGTCTAGCCAAAGTGGCTGCCCATCGGTCCGCCAAAGGCAACTGAAGGCCCAACGCGGTAGCGGCTCGCCGGGATACCATTTTCCCTGCCCAAAGTGCTGCACGCTCCCGGGTGCCAGCCGGTTCTTAAGTCGGGCGAGCAAGTCCGCCGCAAGTCGGCGCTTGTTCGGGCCGACAGCCGCTGTTGTCCATTCCGCGCCATCCATATCGTCGATAGATACGAACGTTGGCTCGCCTCCCATGGTAAGGCGGACATCGGCTGCCGTGAGTTTCTGATCGACGTGTATACCGACGGCATTGATGCGTTGCCATTCCTCCTCGGTGTAGGGTTTAGTAACGCGAGGATCCTCGTGAATTCGCGTGATCGACATCGAGTATTCGAACTCGGATTCGCAATCGTCAACACCCCCAGTGATCGGGGCTGCGGTCAAAGGGGCTGGCGTGCACGCCAAAGGAATGTGCCCCTCCCCAGCCAAAAGCCCGGAGGTAGGATCCAATCCGATCCAGCCGGCGCCAGGGATGTATGCCTCTGCCCAAGCGTGCAGATCCGTAAAGTCCTCGTCAGACCCCGTCGGACCATCGAGCGATTTTACGTCAGGGACGAGCTGGATGAGATAGCCCGAGACAAATCTGGCAGCGACGCCCAGGTTGCGGAGAATCTGAACAAGGAGCCAGGCGCTGTCGCGGCAGGAGCCAGTCTTGAGTTGCAGTGTTTCTTCGCAGGTCTGTACGCCCGGCTCCATCCGAATCACATAGTTGATCTCGTCCTGCAATCGTTGGTTCAGTGCGACCAAGAAGCTGACAGTGTTTTCCTCGCGGATATCGAGCCGTTTCAGCCATTCGCTTAACCGAGGCCCGAGCTTCTCTCGCTCTAGGAAAGGTCGAAGATCGCTGGCAACCAACTCTTCGTAATGAAGAGGCCACTCTTCGGCAGCCGGTTCGACAAAAAAATCGAACGGGTTCACTACGGTCAACTCAGCGATCAAATCAACTTCCACCGAGAACTCGCGGACTTTATCAGGGAACACGCACCTCGCGAGGAAATTCCCGTGTGGATCTTGTTGCCAATTCTCAAAGTGGTCGCCAGGCGCAACATTGAGTGAGTAGGAGAGGATCGGCGTGCGGCAATGCGGCGCAGGGCGAAGCCGTATCACTTGTGGAGACAAGCCGACCAATCGGTCATAGCGATAGCTTGTGTGATGATTCAACGCGACTCGAATTGTCATAGCCGTTTACGCGTCCGTGCGACGTTGGGAGATAAGTCGTTGATGATCAGGTATCGGGATGGCTGGGCAAACCATTGTCGGCCGGATCGGGCGTTGGTGTCTCATCCGTCACTTTGACGGCCACGGTCAAGGTTTCCGTGCCACCTCCGCGGAAGATTGTCCCGCTGGTGGGTGTCGCGTCGCGATAGTTGCGTCCGGCAGCTACGCGGATGTGATCCAAGTTTGCTTCGCAAGCGTTTGTCGGATCGAACCCTCTCCAGCCAGCCATTGGCAAGTAAACCTCGGCCCAGGCATGCGAAGCGTCAGACTGAGCTGTGTTGACATAGTCCGCAGCCGTATAAATGTATCCAACACGATATCGCGCCGGAACTCCGAGCAGACGGGCAAGGCAAATAAACAGGTTTGCAAAATCTTGGCAAACGCCTTCTCGACTTGCGAACACATCATAGGGCGTGGTCTCAACTGTCGTCGATCCAGGCAAGTAGCGAAAGTCGCTGTTGATTGTGCGGTTAATGTCGCGGAGTGCTTCGACAAGATCGTAGTCTTGCCGCTCCACGAAGCTCATGGCGTAATCGGACAATTCTTGCAGCTGGGTCTCGGGGAGTTCCTGCGGCAGCAAATACGCATGCATCATTTGCCGTTGCCAAGGCATCCAGACGAGCGGGATGGTAGCCTTTTCGTGGGGCAGGACGAGGTTGGAATCGTCCAGGATCTGGACCAGGGCGTCCATGCGAATACGAAACTCTGTGTAAGGGGAATCAACAACAACCCGCAATGCCGAGTTTCCAAAGACGTCCTCATAGTCATTTTGGCGCCCTGTTGGCTCCAAACTCAGTCGATACTCCAACAACTGCTGGCTGTGATCCTGAATCGGCTTGAGCCGAAACATGTGAATACTGTGGTCTACTTGCGTCGCGTATTCGTAAGACGTCTCATGGGAGATCCGTAGCAATCGCCGGACCAATCCCGTGTTGTTAGACGTTTGAGCTGATGCCAGCGTGAATGCTTGAGCAGCAAGAACCGGGCGAAGTGGTAGGTCTGCGGTTTCGGAGATCAGTGGCGCACCCTGAGCTGTGCTTCCTTCCAAAGGTTTGACGAGAGTTGAAGTCTGGGTCGATTGCCCCTCGCTATTCCAGATCACCTTGCCACGGCGAACAATAAGGAACTGACCCGGGCTCATCTGCTCCCATCCCTCTTCTTGCCATGGGTGCGTGGTCACAGCCCACAACGTTCGGTTGAAGTCGCGCGGATCAGACAGATCAAGATGCAGGTCGTGTGGAAGTTTGAATGCTGAATCTTCATGCGGAGGCGCGAGCCTACGCTGAAAAAGAGGGGCCTCGGCTTGCAGATCACAATAGGCCAGCAAGTCGATCCCATCTGAGACCACGACACTTACAGGGCCTGCTTCGTTGAGCTGTTTCAACCAAGTTTGCAATTGCGGCCAGCCTGGCTGGCAAATTGTACGTCCTCCCGAAGCTATGATCTGGTTTAGGAGCCAACAGAAGACATATTCGCCTGTCGTACGGCCAACGGGTTCGATTGTCGAGTTCGGAGCCAGCTCCGGAAGGTTCTGCCTTTCTTCGAGCTTGATCGACTCCGAAACCAGGCAGGCAACATCGCGTCTGCCAAAGCTCCGTACGAATGGCTGCACATCCTGCTGCGAAAGCTGCTTGGAAGTGGAGGTCGTGCTAACGAAATACGAAGTCGAACGGTAGCGAGTTGAGCGTTGCCAAGCCAAATCGGCAGTCTCGGATGCTATATCCACCACATCTTTGACAACCGCTGCCGCGGCATCGTCATTCGGAAACCAAGCGATGCCCCAGTTTAGAGAATCCGCCACACTCAATCGCACCGCCGGGGCGGCTGGCATGTCAAGAGAGACCGCATGTACGTGATGGGTGGAAGCTTTCCGGACGGGACGGGTGCCCATTGGGTTTACTCGCAAGAGAACATCGATAGGCCAAGTGTTCGCGAAAGGTCCTTGAGTACCAGTCGACCGCGGACGCTCGTTCCTGAGTCATCAACCTTCGGTGAATAGACGGCAATTCCCATTTCGCCAGGAACGATGGCCATGATGCCGCCTGAGATCCCACTTTTCGCGGGGATGCCGACATCCACTGCGAATTGTCCGGACCGATCATGCATACCACAAGTATACATGACGGTTGCCACGTCCCGTGCATGCTTCCGAGTCAGGAATCGCGAATTCCCTCTACCTTCGATTCCATCGGCGGCTAATCGGGCTGCGATCCTTGCAAGTGCCGTGCAACTGGCCTCCAAGCAACACTGTCGGAAATACCACTCCAGTGCCCGTTGGACATCGTCCAAAACGCCCAATTCTAACAGAAGGTTGGCGAGGGCTCGGTTGCGATCGCTATGCGCGAACTCGGCCGCCAAGGCTTGTGCGTCCATGCTCAAGCCGGTCGGCCCCCCAGCAATCCTTTCAAGCTCTGCCGCCAGATCAAACTTGCTGCCATCGGCAAAGTCTGCGAGTAAACCTGCGACGGCGATCGCTCCGGCATTTCCGAGCGGGTTGTAAGGGCGTTTGGATCGCTCGTTGACAACGATCGCGTGAAACGGATTTCCACTTGGGTCCGTGCCAACCACGTTGCGTACCTTGCGGGTTCCCAGGTATTTTAGCGCACAAGCGTACCCAAGCACATTGCCGATCGCCTGGAGCGTGAATGGCACTTCTGCATCTTCCATCGCGAACTCTTCGCCTTGGACCGTGCAGATTGCAATTCCAAATCTCTCCGGGTCAACCTCGGGCAAGTATTCTGCCGTCCTTCCCAGCTCTTCGAGTTCCTCTAGCTCCTTGGCTCGGGACAGGGCTGTCTCGATTGCCAAAGAACGCCCCGCGGTGAAGGGCGGATGCGTCCGCGGTGCAAACGTATTGGCCCCGATCAATCCTTGGATGTGTCGTACGATGATCTGGCCTCGAACGCTGTTTCCATAGCGGTCGAGCGGTGGCGAAAACGCGCAGATGCCAAGTTTCTGCGGGGCAACGGCAAGGATTCCGCCGGAAACTCCGCTCTTTGCTGGCAGGCCGATCTCCAACGCAAATCGTCCACTCGCATCGTACATTCCGCATGTCGTCATGACTGTCAACACTGTGGCGACAACTTCAGGCGGCAAGACTCGCCGCTGCGTCAGTGGGTGGATCCCTCCTGATGCCAGGCACGCGGCTGCAACGGCGAGATCGTTGCACGTCACCCGAACTGCGCACGCGCGGAAATAGGAGTCGAGCAGGGCTTCGACATCGCCACGAATGATCGAAAAGTGCTTCAGCAGGTGGGCGATGATTCGGTTACGGCTCGCGGAACTGCGCTCCGACGCGTAGACCTCTTCGTCAATCTCGACCTCAGGCTGAGCGAAGAACTGGCCCAGCAAAGTTGGTACAAGTAATTCTTCCTCGTCGGGTTGCGTTTCGTGGATTAACAAATCCACGATGGCCAATGCGCCGGCATTGATCATTGCGTTTCGTGGACGCATCGAAACGGTATCGAGTTTCGCAAACGAGTTGAATTCCAGTCCCGACGGCTCGACTCCCACTCGCTCGTGGACGGCTTCCTGTCCAAAACGCGAAAGGGCGATGGCATAAAGGAATGGTTTGCAAATCGACTGAATCGTGAAATCGGGTTGCACTTCTCCGGCTGAGAACACATTCCCTTGCGTCGTACAGATCGCGACAGCAACGGCCGCTGGGTCAGCATTGGCAAGCGCAGGGATATAGTTGGGCGGCCGGCCTAGCTTCGCCATAGAAGCTTTACGAATCGCTTCCTGCAGATGTGCTGCCGTGATGCGTCTAAGAGTCTTCACAATCCAACGCGCGAATTCAGGAAACGCGTGCTGACGAGCTGTCCAACTGGCTAGGTCGCCTCGTCTTTGTTAACGGCGACTCACTATCGGGAGAACTTTCAGGAAGCGTCAGCTGAATGCTCTTTGCTCGCGCCCCATCGACCTCCGTGACTCTGGCCACGACGCCATCGAAGTCGACTTGGTCTCCAACTTCAAGCAGTCGCCCGACGCGCTCAAGCATGATGCCTGCCATCGTGTCCACGTCGATGGCGTTAAGATTCAGACCAAACTTCTTGTTGACTACATCTAAGTGCGTACTGCCGTGGACCATGAATTGCCGGTCGCCCAGCTGCGCGATGTCCGGCACTTCCTTATCAAATTCGTCTTCAACAGGACCGATAATCTGTTCCAGCACATTCTCCAACGTGACAATGCCAACTACGGTGCCATGTTCATCGACAACAATCGCCATCAACTGATGGGACTCTTGGAAATGCCGCAGCAATTGGCTGATTGGCATCGTCTCCGGCACATGGTGGGGTGGACGAGCAAGCTCCCGAAGATCGACCATGCCATTTGCATCAAGGCCAACAAGGTCCTTGATATGGATGATCCCGATGATTTGCTCCAGCGTATCCTCGCATAAGGGATATCGCGTGTGCTTTGATCGTCGGACGACCTCCAAGCATTCCGCCAGCGGTTGATCAACGTCAAAGAAAACAGTGTCGCTACGCGGGACCATCACCCGCCGGCAGATCATATCGTCAAAACGAAAAACGGCTTGGATTAATTGATGTTCGCTGTGGGTCAATTCTCCGTGACCGTGGGAGAGTTGAACAAGCGCTTGGATTTCCGCTTCCGTATGCGGTGTGTCGTGTTCGGAAGCGTTGTCGATTCCAACGAGACGCAACAGCTGGGAAGTCACGAAGCTCAATGCAACCAAGAACGGATAAAAAAGAACATAGAAGAACTTCAACGGAGCCGCACACCACAAGACCATGACTTCTGGCTTGCGAATCGCGAAGATCTTTGGGGCTTGCTCCCCGATCACTAAGTGCAAGGCCGTAATGATTGTAAAGGCAACGATAAATCCAGTTGTATGAAGCGCTGCTTGGGACGTGATCCCAACTGCGTGGAAAACGGGCTCCAGCAACTTCGCGAAGGCCGGCTCGCCAACCCAGCCCAAAGCCAAAGAAGCCATCGTAATTCCGAATTGGCAAGCTGAGAGTGAGCCATCAAGCCGATCCAACAACCAACTTGCTGTTCTTGCAAAAGGGCGCCTTTGCTGCACCAAGTCGTTGATCTGGCCTCTCCGCACTTTGACCAGCGCAAATTCTGCGGCGACAAAGAACCCATTCAAGATCACCATGACAGCGGCAACCAACAGGTATGTCAGGTTGCCTTGCCAATCATCCATCGCAGTTTATCTCGTGCTTGGAGCATTTCAGCCGATAGTTTCGGGCAAATTCTAACTGCCGCGTAAATCGAGAGATACGGCTAACGGTCGAAATAGTTCCACCAAGCAGTAGAAAGATCATTCAAATTCAAGTCACGAGATTGTGGATCCGCGTTCCCTAAGAGTCGATTCGCGGATATCAAATACGGGCGGCCTGATGCCCTACGATCATCGCACGGCGTGCCTTGTTTAGCCCAGATATTCGCAGCCGGAACAGGAAGAAAGCAAATGAATGAAAACAGTGGCCTCGCGCGAATCGCAAAGATCTTTAGCAAGCGCCATCCAGCAGTTGGGGCCCGGCCCGGAACGTTGGTTATCCCCAAGCAGGCTCCGCTGCCAAGGATTCACTTGATCAGCTACGACGCCGACAAGCTTATTGAGACGGACGTCGAGAAGGCTGAGCAGTTGAATGAGGCGTTAAGCGACAATTGCGTTTCGTGGGTCGATGTGCAAGGGTTTGGCGACAAAGCGTTGCTGCAAGAGATTGGAATGCTATTTCAATTGCACCCGCTGCTTCTTGAGGATGTTATCAATGTGCCTCAACGGCCAAAGGCTGAAGTGTACGGTGATCAATTGCTCCTCATCGTGCGCATGGTGCATGCCACGACGTCTGGCGATGTCGAAATGGAACAAGTTAGTATCGTATTCGCAAAGCAATACGTGCTGACATTTCAGGAACGATACGGCGATGTTCTGGACCCGGTTCGTCGTCGAATCAGGTCAAGCAAATCACGTATTCGACAGCATGGTGCAGACTTTCTGGCTTATGCCATCGCTGACACAATCATCGATGGCTATTACCCCGTCCTGGAGTTAATCGGAGATCACCTGGAAGGTCTTGAAGATGAGGTCGTGAATGAGCCCACGCCCGACCTTCTGCTCCAACTCAATCGCATGAAAAACCGGCTTGTGAATCTGCGCCGTGGAATCTGGCCCCAGCGCGACGCAATCAACGAATTGATTCGTGGTGACCATTCAACAGTGACCGAGGAAGTCCGCGTCTATCTTCGCAACACCTACGATCACTGTGTGCAAACGTCCGAGGTCACGGAGATGTACCGCGAGATGGTCACCGGGTTAATGAACCTTTATCTGTCGTCCATTGCAAATCGGACGAATGAAGTCATGAAGGTCTTGACCATTATGGCGAGTGTCTTCATCCCTCTCACATTCTTGGCGGGAATCTACGGGATGAATTTTGAAAATATGCCCGAGCTTCAGGTGACGTGGGCCTATCCGGTTGTTTGGCTCACGATGTTCGCCACCGCCTGCGGAATGCTCGTTTACTTTTGGCGCAAGGGTTGGATTAGCCTCAAGAAGCAGGGTGACAAATCGAAGCAGGCGCAATAGCTGGGCCATCAATGTGCCGTGACCATAGCTCCAAATTCTGCTTTTGTCTTCATTGGACAATTATACGTTTTGTCTGGCAGATAACGTGTGAACTCGGCCCCTTGTATTCGCCGAAATCGGGATGCAGATGCGTTTGTTTGGCGGCGCTGTCACCAAATCTCCGCCATTCGGGTTGACTGCGCATTGCATTGTCGTGGCTCGGGATATGGCAGCATTCGCGAGAACGCATGTTCGGTCGGATGAATCCTGGGAGCGGCCAAGAGTCTACGGATTAAGGCGTTGATAGCCGAATTCTCGGGTGAATCGCCAAATTGCAATAGGTCCGCGGTCGGGGCGGCAGTGGCAATTTGGAATTCTTTGCGGCTTTACCGTTTCACCACTTGTGTCTAGAAGCATGACCCTCGCGCGTGCAGTTCTGGCCGGCCACGATTGCCTCACCTTGCTGGATGAGACTTTCCATTAAATGCGGGGGAAGCTGTGATTCCGGTTGGATCTCAGCAAAGCTCAAGTCCAGTGCAGCCACGGCATCAGCGAACAAGCCTTCAAAGACCGCCGGACTTTCCGACAACAACATTTGCAACTTCTCACGCTGCGCTGGGCTAAGCCATTCTACGGCGAAGAGTGCGAGCAACTCCTCAAATTGCTCCCTATTCGAAAGATTGTCGCTGGTCATCTCGTCCCTTCTACCGTGGTTTGAGGAGTATGGCCAAGCAATTCTCTCACGCGCGCCAGTCCGCGCCGCAAGTGCGACTTTACCGTGCCCAACGGCATATCTAGCCGATCTGCGATCTGCTGGTGCGACCAACGATCATAGATAGAGAGCTTGAGAACTTTCTGTTGCTCCGGTCGAAGCTGCTGAAACGCTTTTCTAGCAACGCCAGCTTCTTCGCTGGTTTCCAGGCGCAAGTCCGGCGCGCCTCCCTCGCCGGCAAATTCAACCGGCAATGGGTCAGGTTTAGGGCGCCGGCCTTGCCGTCGTCTGCGATCAATCAGCCGCCGGCGGGCTATCGTGGCGATAAAGGTAATTTCCGAACCACGCTCAGGATCAAATCGGACTGCGTTCTTCCACAACTCGATAAAGATCTCCTGGACGGCGTCTTCGCATTCGGCGTCAGAGCTGAAGCGTCTGGCCAACGACCAAATGAGGCCGCCATATCGAACCAAACAGGCGCGAACAGCGGTTTGGTCCCCAGATGCAATGCGGGTTAGTAGGGGTTGGTCCAAAACAGGGCTCTGTTTGACAGTGCAACGGCAAAGTGCTGGCACTATAAGCATAGGCTTCAGGAGTCAACGAAGCCACGACTACCGAGCTCTCGGTCAAGAATCGAAGAATGCAATGGGTTTGGCTTCAGCCGCGTGCACAAAGTGCTTAATGGGTTCAGGAGGGATGCCAAAACGTCAGTTCGCATCGACATCAGACTATGCGACAACAAAGGTTTCCAACGTCTGCGAATCCGCAACAAAAGCCTCAGCGAAAGCCTTATTGCTGGTGGGCAGCAGTGCTTAGGGAGTTGGGACTTATTAGCTCGCATTGATCTCAAATAGAAAGTTCTCAATGATTTTCAAGGCCCCCAGCCTGGCAACCATGATCTTCATGCAAAAGTCCTGTTCGACTTCTCGGATAGCTACAGCCTGAGCGAAGAAGCGACGTTGATTTTCGCAGGAAGATTGTCGCTGGCCAACAACGGCGGATTTGCGTCAATTCGCACGCGCAGAACCGATTTGGATTTGCAGAACGGTGACCGAGTCTGTGTCCGGGTGCGAGGAGATGGGCGTACGTATTCGCTAAATCTCTACACACAGAGACAATTGACCGCTTTTTCTTATCGAGCCACGATCGCGACGAAACAAAGTGAATGGATGGAGTTTACGGTTCCACTGAAAGACTTTGTTGCGACATCTTTCGGGCAAGCAATTCGTGGTGCACGACAGGTGGATCCTGCGGAGGTCACTGCGCTGGGCTTTACGCTAAGTGATCAATCGGAAGGCCCTTTCAAACTCGAGGTCGATTGGATCAAGCTTCAAAGAGACTGAGCGGTATTCCGCCTTCACGTTCCAATCGCGCCCGTACGAGCGCATTGCGGCGCGCGAACTGTGCGTGCAATGAATTATTCGAACGACCAGCTAAATGAATGGACAGGTGAAGACTCAAGCGACGACCAAAAAGTGCGTCTTGGTAACCGGAGCGACCGGCTATGTCGGGGGTCGCCTCGTTCGCTCGCTGTTGGATGAAGGGCATCGAGTCCGTTGTCTCGTTCGTTCGCCGGAAAAACTTGAGGCCCGTAGTTGGTGCCATCATCCTCGTGTTGAAATCGTACAAGCAGATCTTAGCCAATCTGACGGCCTAAGCCAGAAAATGCATGGTTGTGTGGCGGCTTACTATTTGGTACACGCCATGATCTCGGCAGGAGCACATTTTGCTGAAGAAGATCGCAGAATGGCGAAGGCTTTCGCGAGTGCAGCTGCTGATGCCGGGGTAGAACACATCATTTACCTCGGCGGCTTGGGCGAACTTGGGGATGGCCTAAGCAAGCACCTGCTATCTCGACGGGAAGTTGAGCGAGCACTTTCGGGCGCGGGTGTCCCTGTGACAACGCTTCGAGCCGCAATGATCATCGGCGCGGGTTCCGCCTCTTTTGAGATTCTCCGGTATCTCGTTGAGCGGCTGCCTGTCATGCTGACTCCCCGTTGGGTAGAAACCGAATGCCAGCCAGTTGCGATCCAGGATGTACTTCATTGGCTTGTTGAATCGCTCGAACTGCCCCCGGCGGCTGGTCGAGTTTTGGAAATCGGTGGACCAGAGGCGCATTCCTATCGCCAATTAATGCGGATCACCGAGGACGAGCTGGGGCTACCGAAGCGCTGGATTCTGGGCATTCCGCTTTTGACGCCAAGGCTGAGTTCAGGCTGGATCAGCCTCATTACACCAGTGTCTTTTCAAATCGCCAGGCCACTCGCCGAGGGCTTGCGGAATCGTGTAGTCGTCCAGGGCAACTCCGCTCAAAGTATCATGCCTCACAAAGCGCTCACAGCACGTGCCGCGATTCGCTCGGCGCTTACTGAAACGAATTCGCTGGAGGTCGAGACTCACTGGTCCGCGGCCGGGCCAATTCCCGGTGACCCTGATTGGGCTGGCGGTCGAGTTTTCCAAGACAAACGAGAGATCATGATCAATGCTTCGCCGCGTCCAGTCTTCAATGCTATCTGCCGAATTGGTGGCGGCCATGGTTGGTACGCAGCGGACATTCTCTGGCGTATTCGTGGGTGCATGGATCAGTTCTTTGGCGGGCCAGGATTGCGGCGGGGAAGACGCCACCCCGAAAGTGTGGAGTTCGGCGAAGCGCTAGACTTTTGGCGAGTCGTGGGCCTTAAGAGAGATTGCTCATTACTGCTGCATGCTGAAATGAAGCTCCCCGGCACCGCGCAATTGGAGTTTGAACTCGCGCCGTTGAAACAACGCGATGGGACGGACTACACTTCCCTTACCATGACGGCTCGGTTCCGCCCGAAAGGGCTCTCGGGGCTCATCTATTGGTACTCGGTGCTTCCGTTCCACCAATTTGTCTTCCGAGGGATGCTCCAAGGCATCAAACGTGAAGCAGAACGCTCAATTCGCAGCCGTTTCAAATCAACAGATGTAGAACCGGGCTCTGGGACGCACACAAATTCAATGCCCGATACGGATTGAAGTAGGCGAAAGTTTGGGAGTACTTGTGGACAATATCCTTCAGCAAAAAAGCATCTTTGGCCATCTCCACGTGCCAGTAACGGGATCTCGGTAAGTAAGCGGATGGGGCCGTTTGGCGATGCATTAAAAGAGCGAACTGTTCAATTCCTTCGAGTTCACTGCTTCATCGCGTGCAACTGTGCCGAACTACCGAGGCGATCAAGGCAATTGACTACTTCTTGTAGTTTGTGTTTGCAGAGCCATTTCAGAACTCGCGCCGAACAGTTTTTGCAGCTCGACGGCGTAGGCATCGTGAGCTGGCTGTGACCCGTTGCGTCCAACCTTTTTGGTGCCCAGCGCATCAGCACTCAACCTCGGTCAAGATCAAGGTCGACTGGCGACTTGCTGGGAATCGCGCTAACGCGGACGCGCGTGTTGTGCGGCGTAAGATGACTTCATCCTGAATATCACACCAACCGATTTCTAACCTGTGCTTTAGGTGTCTTGCTTGGATGCATTTTGGCAGGTCGCAATAGCTCCGGTAATAGCCTTCTATGACTCCTATGAGTGCGTTGGCATCGCCCCTCTCGTCGTACGCAAGACCCGGCCGTGGTGCGAATCTCGCTAGTTGCAAAAAAGAAGAGCTTTTCGGCGATGCGTAATAGGCAAGCACGATGTACCACGTCGAAACTCATGGCGTATCGTACTCAAGCAGTCTAGATTGGCGCCAGTTGCCTCCGGAGCCTCCGGAACGGGCATAACGCTCTAGCTCGCGAGTGAATCCTCTAGGGCTCCAGACGGCATGGGAGTAGATGGCGAATACATAAATAGGCACGCCGAAGTTTCATTTGTTTGAGCTGTTTCTGTGCAGGCTCCAATGCCTAATTCGAAGACGGTGATCGAATCTGCCACATCCAACTTGCATGAGCTCACGGTCGATACGGACAGCAGGAAAGACCAGTCAGGTTGGACAGGAGGGCGTACCTTACACTTGACGAATCTCGCCAAGTGACGGTTCGTCATTTCACAGCACGACTCCTTGGCAATATTTGCTTGGGGCAAGCCACTTAACCCGAAGCGCCCCAGGAACACCAATTCCAAGAGGGTCTTGCTTGTGCCGTTTGCATTGATGCAGCCGTAGGGCACCGCGCACATTGACCTAATTCATTACAGGTAGTCTCCCCAAGGAGACGCACAAACTCGCGGTGCAGAAGCCGTTTCCCGCTGGAGATGCACCGACTCCATAGTGAACGGTTATCCTGTCCAATTGCACCGCTATCAAGCGCATTGCAGCCACGTCTCTCCAAAGGACTGCGAGCCCGTGTGCTAATCAGCTGCCGCATCCCAGATTGGTTTCTGAAGATGGTTTCCTAGTTCTTCGGCGTCTGCCCTCAATGCCTCCGGGTCCCCATGGTCAACGATGTTGTGTCGTTTGCCATCGGTCATGACAAGGTTCAGTTCAAAGCTCGAATATCCTCCGGAGTTCGGCCCGGTCTGTTTGACCCATTTTTCAATGACTTGTAGTGCATGGACATCCGCTAGCGCAACACTCCTGTCGTCATCGGGCGTACTCGCACCGCGCCAATACCGTCCAATCCGGAGATCGAAAACGATTGGCTGCAGCAGTTTCCATTTCAGATAGAATCCTAATCCGCCAAAGAAAATGGCTCCGGCCAAGAACCCGGGTCCGGCAAACTTCAAAACCCCGGCATCGCCTTCCCCTTTCGCGCCGACACCAGAGAGCCACAAATATGTGATGAGAGTCCCAATCACGAGGCAGATCACGGAGAAAACCAAAACGCAAACCACAACGACCTTGGAAGTTCGCGTGGCTTCAAAGGTCAGCAGATGCTTACTTTGGCGATTGCTGAACCGTGTTCGGTAATTCACACCATCTTTGGGACGAAGTGGTTCCCAACTTGTTCGTGCAGCAAACTCGTTATTCTGCAGATGCTCGGGTACTGCCGAGCCAGATTCCGCGCCCATCGTGCAGGTCCCAGGTTCGACTGATCTGTGGTTTCGGCGACAATCCCCAACTTTAGATGAGCGATGCTCGACGACACGATACAAAATGTACTTTGGTGACCCATTCTAGGGTGAAGAATCGGCAATTTCGAGTCGGGCATACAAGAAAAGGTGTTTGGCGGCACTTAAACTGGCAGACGTGCTCGAGCAAGATTGTGCAGCGACCTGTCGATTATTCTGGTGTCGAATGGCAACGTGGCGTCATGTTGTCGCATTGGGTCCGAAGGAAAGGACGAAATACGTTCGCGAGCCACGCGCTGGCTGGCGGACGCACATTGGCTGAAGTTCGCGATGCCGCTGTGGACACGATGCGCGTGTCGGGAATCTGTTCCGGTACTCATAATCGGCCAACTTGGGCGAGTGATCGCGGTTCCCTGTGATCGTCGCTTTCTGCGGGCGAATGAGTTGGCAAGCGGTCGGCGTATCGGGTGAAATGATTCTCGGTTTTTCGGGAACTCTTGCTTTTGCGTCACGTCAAACTCTCAAAGTGCAACATCCGCTGTTTCTTCCGGAGCCCTCAATGCCTTCAAAGCAAGTTTTCCACAACTCCAGCCGTCTGCTGCTGGCCATTGGCATTTTGTCTCTTGCGGTTAAGTCATCCAACGCAGCCGACGGTCCTTTGCGAGTCAGCGTTTCTGAGGCCGAGCAAGCTTCACTGCGGCAGATTAATTCTGGCGATTGGTCAACGAAACTGACTTTTGAGAACACCGGTGAAGAAGACCTCATTCTTTGGCCTTTTGTCTCATTGGAGGTGCTCGATAGTGATGGGAAACCCGTTTCTCGGTCGCTGTCCATTGGTCGCTTCGGACGTCGCAAATCGGCCTCTGTGATAGAGGAAATCGAGTTTGTCACGCTAGCTGCCGGTGAATCTCACGATGTGCCTGTTAATCTCAAGCGATATTCCTTTGACCCGAATGCCATCATTGGCTGGCAGTTAAGCGAGCCAGGCAAATATAAGCTTGTGCTCCGGTACAAGTTCCAGAGGGATGAAGCGAAGAAGTCGCTTGGGAAAGGCTGTCGGGACTTAGACGGAAGACAACAGCCATGGAATCGGGCGCTCGAAATCGACATCGAGCACGATGTCGAGATTGACGCAACGCGCTAGACTTCCGCGTTGCTTGCCCGTCGGCGCAACCTGCGAGCCAAAAAGTCATCGCGGAGTATAGACGTCAAGCAGCCACGATGCGTCTTGCTCGAACCACACCGGCAAAGCCAGCGATCTCGAACTCATCAGCCGAGATGCGCCGAGCGGCGTCGCCATTCGAGGCGCGGTACTGCCGCATTCCAGGGGTGTCCCCCTGAAAGAAGGTGTGTTCTTTGATAACTACCTCGTTGCCGTCATCCGTGACGACTTTGATTGAGTCGGTCACACGGAACATTTTAGGTGGTTCCTGATTGGCGAATTCCAGATGTCTTATATTACTGAATAATGGCCTTCGAAGTTGCAAGAAAACGGCATGGCGGGGAGCACCATGCCGGGGAGATTGTGGCCAATTCCATTGCGCGAGAACAGGCCTAAAGGTAGACGGCCTAATTGACATATCGTCTTGCGGATCGCCGGAGCGCTAGCCTGCTTCATTGCTACCTGCGAACAAGAAACCGCGAATGCGTGCCGCTGTGCACAGCTCACCTCATCGCAACCTGGGGGGTGTAGATGGTATCGGTCTGAGCTGCGAAGCAACAAGAATCGCTGCAACGCTGGGCACGGACCTTACCGTTGCGAATTTGGCCGCAACGCATTCATTTTTCTTCATCAATAATGCCAACGGCTCTGCCGTGGAAATGTTCCAGTCCGTGCTGCCCCATTCATCGCCGTCGCGAAGTGCAACGAGGAAAAACTTCGTTCGCATTCTTGAATGCCCATCGGCAACTGGCCCCCAAAAGAACGACCCAGAAACCGTCCAGCGTTCAACACTCTTCTCCACCGGTAGGCTATAAACGTATGCTACCCTGGCTGAGACTTGCATGCCCAGGTCGTCAGTGCGAATCTTTGCGACAATCTGCTCCATCTCCGCAGACGTCACTTCAGGCGAGAGTGTCGAACCTCGGGATTGGTCGTTGGTATGCTGCATCCTCCCGACGATGAAGCCTGCGGCGAAAAAGAGCAACAGGCAAGCGATGATAAGGGCAACGACAATGCGATTTGACATTGGATCATCGGAGCGGCAAGGCAGGGACAACCAAAGAGCTTGTGGCAATGGCTTAGCGCTATCCGCTAGGATTGAGCCATGAATTTGATTGGCAAGCGTGTAGTCGCATTTCTCATCGATTATCTCATTCTCGGCTGCTATGCCTGCGCGCTGGCCGTGTGTGTCCTGCAAATGCGCTGGCATGAACGAGTAGATTCACCTTGGGCTAGCTTGGCGATTGGTTTCTTGAGCTTGACCCTGCCCGTGATTCTGTATTTCACGCTCATGGAAAACGGCAGAAAGCAATCCACAATCGGCAAACGTGCAATGCGCTTGGTCGTGATGAGCGCATCCCACAAGAAAGCCACATTAGCACAATTGGCGATTCGGAATATGTTGAAATTCTTGCCTTGGGAGATCGCTCACATCGGCGTCCATTGGGCCTACTCCTATGGCCGACAGTCTGTCAATCCGCCTCTTTGGGTATGGATTCCACTCGCAGTTTCTCAGGTCCTTGCTGTCGCATATTTAATTGGCATTGCATTCAGTGCGAATCAGCAAGGGCCTTATGAACTGGCGTCGCGAACACGCGTTCTGAATGCTCCATCAAGGGCGTGACGCTGTTTAAGAGCCTCTACAACAACAATGACCCAGCGCATGAACCCCGGCAAGGCGGGGCAGGGACCTTACCGGGCAGCGTCCAACGATGTGGGACTCCGTCAATCTGCCCCTCCTGACCGCCGCATGCATATCAACCAAAAAGGCACCCCAAGCAAGCGAGGCTATGATCGTGATTGGCTGCGCGTGCGAGATGCCTTTGCCCGCGAGAACCCACGAATTTGCACCTGGTCAGGATGTGGCATTACGCTGGCCAACAAGCTCATGCATGTTGACCACATTGAACCGTTCAAAGGGCTCGGCGAACCAAAGCGGTTAGACGCGTTGAATCGACAATGGTTTGCAGGCCGAACGTGATGTGAAAACGCGCGATGACACCAGGCCTCGAAGGATGTCAACCAACCAAACGAACTTTCAAGCAAAGCGGGGCAGGCGATCAAAGGCCGGACCCCTTGTCTGTGTACGCTGGCCTGCACAGCTGAGAAGCGCTCAACATGCCTTCGAGGAAAGCATACACTGAATGGATTGACGGACTGTACGCGCGGAGGTCAGGGGAGCGAATCGAATGTATCAACTAGGGCGCGATAGTTCTCAGCCGAAGGAAAACACTGTGGATGCAGCTGCCGACGTTCTCGCCGATGAAGTTCAGCAGGTTGTGACAGTTAAGAAATTGGCCGTCGTAGTGGTCGTTGCTGCGGCCATGATACCGGTCGCTGTTTTGTCGCATGAGTTGGGCCATTTGAGTGGATATTTTGCATTTGGCTTCCCTTCGCCTGTACTCCACTATGGATCTTCAAGCTTCGAAGGCGAATCCGAATTCTGGGGTGCGCTGCGTGACGGTGACACTGCCGCCGCTAATGCCAGGGTTGATGTGCGCGCTGCCGGGCTGTGTGCTGCTTTCGGACTTCTTGTCTCGTACATTACGATTGGGTTGGGACTCCTCGCCTTCCGCCGATTTGGCGACATGTCAGCGTTGTGTCTTGCTGTCGCTGCTGCCGCTCGATTTCCGTTGATCCTCGTGTTGGCGTTGTTGGGTCGAGCTGAGCACACAGATGAAGCACACGTCGCACAAGCGTTAGGTCTTCCATTCCTGGCGTTGGTCATGCTTGCAGTCGCAGCGCTATGCCTTGCGACCATCGGTTCCTATCGCATATTGCCCGCGGCCAACCGAGGCAAACTACTTGCGGCAATCCTTGTTGGCGCTGCGATCGGCACGATCACCTGGTTGGGTCTAGTTGGACCATTGGTGTTGCCATAGGCCCGTTGGATGTTCTGACAAAACATGGCTATTGTTCCCTGCACACTTGGCACGCACCGTGAAGTGAATCGACCGCTACTATAAATGGTCTCGGGACGGCGGATAGTCCTCGCCGTTGATGCTTCGAATGACCGATCGCATCCAGCCATTGAGATCCGTCCTCATGCGCTCCAATCGGTCTTGTTGATCTGGGTCACCAGAGCGATTTGTGGTCTCCATTGGATCGTCGGCTAGATTATAAAGTTCGAATTGTGTGCCGTTGATTCGATGAAGTTTCCAAGGCCAAACGTGCCACGCAGCGTGACCGGTTGGTGTCTCTTCCGGAAACTGTGGGAACTCATCGACGTCCTTTTGGATCCTGTGGGGATTGTGCGGCAATGGGGATCCAGCCTCCTGCTTTTCCATAATCGCCTGCTGGATGCGGTCGCTCCTGGTCGCCTGTCCCGGCTGGAAATTGTGCCAAAAGCCCATCGGCTTACTGCGGTAGTCGGACTTGCCAGTGATGATGTTGCCGATGTCCATTCCATCAAGTGGGTGTGGGGCGTCCGATCGGATTCCCGCCATTGCCAAGAGTGTTGGATAGATATCACACGTCCATGCTGGTACATCCGTTTGTCCTTTGAGGTTTCTGTCTGGCCATTCGACAATTGAAGGGATTCGCAGCCCTCCCTCATAGATACTTCCCTTTTTCTTGCGGCCGCCGGAAAAGGCCTCGACGAGGCCTCCGTTGTCACTGCAATACCAGAGGATCGTGTTGTCGGCGATGTCCATGCTCTTCAACTCTCGTCGCAACCGCCCAAGCTGTTGGTCCAGCAGCGTAATCTCCCGGTAATACCCGGCCCGCTCTTTGCCAGTGTAGAGCGCTGGACCATCCGGAACTTCCTGGTGAGGGTCATGAGGCGACGGGAACCACACGATGGTAAACATGGGCTGATCGCGATCCTTATGCTTGTTGAGGAATGCGAGCGCATCGTCCACTGCGATCACCGACCCCTTTCCCTTACGATGTTCGACCTTTCCGTTGCGACTGAGGTAGGGATCATTGTCAAAAAAGTTCAGACCGATGACCCATTCATCGAATCCCATCCCCGTTGGATTGCATGGAGAGTTAGGTTGCCCCGAACCCAAATGGAATTTGCCGAAGATCCCGGTAACGTACCCTGCCGATTTCAGAGTTTCCGCAATGGTCTGCTCTTCGGGACGCATGTAGCGTCCATGGTTCGTTACTTTGGTCCGGATCGGGTTGCGCCCGGTCAGCACGCTGGCACGCGTCGGCGAACAAACAGGTGCCGCGGCATAAAAGCGATCGAACACGAAGCCGTCTTTTGCCATCGCGTCCAGTGCTGGTGTCTGCACAAAGGGATGGCCGTTATAACCCACATCACCCCAGCCTTGGTCGTCCGCCATGACTAAAATGATGTTGGGCTTGCGGCTGGTCTCGATGTTCCCAGTTGTTTCCTGGCTTGTTGCCAGCTGTATCTCATTAAAATGCGCCACGGAAATCACACAGAGAGTTGTCAGCAGAAGTTGTTGCAGAGTTTTCATCTGAATATCCAGGCCATGTTTTCTTATGGGCGAGCTTCGCAGGTACAGGTTCTTGGCTCTTCAATCGCGGCCGAAACACAATTTCCGATGGAGCAGCCAGCCTAAATGGTAGTCTTGTCGTGTCCAGTGATACATGCAACCTTCGCGGCTCACACGCACTTGCAGCAACAACGCACTACGCACTCGATGACCCGTTCACCGGTTACCAACAGCCAAGATGACAATGGGAAACTGAGCCAGGTTTCGGATTGCATCGCTGGTGTAGGCGACCTGGCGCGTCCGATGTGGCATACTTGGCGAAAGTATTTGTTGTTCGCAGGGTGGGTAAATAAGTATTGTCGACGAAACACGCCAAGCGCAGAATCTCAAGTATTCCGCATAATTCTAAGCCAGCTGCGAGGTCTGTCATGCTCGGAGACCAAACCTATCGATTGCCGTTTGTCATATGCCTTTTCTTGAGCGGTGTTGCGCAATGGGATTCAACGGCGGTGTGCCACGGCGCGGAAGGGGACCACTCGGCGTCGATAGACAAGCTCTTCGAACAATGGAACCGGCCGGACACACCAGGTTTTTCGGTTGGCGTCATTTTTAATGGCAATTTCGTACACAAGCGTGGCTATGGCGTTGCCAATTTGGACGCGAACATTCCTATCACTTCGAAGACTTCGTTCGACGTTATGTCGCTGGCAAAGTCTTTTACGACCGCATGCACCGCTCGACTGATCGATCAAGGAGCATTCACTCCCGATTCCGATATTCGAACATTCGTTCCCGAACTACCGGAATATACCGACCCCATCACGATTCGACATCTGCTGACGTGTCGAAGCGGTCTCAGAGATTTCTACCACCTGATGATCCTGCTAGGTCGGTCCGAACAAGATGCCTACACGAAGTCCGATGTCCTCGACGTTATCTCGCGGCAGAAGGCTCCGATGTTCAAGCCAGGATCGCAATTCGCCTATAGTAACTCTGATTACTTCTTGCTCGCACTGGTTATCGAGCGAGCGACCGGAAAGACCTTTCGGGAGGTGACGAGCGAACAGTTATTCGAGCCACTCGGCATGCATCAAACGTTTTTCGACGACGATGAAGCTCTTCCTCGCAAGCACCGCGCCATCGGTCACAGCTGCATTGGCGATGGGCCTTATCGTCGCTATGGCCTGAACTCCAGCACGGTTGGTCCGTGGCGTTTGATGACGACTGTCGACGATATGCTGCGCTGGGATGCGAGTTTTTCAAACAATGTTCTTCGATCAGGAAAGCACCTCAGTGAATTCCACAAGAAAGGTTCCTTGTTTGACAACGAGAAGTGCTTGTCCGCGTTTCCGAAGAGGACCCATAATGGTCTGAAGCGTGTTTGGTACACAGGGGGCGGGCTGGGTTTTCAAGCGCACTTTGTTCGTTTCCCGGATCATGGGCTTTCAATCGTTGCATTTGGCAACGTGAGTACGGCCAAGGCCTGGGATGACATGGCTCGAACACTCCCCAAAGTGGCCGACTTGTACTTAGCCGCCGAGACCGAGTCGCCCGCGTCAGAAGAACTTTGGTTGCCCCACGACGCAGCAAACGTCGCTTTGACGGAAACAGAGATGGAGGAGGTTGCCGGAAAAGTGACCGGCGAATACCGCAGCTCATACGGCTATTTCGTCCAAGTTTCGGCGCGTGCCCAAAAGCTACAGTTCCAGTGGCTGTTCTTCGATTATGCTCTGCAGGGCCCTGAACCCCTTGTTGCGGTAGCATCGGATCGTCTTCGAACGTCTCGGGGATACAGCGAGTTTGAGCTTTTGCTCGACGAAGGCTCCGGCAAGCGACCTTTAATCCACATCGAGCATCGCGATGGCAGAAAGGAAATGTGGAGGCCTGTCGAGTTTGTAATACCAGATGCTGAGCAGTTGGCGAGTTTTGAAGGCGATTACTTTTGTACCGACTTGGAGTCTGTATACCGTATTTCGGCCGTCGATGGGAAACTGTGCATTCAATTCAACTATGGTCGCAAGCGGTGGTTGACGCCGACAGTATCCGACACATTCAGGACCACGAAAGAGCGCTTTAATGGCATGGTCTTCACTTTCTCACGGGACGCTACCGGGAGCATTACGGGGTTTGAAGTTGACTTTGATCGCATTAAATCCCTTCGCTTTGTGAAGCGATCCTCATAATTGCCAAGAGAGCTACGCCGCAGTGACGTTGTCCCGGTTCAGCGCATTTCTTTGCAGAACTGGAGTAACGGTCTTGGCAAATCAACACCAAGGCATTGATTTCTGGATTCTCTTCATCGCGTCAGCCACGACTTCAGAGTTTTGGAATTGGCTGATAAAGCAGTATGAAAAAGCGTGCTCAAATCCCCAAGTCACGTGGGTATGCTGGCGTGCTCTTGGAGCCTAACGCAAGCCCAGCATGACCTGGCTCCGAAAGCGATCGACTGTAGTCTCGGTTGCCACTAGCGAAGTAACCTGGATGATCTCTCGTGAAAGTCCAGGCGCGCCATTTCGAAAATTGTCAAGAGAAGCGAGCTGTTGCAATTATGCTGCGTTGTCGGCCATGCGCCCCCTGGTTTAACGATGCCCAAACGAGCTGATCAAGAATCGTCACTACAGACCAGGTTGGCTTCCACCGCGCGTGTCCCCTCAGGTGAAAGCGGCCCTGGCAAACGCCATCGATCCTTTGCGCTATGGGTTCACCAAACGGGTTCCTTGTTCCAGGGCATCGCGGGCACTCAGCGCACAAGCATCAGCACCCACTCGCTTCCAATGATCCGGCACATCGCGAAACGCAGCTCCTCCAACTACGATCTTGCAATTTGTATTCAAGCCGCGGACCAAACGGATCGTTTCCCGCAGCGACTTGATCTGAGTGCAAAGTGATGCCGAAAGTAGCAATAGCGGCGATCGGAAGATTTCGACGACATGGGCGACTTCCGCTGGCGGCGAGTTTCCCCCCAGACAAATAGCATTCCATCCGGCCAATTCAAAGAAATCGGAAACGGCACGAATCCCAATATCGTGTGCATTTTGCTCGACGGCAGCAGCTACTACCGACAGACCTAACGGCCTTTTTGGCTGCGCAGCGTGGCAAAGAACTGCCATCGTACGAAGAGTTGTTGAAGACACATAGTGCTCTTCAGCGACACTGACCTCCGCATTGTGCCACATTTCTCCAATTGCCTGTTGGGCCGCAAGTAATACATCTTCGTATAGCTTTGCGACTTCCATCCCTTCTTGGGCGGCGTTGAGTACGACCTGTATGGCAGAGCGGCTATCACCTTGTAACGCGGTTTCCAAGTATTTGAGCGCCAGTTGCGACAGTCCCCCCGCTGCGGGATTCTCCTTGTCTTGGTGAACAGATTGGTCGAAGCTCTGAAGAGCTAAATCCAAGTAATCACGCACTGTGTTGCTTTGTTGCTCAGGCAACTCTTCGTCAAGGACTTCGCGGAGACACCGCAAACTCCACTTCAGAATCTCTTCCGACACCTCGCGCGCCTGGAATGCGTTGCGTGACCAGTCTACTCGCGCGGAAAACAAGCGCGGCTCAGCTTCCGCAACGGCTGCGGAAAGCTCAATGATCTGCCGGCAGAAATGATCTTGCCAATTTTGAAACGCTCCGGTACCAAACTGAGCATTCACTTCTGGATTTCGCTCAACCAATCGATTTGCAGCGAATGACGCGTAGGCACGAGCGCCGGCTGCGAGCACTTCGGCGGTTAACAAGTGACCTTCATTCATTGCTATTCGATTCTCTGACGAAATTGTCTTTGATAAGAATCAACACTCGAACAACGGCGATCCTTTGCATAATTGTTCCCACATGAAAAGCGCGGATGCAATGATGACCGCAAAGGGCTCAGCGCCGGTCGCCTATCATCGCCCTACATGTCCAGCCTACATTTCCGCAGCGTTGATCGCCCACCGCCATAGTTGTCATCCGGTCCGTCGGAAATTCATGCATTGTAAACGCCAAAATAGCAAAGTTTCGAACCCATGCGAAGCTACCCTAGCCAAGGATCATTCGAATAGCTAGCAATCGTGTGCGGCGAAGAAATGTGAGTTCCCGACTAAATCAGAACCGAGTGGCAGTCACCCGTTAGTTTGATGGCTCCTCGCCAAACAACGCTTGTGCTGCGTTGGGATGATTGAGCATCTGCTCATGATCGTGGATGACACCTTCGGCTTCGACCAGCCGCCAATTGAATTCCCAGCCGCGCTCTTCGGCAAGTGACTTGGCGAGTTCAAAGCAGGCCAATCCTCGTTGATATCGTCCTTCACCCTGCGCATTGGCGTTGGGGCTTCGATCGAAGTATTCATCGGGACCGTTGTCGGCAGTTCCCAAGTACAGCGTCAGCGGCGCTGCCAGATACCGCTGCAGTGCTGCGTCATCGGAAAGTTCGCGCGGCAAGTCGCCGAATCCGTATCCGAATGGCAGATCACGAGTAGGGAACAACTCCGACCCAGGATTCGCGGCGACAAGGCGTGCAGCGCCAGTCTCCTGGAAAGCACTCATCCGGACCACAAACTGGCCGCCTGCTGAGTGTCCAATGATGTAATACGGCAGATCCTCCACGTCTTCCATATCGCGAATGAAGTTGGCCAGCTTCGGCAACAGCGCGTATGTCCATTCGGATGGGTCAGCAGCCTGGCGATCTGCGTTGAGAACGCCGCCAAATTGAAACTTGCGGGAAGGAAATCGCTGCGAGTCGAACTTAGGCGTCACAATCAGCGCGCCAAATCGGTCCCCCATTTCGATGGAGTGATCTCGATACTCATCGGCGTTGCGCAGAGTTCCATGGATCACAAAGATCATCCGCGTACCCGTATAGTTGGCTGGCTTGTAAGTGAATGTCTCCAAGACTGTGCCATCCAAATCAAATTCGTATCTGGCGACTCCCGCACGCACAGGCGCTGTGCGCGTGGCCTTGTCCATCAGCTTGCGATCGAAAAAGCCCGCACTGGCTTCCGCAACTCGGACCCAGCTGGAATGCCGGAGGAATGAATGCGGCTCGTCAGGCAAGACCATGAGTTCGTGCTCGACGTCCCGGTCTTTGAGTTCACGGACCAGCCGCATCGTCTCCGAGAATGGCACGTTGCGATCATCGTCACCATGGACCAGCAACACGGGTGATTGCCAGGAGTTCAAGTTCGCCACAGGCGATGAGTTGTAGGCACGCTGTTCGACATCGACTTCTGCGTCTTGTGACCAAGCTTGCCATTGCGTCCAATCATGCACCCCGTGCAGGTCAACGCCAGCGGCAAACAAATCGGAGTTCCGCGCCAGTCCAAGCGCAGTCAAATATCCGCCGTAGGATCCACCCCACAGACCAATGCGCTCTGGATCGACGTCCGGTATATTGCGAAGAAATCTTGCGCCAGCCAATACATCTTGATACTCGCTCGCGCCACGAGGCCCGCCATCGGGGACGTCGCGGAATTCGCGACCGTATCCAATGCCCAGCCGATAATTGACTGAGAGCACAACGTAACCGCGCGACGCCAGGTACTGATTGATCGCGTATGCTCGGTGGTAATACTGGCGATAGTGCCAACCCAGGAGCATTTGGCGAACCGGGCCACCGTGGAAGAACATGACCGCCGGGTGGGGGCCTTGGAATTCATTGGGCGGTCGAAAAAGCTGACCGTGAACTTCAACTCCATCCGTAGCGCGCATCATAACCTGCTCTGGCTCAGTCAGTTGCGCAGCAGGAAAATCTTCCGGCAAGGCGTCCGGCGCCAAACGGATGGACTCGTCGCCGTCGATGGGCCTTACGAATGCGTGTGCCGGCTCAATGGCACTTGATCCCAGATGGGCCACAAACGCGCCGTCCGCGGTGACAACTGGCGACCATTGAATGCCGGCGTTGGTTGTTAATGGTCGAGAGCTGCCCTGATCTCCGGCGACCCAAATGTGGCGGCGATCAATGTCATCGGCGTTCGATGTAAAGAACACATCGCCATCGCTGCTGACGGTAAACTCTTCGACTTCCGCCTTTTCCGGCGAGATAGCGTTCGCACGCCGACGTCGATTGAAACTGACGGAATACAAGCGTCTCCAACCGTCGCGCTCGCTTGTGTAAACCAGCGAGTCAGATGAGGTCCAACGTACGTCCGCTTGGCGGTAGGAGACTTCCTCGTTGTCGCGAAGAACATCAGACGCTTCGCCAGTTGCCAAATCGACAACTCGAATTTGCCATGGGTCCGGCTGCGGGAACTCTCGCGCGTTGAGGACGGCGTTTCCTCCTTGAGTTAGCCGACGAACAAAAGCAACCCGCTCGCCATCAGTCGACCAGGCGGGCGAACCGTCTTGGTAGATTGAAGCATCCAAGTATTCCAACTGCGGCGATTCCGGATCGTAAACCGCAATGAAACTATAGCGTTCGGAAGTGCTGCTGCGAGAAACGCGCATCACGATTCGGCCATCTGTCGGCGCGAAGGCCACTTGTGAAAGACCGCCGCGTACGGAGACGATTCTTTCCGGCTCCGCTTCTCCGTCTAGCGCGACTCTCCATAGTTCCCCACCGCGCGAGTACACAGCATGGTTGGAAACAGGCGAAAGCACAGCGGTGCCCACATCTGCCAGTTCGACAGCGTCACCGCCTTGCCAGGGAATCGAGAGCAACTTCGTTTCGCTTGCCCCCGCAATGTCCTGCGTTGTGTTAAACTCGCTGCCCAACGAAAACACCAAACGCTCGCTGTCATGCGAAAAACCTGCGATCGATAACGAAATCCCGTCGTCGGCACTGTGCTGATAAACTTCTCGGGCTCCAAACCCGGGACCTTCTGCGACCCAGATGCTCTTGTGTCCGCGCTTCTCAAAGACCCAGGCAATTCGCGATCCCCGAGGCGCAACTACCAACGATGACGGAAACGGCGACCCAAGGACTTGCTCAAGCGTGAATTTGTGTTCTGAAGTCGGCAGAGCGTCGCCTTGTTGAGCGAACGCGCTAGTCCCCTGTAGCAGCGGTAACAAGAGGCAGACAATTGAGATTCGCTCTATCGGGCGACAAAACATGAGTTCCTCGCACTTTGGAAACTGAATCGACAATGCTCAAACAGCGTGGCCGAGTCATGCTAACAAGGTCCATCGCGCGTTGAAAGAAACAAGACATCCAAGGCGAACGAACTTCGTTGCCTGTCCCAGCAAAAATTGTCTGAACCAACAAAGCACGCCCGAGTGACGGCCTGGGTTGATGCTGGGTCGTCCCACGAGAGGCCAACCGTCTGCATCTGAGCGGAATCGAACACCTCACCGCAAGGGGGCGGAAAATTACTTTGCGATTCTGTTGATCCGCCACAGCAATTCTCAAAATGACATTACGCGCTATCCAAATGCGTGTCTCCTATCGCTCGATTGTTTGCTGTCTTACCGTGGCGCTGGCGTCGAATATCTGGGATACGAGGTCGGTGGGGGGTGGGGGGTGGTCCGATTTCTCCGTTAGCCGCAAGAAGTGCGCTGTCCCGGGACCGCGCGCCGCGCTCCGGAATTCGGGAAAGGACCCCACGCCCTCCGCGGCTATTCGACAATTTTCGAAGCGCAACAACAACGATCACCCACAGTCGAACTCTGGGCGGATCGAGCGGCATCGCGCCACAATTCGCATCGCGCAGCGTGTCGTTGAAAACGAGCAGATGCTCCCCGCAAACGGCGCTTGAGAAAGGCCCGCTTGCGATTTCCCGCGCTAAGAAGCGAGACCCGTGCGTGGAGTTATGTTCGGGATGGACGCGGCAATCGAATGCCTCGCGAACCCTACGATTCCGTCGCGGGAACTCAGATTCGCTCCAAATTGCTAAACTTGCTCAAAGCGCGCTCGAGTTTGACGCGCAGAGATGCAGAGTTGTTGCCCACACGGAGGTCTCATGGGCAGAAACCGATCGCTACGGCCGTTGCGACGGAGGTACGGATCCTCATCTGTCGGGGCATCTCGCAGCGAGTCATCGCGAAGCAGCTCGGGATCTCGCGAGGGAGCGTCCAGGCCATCGCCTCCCGTCGTTGGCGTCTGCCACGCATTGCCCGTTGCCCTGGTTGCGGAGCACGCGTGAGGCCGCCCTGTAGGCTCTGCAGGATTCGCACCTCGCAGGCCTCGGCGAGCGCCAAAGTGCGCGCGCACTTCGGTCGCATAAAAATGCCGCAAGTCGTAAGGCGACCAGGCCGGCACGTCGGCGCGATTTCCCCGCAAGCCCGCTTGATCGCCTGCCGGTAACTACTCGGCGTGTAGCGTTTGCCCGGTGCCCGCATGCGGCCGCGTTTTCGTCGGTTCTTTTGGGACGGTTGGACTTTTGTCCTGCGGCGCTTCCGTAACTCTTCGCTGCGTTGCGCTTCCGCGTCCTGGGGCGAGAAAAGGAACTTGTGTAGGTCCGTTGTCAGAAACGGACGAATCACCGCCTGGCATTGCGGCCCCAGCGCAATCGTTCGCTGTTTGTCGTGGTGCGCTGTCTTGTGCTTTTCGGGCGTGTACAGCCACACGTCGTCGCTTGTGTCCAGGTCGCAAGCGCGCATCTGGCAGACTTCGTTCGGCCGCATCCCCGTCAAACGCTGCAACCGAATCATCGCTGCAATCTGCGGCGAAACGTAAGGCAGAACGGCATCAACGAACTCAGGTTTGACTTGCGGCCGCCGTTTCGCCTCTGGCGATGCACACCGACCACGCTTCAATCCGGACACAGTCTTCAATCGTTCCAAAATGACGTAATCGATCAGTTCATTCTCGACGCCAAATTTGAAAACGGCGCGGATGCGTTTGATCGTGCCGTTAATGTGGTTGCGCGAGAGTTTCTCCTTCGGCGGAGGCCCATCGAACGTTCCTTTGTCGATGGCGCGGATGCGAGCTTGAGTTAGCCCGGTCCGCTCTGAAACTGGCGATCGACTCACCGGCACTTCGTAACCGATGCACTTGGTCGACTTGTGCCTGGATTGGCCGATTCTGCTGCACTTTGAATTCTTCGGCCATGGTTTGGCGCAGTTTCTTAAGCGCCAGCGGACCGAATTCGCTGACACGTTCCATGCCAAATCGTTCTTTCAGACGGCGCACAGCCGCCTTAATATTTGGCCAAGATGGGCCAGGCGGAAACTGCCCGTTCGCGTCGGGCTCGCCAGTCCGATCGGCATAGTAGTTTCGCGCCCACTTCAAGTAGTGATACAGCAGTTCATTGATTGTGAGTTCCGCGCCGGCGGCTTGCGGCTCGCGATCGGGAATCTCGCCTGTTTCGCGCGCTTCTTTCGCGGCGATCAACTGCGCGTACTTCTGCTTGCTTGTCGCACTACCGAACGCGCCGAGCCAGCGCCGTTTGCCCGCGATGTCGACAAACGCTTGCGGTGCACGCAGGCGAATGGACTCGCCGCACTTGATGCACTTCGCGCGGCGATTGGGCGAGTTGCGGGCTTTCAGCTTGACCGGTTTCGTACCTCCACAATGGGGGCATTTGGTGGGCAGCGGAGCGAAGCGACGATACTTCGGCTTCCGGACAGCTTGACGCGCCATTGGTGCGGAACCTCCGGTTGCCTCACAAGTTCAACGCGCATCCCTTTGCGCATCCCTTTTGTGAGTGGTTCTGGAGGCCGCGCTCCGGAGCGTGGGAGGTACGCAACTCGTGCGTCCGGCGA
>CALJLD010000189.1 GCA_937982665.1 uncultured Planctomycetales bacterium
AGTACCCCGAGCAGGATTCGAACCTGCGACCTGCGGTTTAGAAGACCGCTGCTCTATCCAACTGAGCTATCGGGGCGTGGGAAGTGGCGTTGTGTGTTGAGATCGCCGGTCGCTAGACGCAGTTTTCGTTAATTCGGATGCAAACTGCAAGGGCAACGATTTCGCAGGGGGCTCTCTGGGGGCAGGCTACGCGTTGAGTGTTTCGCCTGGAACTTGGAAGAATTGGCTGCCATTGGCTTTGCCGATACATCCGCGTCGTTTGGTTGCCCTTCTGTTTCACCATGCACTGCTCTTCCTTTGCCGCAGAAAACCCCATTTTGGCTATTGAGCACTGCGCACGTTTCTTGGGAACGTGACGATGCGAATCTCAACCGGTGAAGACTCGCGTCGCGCTCGTCAACTTTGCCTAGGGTTCAAGACCTGTGTGCCAAGGCTCTGCCAGATGAATCTCCGAAGTCCAAATTCAATCGCCCAACCGGCAATCGAACATGGCAACACAACCCGATACTTATCGCACGGAAACATCTTCGCCACGCACGCCGAAAGTGGGTGCCACGGGAAGCTTGCTTCCCGTGCGTGTCGGGCCACCGTCGATTCCGCAGAACATCAAATGCATTCCAAACAAACTTGTCGTACGACATCAGCCTTCGAGATTCCCCAGACCCCCGACACTTATCACACGGAAGCATATTTGGCTCCCAACTCACCCCCAAAACGCAGCTACAACAGCGCAACTGAGCGCCAAATCGACCTAACAAGGCCCAAAAAAATGCTTCACTGCAAGAACCATTCGGTCACCGAAAGATTTATTTTGCCCAACGTCTGAGACAACCAACAGGTGCAATGCAATCCACAACAACACTTACCGAACGACCATCAAGCCCTCTTCACCATTGATGTCGCTTGGAACGTTCAGGCACCGCCGAAAGCTTACGCGCGTAATGGACAAACACCGAAACATGCTTCGCAACTTCCGGAGATTTTTTGCGAAACTCGACTTGCCCACTGCGCAGTTTTCGTGGGAATTTGCCCTGTCGCTCGTAGAGGTAAAGGACTCATGGATGAGCTACGAGGTTCGCCCGATTGGATGGCGTTTTGGCTTACGACCGGAGCAGATGTGTGGCTTGTGGAGTTGCGAGAAGCCTCACGAATTGTGAAACGCCATACGGCCACTTGGCGGAATTGGCAGATTATTGCGGAAACTGTGAGTTGGCGGCACGAGGGTTCGTTGCTAGGGAGAAATGGATGAATTAGACTGCAATCTCCCGCCATTTCTTAATCTTCCCCTCATTGTCCCCCCTTCGATGGATACCACTATGCGAGGACTCTCCCGTGTCGTTTTGGCATTGGCCGCCGTTGCGGTTTGTGTCACCCCCACCTTGGCCCAGTTCGAGGGCTCAGCACCTGTTCCGGAGAACCTGCGAGCCGGGTTTGACACCATAACGCCTGAGCAGGCGAACGAATGGCTTTCCTTATTGGCCGGTCCGAAGTTTGAAGGCCGCGGCACAGGTCAGGCTGGCTTCACGAAGGCCGCTTTCTGGGTCGCCGGGAAGTGCGCCGAGTTTGGCTTGGAACCGATGGGCGAAGGCGGCTCCTATTTTCAATACATGCCAATTGCCAAGCGGTCCGTTGACCTGGCCCAATCCAAATTGATTGGACCGAATGGGCTGGAGATTGCCGGCGAAGGCAACCTGGGGTTTGATCGCTTTACGGATGCCCCCGAAGCCGTGGGCAATGTGGTCTTTCTCAATCTGCGCGGAGACATTGGACGCCGCTTGGATGAAGGCATTGATGTTCGCGACAAGGTGGTGATCTATACGGCCGACGAGCAAGCTTCGCGCAGGGCGTCCTTTGCGATTGGTCTTGGCGGACCGGCTGCCGCGATGCAAGTGATTGATGCCGAACCCAACAACGTTCCGCAGATGATCATGGGGCGTCGTCGCGGCCGAGGTGGCAACAGCATTGGCGGCAGCATCACCCGCGAAGCCGCGCTCCAGCTGGTGGCGGCCGTCGGTGGTGAAGAAAGCTGGATTGATAACAACGCGTCCGAAGAGACGGTTGCGCATGACGTTGATCAGCAATTGACGCTGCAACTTCGCGTGCGTGAAGAAGAGACCGGCGCGCCCAACGTCTTGGCCTGGTTGCCTGGCGAAGACCCCGCCATGCGAGACAAGTTCATCATCATCGGTTGCCACCTGGATCACCTGGGCATGCGCGGCGATACGATGTATCCCGGAGCGGATGACAATGGTTCCGGTTCAACGGCCGTGTTGAGCATTGCCAGGGCGATGACTGAGAACGAGCTTAAGCCCAAGTGCAGCATTCTGTTTATGTGGTTCACAGGCGAAGAACGCGGCTTGCTGGGCAGCCGGCACTATGCCAACAACCCGTTGCTGCCGATGGAGAATGCCGTTTGCATGTTCAACATGGACATGGTTGGCCGTGACGAGGAAACGCCTGACGAAACGGCCGAAGAGAACAAAAAGACGTTGCACTTGATCGGCAGCCGCCGTGGCGATCCGGATTTGCATGACACGTTGATGGAAGCCAACGAGTATGTGAATTTTGAATTCGAATACGACCAAGAGGATGTGTTTGGCCGCAGTGACCAGGCCAGCTTCTATGAGAAAGGCCTTTCGGTCGCGTTTGTCTTTGGTGGGTTCCATCCGGACTATCATCAACCAACGGACAAACCGGAACGCATCAACTACGACAAGATCGCGAACACGGCGCGCTTCTTCTATATCGCGCTGCACCTGGCCGCTGAGCACGGCATGTATGACCGTGTCCCAACGGACGAGTAGTGACGTTCGCTTGGTTTGAAAAACAAGCAGCGGCGATTCAGAGCTTTCTGAATCGCCGCTTTGTTTGTGCTGAACTGCTTTGTATTGAGGGCCCTGGCCGTTGATACACCAACCAGGCTGCCGCGCTATTCCACTTCCAATACGTCAATCTTGAGTTGCCCCATCACTTGCGCAACAGGCAGCAAGTTGGCCAAGCCCTCAGCACCGGAAAGGCTGGTGCTGCTCAGGCGAATATGAGCGGCGCCGGTGCCGCCGCGTCCCAGCGTGGCATCCAGCGGGATCCAGGTTCCGTGAATGTAGGCTTCGCTCCACATATGAAAACCAAAGCCTCCCAGCGTTTCTGTATGGACCAGCCCCACCGCAACCCGCGAGGGGATTTCCCGGGCTCGCAGCAAAGCGGTCAACAGCACGGCATGTTCGGTGCAATCGCCTTCCAAAGATTGAGCAACTTCCGCAGCCGACGCCATGGCGGTGTTGAAGTTATGCGAGCGCATTCGGTCGTGAACAAGACGCTCAAGCGCCTGGGCCACTTTCCAAGAATCGACTTCGTCCAAGGCCACGGATTCCGCCAGATTCACGATGGTGGCATCATCGCATTGAATCCAGGCATTCGGTTGAACATCCGCGGCGGTCGGAGGGCTTTCCGATGACTGACGGGGTCCAGAGATCAGCGGCATCGGACGCACGGCTTTCACAATCAGATCCGCGGTGTGTTCCGTGATTGGCGTGACCGTCTGTCCGGAACCTTGAGGAAACACTTGAGCCGGATTGCTATTTTCCAATTGAACGCGATACCGTGCCCGATAGGTGTTGTGCGCATTCGTGAGCGGGCGGTTCAGCGGAACCGAAGTTGCCCATGCAAGATCGACAGGGTTTTCCGCCGGAGCTAATGCCTGCTCTTTGCTGACGACATATTGCTCGTTGCCGGTGTTCAACGCTACGGATTTGCGAATCTGGCCTGACCCATCCGCCCAAATCACCTGCGTGATTGCGTTGCCGCTTGCCAGGTGCGTGCTTTGCTCAATTCGCAGCAGTTCCGCTGTGCCCGAGGGCAACTGAGTTTGCTCGTTGGACTTGGCGACCAATTCCTCTGTCGCGAGTGTCTCACTAACGGCATCGTAGCGAACAATTGTCCGTGTCTCGCCCGGCTCCAGGGGCTTTTGCTCCAGTGAGAATTCAACAGCCAGAAATCCCCCACAGCCTGCAGGGCAATCAATGATCGTCGGTCGGCCATTTCCTTCTTTGATTTGCAGCTGTCCGTCTTTGCGAGTTCCGATGAATTGCCGCGGCTGTTTTCCAAATCGCGTTGTGCATTCAAAGCTCAGCAACTCGCCCTGGGCGTTCAATTCTCCGCGATAGCTCACGCTTGGCGTGGCTGTCTCGCCGAAACGGTCGACAGACATGTGGATATCCGCTTCTTCTCGCCAGGCGGCAGCATCATCACGGTCAGGCAATTCAATCAGCGCCGTCCGCAAATGCGCGATTTTGCTGCCGTTGAGCATGCTGACAATCCACTGGCTCTCGTCCTTTGCCGTGGAGGATTCCTCTGCGGCGGTTGCAGGCGGCTGCGGCTCTGGCGCTGTTGAATCCCCACAGCCGCACAATCCGGTACAAACCGCCAGGCAAGCCATCGCAAATCTTGCGGGTCGCAAAAGTTTTTTGCTCATTGGACAGCCTCCATGCTGTTGTTTTTGGAAGTGAGGAGAATCGGCAACACACGCCGTTCAAGGCAAAATTGCAAGCTTTCACTCTGCGGGAACATGCTGCGCATGATAACGGCTGGCGCGGTCCCGGCGGCGTTCCGAACCGAATACGCGGCACAGGCAGCCAATGCACTCCTCGTGCTAGCAATATACCAGTCATCCCGAATTAAGGGCGAGACCACTTGGTGCAAGGCGTCCGCTGTTGGGAAATTGCACCAAGGAAGCCGCAACAGGAACGCACTCGTCAAAGTCTCACATTTTCCCGTGGTTTTCCGGGGGGAATCACTGCTTGCGAAAGAGCGCACGCTCGCGCCTAGTGCTAGACTTCAACGTGGTTCACACGCACGAGCCAGCAACGACTCAAGCGCGTGTTCAACCGCAGGGGTATAGCGGCAAGGAACACAAGCGGACGGAACCCGAATCCGTCCGGTGTTTATCAGGACGCGGCGAGGCAACATGAGCTGGTTTGATCACCGGCCCCAGCGTGAGGCATCCGAGATGGGCTTTCTACAGAGAATTCGCAATGTGTTTCGTGACGGCGCGCCCGGGCCCCACTCCAGCAGCTTCCTCAACTTGAGTGAGGAAGACCTGGAAGCGCATCTGCAGATTGATCGCTATGGCGACTTCTTACTGACAGAAGCCGTGCGGCCTTCGTACGATTTGCAGGTTGTGCCGCAGCAAGGCTATCGGCATGACCGGTATCATGACGAAGAGTCACAGACATCCGTGCCTGTGGTCATGGCCAGCGCCAGTCGCGAGATTCTCTTCGACGTCTTCCTGGACTTGCTTGATCCAATCGGCGAAGTCGTCGATGTTGTGCTCGAAACGAGCCATGATCATCGCGGCCAAGACCACGTGGATCTGTATCGAGAACACATCGACATTCCGGTCCTCAAGAGTATCTTGTGTGATTTTGAAGACCAACTGCTTAACGATGGTTGCACCGGCATTGCCGTGTTGAACGCCGGCGCTCCGCTGGAAGTGCAGTTTGACGAGCACAAGCTGCTGGTTGTTTATGGTGACAACCTGCGCGAGTTCGAGCGAGTGTTCCAAGATCACGGCATCGAATGCATCGAGCAAATGCGGTTCATCACGGAAGCCGAACACGTCCACAGTTCCAGTGACGAGTATCGGGCGGAGTTCGACGTACTGAAATCCCGCTTAGGGATGGACGGCGTGTATGATGAATCCATTATCTAGCCTGAGCGGTTACGCACACAGTTATCCAACGAAATATTGAGACCGGTCGCCACGTGTTTGGCGGCCGGTCTTTTTTTGTTTGCTGCCGGCGATTGTTTGGCTTCGCAGACCGCACCCAGGCAATTCCCTTGAAAAGCCTGACGGATTCGCTGATGATCGACGCTGCCAGTTGTGGTGCCGGTTGATCTGGCCCTTGACTTGCGTGTCCCTCCTTCGCACAAGTTGGCAACGCGTGCTGACTTGCCTGCCAAACTCGATTTATCACGTCTGATGCTCAAGCGAATCTTCTTTGTAGGCGTTGTTGCCGCGATTGTTCCTTCTCTCTTGGGAGCGGGGAATAAGACGGAAGAACCGGCAGCGGTTTCTTTGCCGGCTTCTCTGTCAACGGGCGCGTTAGTTGCCGGGCAAGACCCAGAGCCGCTGGACTTTGCCCATGATGTGCTGCCCATCCTGCGGAGCAATTGCGCCAAGTGCCATACCGGCGGCAAGACCGAAGGCGGATTCTCGTTGGCTTCACGCGCTGCGATGTTGGAGTTTGAAGCCGTGATTCCTGGCGAGAGCGCGTCCAGCCGGCTCGTCGAACGTCTGACGACTGATGATCCCGACTTGCGCATGCCTGCCGGCGGTGAGCCTCTACCGGACAAGGACATTGCCACGTTGCGTCGCTGGATTGATGAAGGCGCGCGTTGGGATGAAGGCGTCACGCTGTCCGGGTTCCAGCGCGAGACGATTCGCCCGCTACAAGATGTTGCAATTCCGCCGGCGACGGACGCGGCCAGCAATCCCATCGACCGCTTGTTGACGGACTACTACACGGAACTCGGAGCCGCGGCACCGTCCGAAGTCAGTGATGCCGGCTTTGCCCGACGCGTCTACCTGGACCTGACTGGCTTGCTCCCGCCGGTAGAAGAGTTGCAAGCCTTCTTGGTTGACAGTTCGCCCGACAAGCGGGAACGGCTTGTTGCGGAACTGCTTGGGCGCGATCGTCAATACACAGAACACTGGCTCACATTCTGGAATGATCTCCTGCGGAATGACTATGCCGGCACAGGCTACATTGACGGAGGTCGCAAGCAGATCACCACCTGGCTTTATCAGTCGTTGATGGATAACAAACCGTATGATCAATTTGTCCGCGAGTTGATCGACGCCTCGCCCGAGTCCGAAGGTTTCATTCGCGGGATCAAGTGGCGTGGCCGCGTGAATGCCAGTCAGGTGGAGCCGTTGCAGTTTGCGCAGAACGTGTCGCAGGTTTTCCTGGGCGTGAACCTCAAGTGCGCCAGTTGCCATGACAGCTTCATCAACGAATGGAAGCTGGCCGACTCGTACGGCCTGGCGGCGATTGTGAGCGACGAGCCGCTGGAGATGCACCGCTGCGATAACCCGACCGGCGAGATGGCCCGACCGAAATCACTGTTCGGCAAGTTTGGAGAGATTGATCCGGCACTCCCTCGCAAGGAGCGCTTGAAGTTGCTCGCTGCTGTGATTACCGGAGACCAGCAAGCAAGACTTGCCCGCACGATTGTTAATCGCCTTTGGCAGCGGATGCTCGGCCGCGGACTTGTCGAGCCGGTTGACGTAATGGCCGGCGATGCCTGGAGCCAGGACTTGCTCGACTATCTGGCGACTGACCTCGTCGCGCATGACTATGACCTTAAGCACACGTTGCAATTGATCGCCACCAGCAACGCCTACCAGGCCCAAAGCCATCACGTGACCGAAACGCCGGTCACGGATTACGTCTTCCGCGGTCCATTGATGAAGCGGATGACGGCCGAACAGTTTGTGGATGCGGTTTGGCGGATTACCGGAACCACACCGGAAAGGAGCAGCGCGAACTTTGGAGATCGCGGCGACGAGCCGATCAGGGCCTCGTTGGTCACGGCGGATCTGCTGATGCGAGCGCTCGGTCGTCCTAACCGTGAGCAAATTGTTTCGACACGCCCTGAAGAACTTTCCACGCTGGAAGCCTTGGATCTTTCCAACGGGGAGATCCTGGCCGGGCTTGTCGAGCAAGGGGCCGAGCGTTTGCTGCAAGACTCGGCCGAAGGCGATTGCAGGTCGGCTGTTCCAACTGCGGAAGAAATTGCGCGGCGCGTCTATTTGCAAGCGCTATCACGCGAGCCTGGCGAAGCCGAGTTGGAGATCGCTGTGGGTTTGATGGGCGAACAACCAACCGCCGCAGGCGTTTCCGACTTCCTCTGGGTAGTGTTCATGCTGCCCGAGTTTCAATTGATTCATTAGACAAAGAAATCGACTCTGAGAAATCGACTCAGACGAATACCGAAAACGAACACAGACATATGTCGACTTCACAACAACCTGCTGCTCCTCGCAATCGTCGCGAGTTCCTGCAAGCCCTGGCGGCAGCCGGAGCCACCACACTTCTTGCTGGCAATCCGCGATCACTTTCGGCCGCTCAAGATGACGCGGCTGACATCAAACATCCGCAAGCCACGGCCGATACATGCATTCTCCTCTGGATGGCCGGCGGCATGGCCTGTCCGGATACTCTTGATCCCAAGCGGTACGTGCCATTTGAAGTTGGTACGCCCAGCGAACAGGTGATGAGCACGTTCCCGGCCATCGATACGGCGCTCGATGGCGTGAAAATCTCGGCCGGGCTGGAGAACATCGCCAACGTGCTGGACCGCGGCACGTTGATTCGCTCGCACGTGCAGCCCGACCTTGGGCACATTCTGCATTCCCGGCACCAGTATCACTGGCACACCGGCTATGTGCCGCCGCAAACGGTGGCCGCACCGCACATTGGCGCGTGGATGTCCAAGGTGCTCGGCCCTCGCAACCCCGCGATCCCTGCGTTCATCGATATCGGTCAACGGCTGGAAGGCGTCGGCGAAAAAGAAGAACTCAAAGCCTTCCACACGGGCGGATTCTTTGGCGGAGAGTTTGGCCCCTTCACTCTGCCGTTTCCGGATCAGGCGATCGCGGCAGTCAAGCCTCCGCGCGGCATGACACCCGAGCGCTTCGAGCGGCGTTACAAGTTGTATAAACAGCTTGTCGAGCGTTCCGCGAATGGCGAGGTCAGTGACTATCACCTGGAATCGATGGCTCGCGCGATGGAGAACGCGCACCGTTTGCTTAGCTCGCCGGAGCGGGCGGCCTTCGATCTCACCGATGAGCCCAAGGAGTCTTTCGATCGCTACAACACCGGTCGCTTCGGCCAAGGCTGCTTACTAGCGCGGCGTTTGACGGAAGCCGGCGCCCGGTTCATTGAGGTCACCACGGAGTACGTCCCCTTCCTGCACTGGGACACGCACGAAAACGGTCACACCACGGCTAAGAGCATGAAGGAGCAGATCGACCGCCCCGTCGCCCAGCTGATCTTGGACCTGGAAGAGCGAGGGCTGCTCGATCGCACGCTTGTTGTTCTGGCCAGCGAATTCAGCCGCGACATGATGATTGAAGGCGTGCCTGGCAGTAACGCCCGCGATCAATCGCGCGCGAAGTCGGACACGCTGCAGGAGATGATTCACTACGGGCTGCATCGGCACTTCACCGGCGGCAGCTCCGTGCTAATGTTCGGCGGCGGCATCAAACGCGGCGAACTGTACGGCGAGACGGCCGAAGAACGGCCCTGCGTCGCCATCAAAGATCCCATCTCCGTGGCCGACCTCCACGCCACCATCTACACCGCCATGGGCATCTCGCCGCAAACGGCGTTTGAGATTGAGAAGCGCCCGTTCTATGCCACGCAGGATGGGAAGGGCGAAGCGCGGATGGAGTTGTTTGGGTAGGCGAACTACTCCCGCGTGTACGTTGACCGCGTGACCTTCGCTTCCCCTTCCGTTCCCGGCAGCGGATCAATCCGCGTTTCAATCACCAGGCTTGGCGGCGCGGTGAGTTGGTTCGAGCGCGCGAGTGACAGCGTCTGGACAACATCATACGGCAGCGGTTCATCGCTCCCTGGTTTGCTGTAGTAGTGCGTTGTCGTCAGGATGAGGCTGTCTCCATCCCAGGCTGCGACTGTGTCTTGATGTTGAATACCGCGGCCCATCAGGATTTCGTTGTGGACCGTTGAGCCGTCCATGGCAAAGCGGACTTTGATGCGCGGCTGCAAGTCATTGGGTCGGAATAAGTCGCGCTCAATGGTCAGCGTTTCCTCGCCCTGGTTGATGGAGAACTTGTTCCCCCAGCCACTTCCGGAATTCGCGGATGGAGCCGCGCGGCCCCGTCCACCGCCGCGGGCACCCCCACGGCCAGCAAATCCTCGACTGCCGCGGCCCGCCCGAACTGTCCAGGTGCCGGAGAAGTCTGGCTGCTGGGCTACAGCGACGTCGGCCGCAAGGTAGAAGACGACTGTTAAAGCCATCAAAAATAGACTAGGACGTTTCATGTCAAATTCCTCGTTGCTGATCGCAGCATTGCCAACGGGAAGAGATTGTTGATCAAGAAGATTCGCATCGAACAAAGAGCTTACTGTCCCCCGCGCGGCGAATACGGGTCGCGCGCGTTGCCGGGCACATGAGGATAGTCGTCGACGCTCGCCTGAAACTCGGCGAGCACTTTCTCAATCGCGCCAATCACGCCGGGCTCAAAGTCTTTGATGTCGGTCTCCTCGCGAGGATCCGAACGGAGATTGAACAAACGTGTCGTCGAATCCTGATCGGCATCTTCCGGTTGCGGTCGGTAGGCTAGCCACAACTTCCAATCGCCCCATTTGACAGCCATGAGATTGCCACCCTGACCCATAAAGATGACGCTGTCCCGCGCGGACTCCGCTTCGTCTCCAGCAAAGTAGTTCAG
>CALJLD010000190.1 GCA_937982665.1 uncultured Planctomycetales bacterium
TTGTTTTCGCTCGAGCGCGATCAACTGCAGGACGAAGCCAAAGAGCAAGAGAATCAAGTCAAAGCTTTGGAGACGCAGAGACTGTTGTTAGAACGCCAGATTGTCGCAGCGGACAAAGCCGCGCTCGAAGCCAAAGAAACCCAATATGCGGCCACGCGCGATGCGGCACTTGCGCAGCTTGATGAAGAGTCCGCCGAGGTGGAAAGTTCCATTCGAGAACTCCGCGCGGCCGGGAATGATCTGCAGCGCCAGATTGTCGCCATCAATGTCGATATCGCGCGATTGCTTGACCTGGCTGATCGTACACGTGATCCACGGCTGGCCAGACGTTACCGTCTGGAAGCTGACAGCCTGGTGCGTTTGCAGGATGCGCGCCGCTTTGACCTTCGCAATGTTCGCGGCAGCCTTGATGCGGCCAATGCGGCACTGCAAACAATCAACGCCAAACGTCGTGGTGTCTTGCAGCAATATCAGGCTGCCACCAGGCAACTCAAGCGAGATATTGGCAAGCTCAACGCCAAGGGCAATCGCATCACACTCGATCTGCAGAAGTTGGCCAAACCTGCCACAGGGCTCAGCCCTCAAGTGCGCAACATCACTCGCCGCGCGGAAACCATTGTCACGTATATCAATTTGCCGGTGGAAGCCATGAAGAAACGCCTCGTTGCGAAACTTCAAGCCGGGCAGTGAGTCGCGCGCTCAAAAGAACCGCATGCGTGACTTGACCTCGGCCGCGGTCAGCTCCCGGTCGGCAGGCAGCAACAGGTACGCAGCCTTCTCGCCACAGCAATCCAGAATCACCTGGTGCGGGTTTGGCGTGGCAAATCCCTCTTTGCACGGTTCGTGCCCGGTGACCAGCAACAGTGCATCCACAAGTTCCGCAAATGCGGCCGCGTTCTGGCTGCGATAATCACGCCCCCAAACCAGCTCAAACGCGGGCCCAAACTCTTTCAAGTCAGAGTCTCGCAACTCGCGGTGCAAAACCTTGATGTCGTACGGCAGCCGGTCCGTGGAAGAAGGGATGCTGTGCGAGATAAAGATGCCTGACTCCACAATCCGCACGGCAAGAGGGCAAGACCGTAAGAACTCGCAATAGGCCTCGCGAACACGTTGGGCATCTTGCGCAAACGCGTGTTGCAGCCCCATGCGAAACGTCAGGTTGAGCAGCTTGCCACCTTTCATGATGGGGTATTCGGTCAGCTCCGCCAACTCGTGATTGCTCAGCAGGAAATGCACGCGATCCGGATAACGCGTCTTGAGTCGAGCGACCTCTTCCAGCAAGCGATGGGACTTGCAGGCGGTATCGTCGGCGTAGGTTGGCCCTCCGTGACAGACTTCCTGCAAGATCAGATGGCGGCGCGGATGTTCATCGAGCGCGGCCACTTGCAAGATTTGCTCGAAACGCTCGCGATGTCCGTGCAGGTCCGCGGTGATCATCACTTCATCCGCGTTGTCCGCGCTGAGCACAATCACATTGCCTTCGCGCGCTGCGGTTTCCCGGTTGGCTTGAGCCGCTTGCGAAAAGACCTCAATGACTTCCGCTGCGGAAGCCGGCGTCTGGCTGTGGTTGCTGTTCAGCATACGTAACGCTCGGTGAAACTCTGCCCTGTCTCAAATCTAACGACCGCGAACTGGCACTCGCGATCACACATCGGGGAATTCTAGGCAAAACATATCTCAAGGCGAGTTCCGATTATGACGGCAGCCCGCTCTTGAGTGGGGTTGTCTGATGTTGCGGCTGCGGGAAGTGACGGCTCCAGAGTGTCACATTGAGGGAGTTCGCGGAACATTCGTTGACCGTACTGCGCCACGAACAATCATGCCTGGCGAATCGCAAGCTCACGGCTCTTCCCATTCCTCGATTGTCTTGGGCCACTCATCATGCAGCAACCTGGAGAGCGAACGGTCAGCCAACATCTTGCCTCCGGTCTGACAACGAGGGCAATAGTTGATTTCGTTCTCCGCGTAGCGAATACGCTGGACACTCGTGCCGCACTGCGGACATGGCTGGCCGTACTTGCCATGCACGGCCATCTCCTCGCGAAAGGCCGTCACCTGTTCCGGGAATCCGTCACCGGTGGCAGCTCGTAGCCGCTGCGTCCACACGGCAAGCGTCTCAACACAAGCGGCAAACAATCGCTGCAGTTCCTCTTCGCTGAGTTGCCCGGTTCGCTTCAGCGGCGATAAGCCGGCTGTGTGCAGGATTTCATCAGAATAGGCATTGCCGATGCCGGAAAACGTTGCGGGATTGGTAAGTGCTCGCTTAAGTGTACGGTTGCTGCCGGTCAATGCTGCCTTGAAATCATCGAGGGAGATCTCGGCGATCTCCAAACCGCCACGACGAAACTCTTCCAAGCTGGCCTCGCCTTGCGCCGCGTGCAGCGATGCCCTCTTCTTAGGGCTGGCCTCCGTCAGCGCGAGTGCCAGCTTGGGAAAGCCAAACACGGCCAGGTCTACTTTGGCTTTCGGTCGATAGTCCTTGTTCTTCATGTGGAATCGCCCGGCGATCATCAGGTGAAAGACGAGAAACATCTCGCCTTCCAAACGCCAGACGATTCGCTTGCCGATGCGAAACACTTCCTCAACAACGCGCCCTTCGGCCGTAAACACATCCGGCTCGACGCTGCGAACGAGAAAAGGGCTGCGGATGCTCACGCGCTCAAGACACTGTCCGCCAATGTGGCGATTGAGCGCTTCCACGTAGACGGTCACATCCGGAAGTTCCGGCACGGCTAGGACTCCGTCGAGACAGAATGCGCGCCGCCTATACAACGTTCGCCAACTCGGGAATTCCGCTTCGCTACGCTAGACGGCGGCATGCACAATCCCCCAAATCAGATTGCGCCACGTGCAGTCAAAGTCGCGGAAGCCGGCCTCGGCTAGGAGCTGAAAGTGCTCCGCCAGCGGCGTGTAATGATCGTGTTTTTCCGCATGTTGCAACAAACTGTCGATCTCTTCCTCGCTGCAACCGCCAGGCTGTCGGCAAAAGTCCAGCCACAGCCGCCAATTGACTTCGTGAATCCGCTCCGTGCCGCCACGAAGTTGATCCGCGAAAATGAAATAGCCGCCAGGTGCCAGCGACAGTCGCAGGCTCTTGTAAAGCGCGGCCTTGTCTTGCACATGGTGCAGGCTGATGCAGGAAGTAATCAGGTCATAGTCGCCGGTCGCCAGCGAAAGTTCTTCAAACGTGCTTTGCACAAAGGTGTGTTCTGCAGTCAGCCGTCCGGATTCCTGCAACCGCAGCCTGGTGAGATTCAGCATCTCCGGAGCAGCGTCAACCATCGTCAACTTCGCCTGCGGGTACTTCCCGGCCAACGCGAGGGACAGATTCCCCGTCCCGCAGCCTAGTTCCAGAACGCGGACCGCCGTCGGTGGCAAATATTCCAGCAGCCGTTCGCGCATTTCGTCATAGCGCGGCACTGCTCTGCGGATGAGCGAATCGTACTCCGCCACCATGGACCCAAAATATTGTGAAGCCGTGCTTTGCATCTCTGCGACCGGGAAAACGTGCGAATAACTGACCTCGCGACTCCTTCGATTAAACCTCGCCGTTTCGTCGTCTGCAATCCACTGCCCTGGCATCGATGAGCCGTGGCCTGCGTGGTATTTCGGGCAAGATTGCCCCTACCGCAACACGGGAAGGACGCTGGCGAGAACCCTCTGAGTAGAAATTGCAGAAAAGTTCTCCTAACCCCAAGAATCCGCCCGGCGGGGCGAAGAGTCCTTTGAACCGGTTCTTTCTTTCCCATATTCAGGTGCGCTCATGGAAACGTTGTTCCAAAATCTCCCCCAACACGAAATCGCTCCAGTCTTGATCGTGACGATCGTGATGACCACCAGCCTGCTGATCGTGGCCAGCACGGTGATTTCCCTGCAATGGCGGAAGGTCAAAGAGCGTCAACTGACCGCATCGCTTGTGCAGAACATGCTGGACCGCGGGATGAGCAGTACCGAAATCTGCAACGTCATGGCCTCCACCGGCAGCAAGCCCCGCCCGCTGGCTGCCCATCGCGCCCACGCGCTGCAAGCCGACCACTACCCGGCTCCGGGCAATGCCTACGCGGCAGGGTGATTTGCAGGCACCTAGTGACAAACGCGACAAAGCCTTGAGAGTCGTTGTGAATGAGCGCGGCTTAAGCTGTCTCGCATTGCGCGATGTTCGCACCAACGCTCGCCCGCAAACTTCGCATTCTGGCCCCGCAACGGATATGCTTTCGTAAGCATCTTCCGCATCCCGAGGGCCGAGCATGATAGAAGCGCTAATCACTGCCGCGTTTGCCGCGATTGTCGTCTTCCTCTTAGGGTTCATTACGGAAGACGCGGAAGCGGCCGTCTGGATGCCTCGCCGAGCCGGCCTGGCTGTGATCGCTGGCTTGATTCTCGCCGTGGTCAACTACATCGCCATACGAATTCGCAGACGAGCGCGTGACAAACGCCTGGAGTCTCTACAGCGCGATTAGCACCGCATGCGTGACCTACCTTCTTATGATGGCAGTGTTCTCATGACGGCAGCGCGAATCCGCTCAAGGAAAACAAGGTGCTATGGAACTTGTTTCGCCCTTGTCGCCTGACGAATGTGCCAGGCGTCTGGAAGAAGCCATCGATCCCTTCCCGATGTTCTGGCCAGGTAACGGAACCGCGCCGGTCATTGGCCGCGTGCGGCGACGCTCCGTGCGAATCATGATGCGGCGAGATTACCGCAACTCGTTCCAGACGTTCCTTCGCGGCACTCTTCACGAACACGGCTCGGGCACAATCTTCCGCTTTCGTGCAGGCGTGCATCCGTTCGTGATCGGCTTCATGATCTTCTATTTCATCTTCGTGAGTGGTGTAGGAATCGCCGTCGTGAAGGATACGATCGGCGTCGGCGGCAACCCCGTCTGCGTTGCTTTCTTCCCGGTCATCATGGTGATCGGCGGCATAGGGCTGATTATCTTCTGCCGCTGGCTCGCGCGGGATGAGAAGCGGTTCCTGACGGAAGTTGCCCTGAGTTGCCTAAAGCCCGCATGCCCCGCGGGCGATGGAAGT
>CALJLD010000191.1 GCA_937982665.1 uncultured Planctomycetales bacterium
TGCTGTGTTGCCGTTTTGGAAGGTGGGTTGCACCCACCCTACGGTTTGGGCACGCGTTCCCTACGGTTGATTGTCAGTCATGTAGGGTGAGTGAAACCCACCTTTTGTTGACGTTGTTTTTCCTATGACGCTTGTTTCTTCGTTGCTGTTGAAACCAACAGGGACTGGTTGATCGATGTAGTATCTACCTGACTGAAAGGTGGGTTGCACCCACCCTACGGTTAATGCTTGCAAAAGTTGGGTGTTTGGGTGCCACTGCTGGCTTGCCCAGCAGTGAATATGGGTTGGCTTAACGTTGGATGTTCATCTCACTCGTTTGACTCGGCTTGTGTCTTGAAAACTGACTTGGGTGTTGGACCGGTTCAGTTGCCCTAACGTATTCACTGCTGGACAAGCCAGCAGTGGCACCCAAATCAGGATCGGGGTTGTCCAAGTTCTTGTTGTTGTATGCCGTTTGGGAAGGTGGGTTTCACCCACCCTACGGTTATGGTCACGCGTCTTCGGTGAGCAACTCCGTCAGTTGGCGGATGGCTTCGCTGATGGTTTGGTCTTCGTCGCGTTGAGTTTCGATCTTGCGGCAACTGTGCAACACGGTTGTGTGATCGCGACCGCTGAAATGTTTGCCGATCTCGGCCAGGCTTTTGCCGGTAAGGTGCCGTGACAAGTACATGGCGACACTCCGGGCTTGCACGGTCGACTTTCTGCGGGAAGGACCGCGAATGTCCGCAAGCGTGATGCCGAAATATCGGGCGGTTGCCTTGGCAACGACGGCGACTTCCACGCGCGTGCGATCGTCCACCGCGCCGTGCAAGAATCGCCGCACATCGTCAACCGAAATTTCCGGCAGCGCGGCCTTGCGGCGGGCGGAGGATTGCTCGTTTTGCCATGCGGCAGGTTTTTGTTCATGTCGCCACGCGACGAGCCGCCAGAACGCGCCGCGCAACCGCGCGGGAACGCCAGGCACTTGTGCAGCCAGTTCTTGAAGCGCCGCATGCGAGATGGCGACCGAGTCCGCCTGGCTCCAATGTTCAAGCAGCGCGAGCCGCGTCTCTTCGCTGGGTGGCTCCAGCCCTACGCACAAACCGGAGACGAGGCGGCTCCGCAGCCGCGGGGTGAATTCGGCAAGTTCGCCGGGGTGCAAACGACTTGTGAGCAACACTTGCCGCGCGCTGCGAGACCAATCGTCTAGCAACTCACACATCCGCTTTTGCCAGCGGGAGTTTCTCGCCAGGTCATCAACATTCAAAAACACAACCGGAGCATGATTGCCGGCTTGTTTGATCCGCGCGCTTGGCGATTGTGAAATGTCGCCGTGCGAAGTGCTAGAATGAGAAATGCCGGAATGCGATCTTTGGGCATTTGGCGGGACGGAATGCGCTGTGGCGAACATGTCCGTCGCCTGAGTGATTGTGATGGAGTCCGCTTCGCGAGCTTGAACGTTCCATTGCGCGGCGAGGAGTTCCGCCAGGTGTGTCTTGCCGCTGCCGGGCGGACCGTAGATGACGCTGGGCGAAAAGCGGGCTTCCGCGGCGAGGAAATCATCAATCACCACTGGCAACAGATGATTCTCAGGGCCAAGCAGATAGGACTTTTTGAGATGAGCTTTGGAGCTTGCGGGGAATGGCAGGGTCATCACGCCGGAAGGCGCGAGTCCCGAATGCGCCAGTTTTGCAGGCGCCGATTTCTCAGACGTCGATTTCACGGACGCTGATTTCGCAGACGCCAACTCCGTGGGTGCCAATTCCGTCTGAATCTCGCCCGTCCTTATGGCGGAAGAAGAGTAAGCTCCGCGACCGGATCCGCTCAAAATTCCGGCCGCATTTGTCTCCGCGAGAGCCGGCGCCGAAGCGGGGGAACTCGGAGTGAGACACGCGAAAAAGCGTGGGGAATTGGAGTCAGGCAGGGTTGGTTTTTTGGTCGAATTTGCCGACTCAATTTCGGCCCAAATTCTACCAGATTTGAGCCTGTTTCACGAGACACGAATCCTGAAATTCAGGCCGGTTTTGAGCCTCGCAAGTTGTTGACACACTTAGAGATACGGCGAGCGGCTTCGACAACGTCCTCTGGCTGTTGACCGCGGCCAAAACTGAACCGCAATGAGGCCGAAATCTGGTCTTCCGGAACGCCCATCGCCGCCAGGGTTGGCGAGGGATCGGACGAACCGCTGGCACACGCCGAACCAGCCGAGCAGGCAACGCCGGCGTTATCCAATGCCAACAGCAGTTCCTGACGGTCAACGCCGGGGAAGGCGATGTTGGACGTGTGCGGCAGCCGCGGGACCGCAGATGAATGAACCACGATGTTCATGGTCCCGATGTTCATGGTCTCGCGCTGCAACTCCTGCTCGAAAGTTTCCCTGAGCCTGGATAATCGAGCGGCGATGTCAGCGGCGTTTTCGCGCCAAAGTCGCAAAGCCTCGCAAAAGCCAACCGCCAGCGCGACGGACTCTGTGCCGGGTCGTTGCGCATCTTGCTGCTGACCGCCAAAGATCTGCGGAGCGAGCCGCACGCCACTGCGGAGAATGAGCGCACCGATGCCTTTGGGTCCGTGGAATTTGTGCGGGGTGACGGTCATCGCCTCGACGTCCAGCTGCGCGAAGTTCAGCGGCAGCTTGCCGGCGACTTGCACGGCATCGATATGAATTGCCGCGCCGGCGTTGTGACATGCCGCGGTGATTTGGTCGATGGGCTGTAGGACGCCGGTCTCATTGTTGCCGTAGATCACACTCGCCAGGCGCGTAGGCGTTTGCAGCAATTCGCTCAGCGCGTCTTGCCGCAGCAAACCGGAATGCTCAACGGGGACTTTGGCAATGTCCCAGCCGCGCGATTTGAGCTGCATGGCCGCGGCATCGACGCTGGGATGTTCGATCGCGGAGATGAGAACTCGCGAAGGGGCTTCGCCAGCCAGGCCAAAGAGGGCAAGGTTGTTGGCTTCCGTCCCGCCGCTGGTGAAGAGCACCGTGTCATTCCAGCGAGCACCGAGAATGGCCGCGATTTCCTCGCGGGCGTCTTCCAAAACAGCACGAGCCGCGCGGCCAGCTGCGTGTTGACTGGAAGGATTGCCAGAGTAGCGGCGTGCCGCTTCCGTCATCGCCAGAAGGACTTCTTCAGCGATTGGTGTCGTGGCGTTGTGATCGAGATAGATGGGGGGAAGGGACAAGGGGAAAGGGGTAAGGGCTAAGGGGAAAGGGAAATGGCAAAGGGGTTGTGACGTGCGCGCAGAAGTGCGCGCAATTGGATGTTGTGCGATGATTATCGCATAGATGTGATGCGGGGCCAGCCTGATGCCGGTTAGCTGCCTTCGGCGCGGGTTTCGTTCGCGCTTGCAGACTCGCCTTCTTCATTGCTCTTGCGGCGTTCCGCGTCCGTACCGGGAACGATGAGAGGGCTGGTTGAGTTGGCGTCGATCACTTCGCGCAGCTCGTCCGCGTTGATGGTTTCGCGATCCATCAACAGCTTGGCCAAAGCTTCCAACGCTTGACGGCGCGTGGTGAGAATGTGCCGCGTCTTCTCCAGGCTTTCGTCAACGATGCGATGCACTTCCTCATCGATCTCGCGCATTGTCTGCTCGCTGTGTTGCCGCGAGGAGGGCCAATCACCTCCGCCACCACCGGCCAGGAAGGGGCTGCGCTTGCTTTCGCGGAAGTTGACGCGGCCCATGCGGCTCATGCCGAACTCCATCACCATGCCGCGGGCGATTTCGCTGGCGCGTTCCAAGTCGTTCTGTGCGCCGGTGGAAACATCCTCAAAGATGATCTCTTCCGTAACCGTGCCGGCCAGCAACACCTGAATGCGGCTTTCCAACTCCGCTTGAGTCATCAAGTAGCGGTCTTCATCCGGCCGCTGCATGGTATAGCCCAACGCTGCCAGGCCGCGGGGAATGATTGAGACCTTGTGGACGGGATCGGTGTTCGGCAGGCTGTACGCAACCAGGGCGTGGCCGCTTTCGTGATAAGCGACGCGGATCTTCTCGTCCTCGCGCATCACTCGTTGTTTCTTTTCCAACCCGGCCGTGACGCGCTCGACGCCTTCGTTGAATTCGTCCATGCCGACGGCTTGCTTACCCTTGCGGGCGGCGAGCAGCGCGGCCTCGTTGACAAGGTTGGCCAGGTCCGCACCTACAAAGCCGGGCGTGATCTTGGCGACTTCGTTGAGTTTGACCGAGTCATCCAACTTGACGTTGTTGACGTGCACCTTGAGGATGGCTTCGCGACCGCGAACGTCGGGACGATCGACCAGCACGTTGCGGTCAAAACGGCCTGGGCGCAACAACGCCGGATCCAAAGTCTCTGGGCGGTTTGTGGCGGCGAGTACAATGATTCCGCTGTTGGAGTCAAAGCCGTCCATTTCGACCAGCAACGCGTTGAGCGTTTGCTCGCGCTCATCGTGTCCGCCGACAACCGACGAGCCGCGGGTTTTGCCCAGCGCGTCGAGTTCATCGATGAAGATAATGCAGGGAGCTTTGGTTTCGGCCTGACGGAACATGTCACGGACGCGAGCCGCGCCGACGCCGACAAACATCTCCACAAAGTCCGAACCGGACAAGCTGAAGAACGGCGCTCCGGCTTCGCCGGCGATGGCTTTCGCCAGCAAAGTCTTTCCAGTGCCGGGAGGGCCAACAAGCAACACGCCTTTGGGGATGCGGCCACCGAGCGTTTGGTACTTCTCAGGCGTGCGGAGGAACTCCACAACTTCGCGAAGTTCTTCCACGGCTTCATCAATACCAGCGACGTCCGAGAACGTGATGCCGAGGTCTTCTTGTGCATAAAGCTTGCCGCGGCTGCGGCCAAAGGCCATCGGCGATCCGGCTCCGCCAATCCGGCGCATCATGAACACAAACACAATGATGAACAGCGCTGTGATGGCCAACAGCGGCAACAGGCTGGCCCAGGCACCTTGTTCTTCACTGCCTGTGTAGTCGTTGAAGTTCTTTGCTTCCAGGGTGTCGATCAGCGCGTTGTTGTCCGGCGCCAATCCGTATCGATTGACGTAGAACGAGACTTCGGTTCGTTCGCTGGGATCAGCATCCGGCTGCTTGGGGTTGGAAACCTGGCGATAGACTTTGCCTGTGATCTTGGTCGGTCCGATGACAAGCTTGGAAGGGGAATCGAAGATTGTGATCCGGTTTTCATCGAGTTCTTCTTTGACGATGGTGTCTTCCGTCGCGCCGCTCTCGTGAGGGCCTATCTCGATGAGCTGCATCAGCGTGCCCATCTTCATTTCAACGCCGCCGGGGCTCATCACCATCGTGACGATCAGCAGCACGCCAATCGCCAGCAGGATCAACCAAGGCAGCGCCGGGCGAGACTTCTTCTCTTTGTTGGGGCGCTTGCCGGGTTCACGGGGGGATTCCGGCGAGTCAGGTTTTTTGGACTCTTGTTCCATATCGCTTAAAGACATCGCGTCGCGAGAATTCGGTATCTGCGGCGAGTCGTGGGTCAGCACTTGCCGCGTGGGGAATTGCCCTCATTATGAACAAGTCTTGCTCATAAGCCGCGCGCGGAATGGCAGGGCAGCGCCGGCAATCAACAAACCGTGCCCACCTTGCTAAGCTTAGGCATTATTCCGCCTACGGACAACGCGCGGTCGTAGCGAATCAACCGCAAGTGGGGGTTTTGGAGATTGTGTCGCTGGACAGTCCGTAGGCTTGGGCGGGAATGCGAGTGACCGAAACCGGTTCGCCGACGCACGCTGGTTCGTTATTGCTTGGGTTGCTGTTATTTGCCGCCCGTTGGGCGTACGCTAACCCCGTATGGCGTTTCAATCATCGCCTCCCAATGGTGGTTTCTGTCTTGGAGTTATCCATGCGATGTCATTCCGAATTGCGCCGCTTGCCTTTCCAATTGCTGATGGCGATCAGTTTGGCCTTTTTTGGTTGCGGAGCAGCGGACGACGACCCCGCAAATCCCCAACCGTCCAAGGACCAATCCGGCGGCCAGTTTCCGCCAACGAGGGAGTATGGCAGCTTGGGCGAGCATGAGAGTTCATCGGACGCGGGAACTTGGGTCGCTCGTATCCCGTATTTCCGCGATGGTGAGCGGCAACTTGTGATAGGCACGCTGAACACTCCGCAAGAATCGGCGCAGGCGGTGTTCGCCTTGATCATGAAACTTCCCAATGCGTTTGAAATCGACACGCGACTGAGTAATAACGCTGATGGTGATGATCACATTCTGACCGTGAGTTGGGGGACGTCCGCAGAAGAAAGGCTCGCAGCACAATTCCGCTACACGAACCTGAAATCACCGGTCGAAGCCTCGCTTACGCTTGCTGGCGAGAAATATGACTTTGGCGACGGCCGCGTGTTCCTCATCGACCTGGCCGCTAGCCCAGCGACGGTGCAGCAACTCGACGTCGAGATCCCACTCCGCGATCCACTTTATATTCACGAGGACAAGTTGAAATCGCTGCTCGATGATCTCGTTGCCGCCGACGTCAGGATTCAAGATTTCCTTCGAGCAGAGTGACGTCGCACGGTCGTAGCAAATCAAGCGCAGGCGGCAATGTGACGCTGGACGTCCGTCGGCCTGGTGGAAGCTAGCCGGAGATCGTCAAACAAACCGAGTGACATGTCCACGCTGTTCGCAACAACGTTGCTCACGATGTGGGACATGCCACCCAAATCTTCTGTTACGCGTTGTCCGCGTTGTCGACTATTGATCCAGCTTTTCCAGCAGCACCTCCACGGCCTTCTTCAGCTGTGGATCTTCGCCGGCGGCCCGTTGTTCTGGAGTGGGGATCACCAGGTAGTCCGGCTCCAACTGGGTGTTCTCCAGATAGGTGCCGTCAGCCATTTGCATGCCCACCTGGGGGATGCCGAAGACCAGCGACGGATCGATCTGGGTTTCCCACCATACGGCGGTTCCCGTTCCCGGCACCGGAGCGCCAACCAGCGGCCCGATCTTCAGTTCCTTGAAGGCGAAGGGGAACATGTGGGCGTCAGAGTAATTGCTTTCGCTCTGCACAACCGCCACAGGTCGTGACCAGCGGAAAGCCGGTTCCGCGCCAAGATCGCCCAACTCCTTACCGCGGGGGACAAAGTTGATGTAGTCCTTGCCGCCCAGGAAGGTGACCAGGTCATCGTGCAGCCAGCCGCCGCCGTTGTAGCGTGTGTCGACAACGAGCGCTTCTTTGTCACTGTTGCGGCCGAGAGCATCTTGATAAACGCGACGGAAGCTGTCGTCGTCCATACCTTCGATGTGGACATAGCCCACGCGACCGCCGGAGATCTCGTCAACATAAGCGCGACGGCTTTTGATCCAGCGCTCGTAGAGCAAGCCGGACTCTTCTCCACCGGAAATGGGGCGAACGACTTCTTCCCACGTATCGCCGGAATCGGGATTGCTCAGGCCGAGACGAACGGGCGTATCCACCTTGCGGTTGAGCAAAGCATTCGGGTTGACGTCCGGAGTCAGGCGAACGCCATCGATATGCGTGATGATAGTGCCTGTTTCGATCTTGGTCTCCGCGCGATCGAGCGGGCCGCGGTCGATGACCTCGGCCACTTTCAGGCCCAGGCCTTCAAAGCCGACGTCATACAACAGACCCAACACGGCCGTGCTGTCGCCGCCGGCAATGCGAGGACGATAGCGTCCGCCTGTGTGCGAGGCGTTCAACTCGCCCAGGATTTCGCTGAGCAGTTCCGCAAAGTCGTGGTTGTTGGTGATGGTCGGCAAGAAGGCGCTGTAGTTTTCCTTCATCGCCTGCCAGTCCACGCCGTGCAGGTCTTCGCGATAGAACTTGCGCTTCACCTGACGCCAGGCGTGATCGAAGATGTAGGCCCGTTCTTCGGGACCGTTGATGACCATTTCCGCGCCGTAGGAAATCGGCTCGGGCCGGCTGCCACCTTCGCTGACCGCGACCTTGGCCAGGTTGCCACCGCCGTAAGAGATGAAGACTTCGCTGCCGTCTTTGGAGAATTCCACGCCACCAGGGGCGGGACTTCCCAACGCAACCAAACGATACGTCGAACCGGAGCGAATCTCGGACGCCCAAAGGTCCCAGTCGCCTTCTACTTCAGCAAAGTAAACGATCGTTTCGCCATCGGGCGAGATATCGTATCCGCCCATGGGCGCGGAGTTGAGCGTCAGACGCTTGATGCGGAAGTCCGGATCATCGAGTTCGATCTTGATTGGATCGACTTCGTCTTCATCGCCCTCATCGCTCCCTTCTTCGTCCTCGGCTTCCTCTTCTTCCTTCTTCTCTTGCTGCTTCTTCCACGCTTCGAGTTCTTCTTCGCTCAGGTTGATCCAATCCCAGGCGTCTTGCGTGAGATAGAAACCGAAGATGTCGGTTTCGCTTCCCCAGGAGCCGTGGCTCCGCATGCCGAGACGATCTGACATGAACAGCAGCGCCTTGCCATCAGAACTCCACCACGCGCCGCCTTCTTCGTAGCCGCTGTTGGTGACGTTCGTGATCTCGCCGCTGGCGATGTTCACCATGCCGACATCGCCCAACCAACGCTGCGTGGCATTGTAGTTGAACGCCAGCCACTTGGAGTCGGGCGACCAGTGGTAGCCAATGTCGCCATCAGAATATGAATAGTTCCGCTTGGCCGGCACCAACGTGCTGGATTGCTTGGTGGACAGGTCCAACATGCGAATCTCATCGCGGTTGTGCAGGTAGGCCACAAGCTTGCCATCGGGCGAAACCAACGGTTGGAACTCTTCGGCTTCGGTGACCAGGACCGGTTCTTCCGTTAGCAAGGTGCTGGTGGCAAACCGCTCTTCGTCCTCTCGCGTGATGGTGGTCTTGTACAAGTTCCACGAGTTGTCGCGTTCGCCGGCGTAGTACAGCGTGCGGCCATCGGGACCCCAATCGACCGACCGTTCCTGGCCAGGTGTATTGGTCACACGCTTGGTTGTGCCGTGCTCGACGGAAACCACAAACACTTCGCCGCGAATCACAAAGGCAACTTCTTCTTCATTGGGCGAAACGGCAAACTCCGTGGCGCCGCTGCGAATGACGGACACTTCACTTGTGTTCTCGCGATTGTCCGACACGGCCGTGATTTGCACACGCTTGGAATCTTCGCCGGCAGCGCGTGTCCAGATCTCGCCGTTGTAGCCGTAGCACAAGGTGCCATCATTGGCGATGGACAAGAATCGCACCGGATGCGGACCATGACTGGTCACTTGTTCGGGATTGGGATTCTCGCCGAGGTTCATCTTCCAGACGTTGTAGTTGCCACCTTGCTCGGACAGGTAGTAAACACTGTCGCCACCAGGCGCGAAGACAGGGTTGCGATCTTCTCCGCCGAACGTGGAGAGCTTGGTGTGCTTGCCGGTGGACGGTTCATACGTCCAGATGTCGCGAGCGACCGACGACACGTGATGCTTGCGGAAGTTGTCTTCGTAGCCTTTGTAGTCGTGATAGGCGAGCAACTTGCCATCAGCGCGGTACACGGCGTTCTCCGCTGGCGTGGTCAAGATCTGTGTTGGCCGGTCGGCTTCGATGGAAACCGAATACAACTCGCCCATGCTGGGATGCCAGATGGCTGCTTCCGGCACGTCTTGCCGACGGCTGGTGAACAGCACGCGCTTGCCATTGGGCGTAAAGCCAGTCACCACATCCGCGGTGGAGTGGAACGTCAATCGCTTGGCCGCGCCGCCGGAAGCCGACATCACGAACACGTCAAAGTTGCCGTGGCGGTCCGAGGTGAACGCAATCTGCTTGCCATCCGGCGACCAGACCGGCGTGAACTCGTAGCCTTCGTGCGTGGTCAGCAACTTGGCTTCGCCACCGGCGGCCGGAACCACCCACAAGTCGCCGCGATACGAGAACGCGATCGATGCGCCATCAGGCGAAATTGCGGGATACCGCATCCAGGCTTTGCCTTCTTGCGCAAACGCCTGACTCGTGGAGAGCACAAGGGCGACGAGTGAGAACAGAATCGTTGCTCGTTTCATTTCGATGCCTTATCTGAATGACGCTTGTTTTGGCGAGCGTTGTGGCGCGAACGGGGTTCAGGCTTGCAATAATCTGCATAATCTAACAAATCTGCCTGTGCCGCCGAAATTGCCTGATTGATATGTTTTCGCAGCTTTTGCGGATGGACTGCACAAAACACTGGGAGGCCGGCTTGGGCCGCAAACTCGTTGTGACGCAAAGATTTGGGTGAACCGGCCGAGCTTGGGTATCCTGAACCTCCCGTCACCAGATGTGGTGAACGAAAAACTACCTGCCCTCCCCGGTCCGCCTGGGCAGGCCATTGTTCCGAATCGCATGATACTTCGCCGTGAAACGGCAAACATTCAACCGGGGTTGGAATGGCCAAGAAGAAACGCCTGAGATTTCGCTTCGGCCTGATGACGCTGCTCAGCGCCGTGACGGTGTTCTGCGTTTGGTTGGGCTATCAGGCAGAGCAAACCAGGTGTCAGCGAGAGGCAGTTGAATCGTTGAGCCGTAGCAATGCGATTCATGTCGTTTACGACTATGAGGCAGATCCAGATAGCGGAGAAAATGACAAGCCGGGCGTTCCACAATGGTTATTGAATATCTTTGGCAAGGATTTCTTCTACGATGTGGAGTTCGTGAGTGCGAACTATTTCTTTCACCCGGCCGATGAAGCGCGTTTGGCACGGTTGTCAGATTTGCCCAAGCTCAAGCGATTTGAGCTGGTAGCATCCAGTCTGAGCAACCGCGGGTTGGAATCGATCGCTTCGGCAACTTCGCTAGAGGAACTTGTGTTCGTCCAAGTGGAATTCGCAGATGAGCCTGGGCTTTCAACACTGTCCCATCTTGAGAATCTGCAAACACTTACCGTTTTCAAGTGCGACGGAATAACGCTTGCTGAGCTCGCGCAGTTCGATTCATCGCCAATTCAAGAATTAAGCCTGCATTGGTTTGCCGACGAACCTGGCGCGCTTGCCAGCGGCATTCAAGGGTTTGGCAGTTTGCAACGACTCTCACTTAACTCCATCTCACTGGGTCACGCAGATTTTGCGGCGTTGGCCAAACTCCCTTCGCTGACACGACTGGAATTGGACAACTTCAGCTGCAGTGAGGAAGCCCTGCGTATCTTGAACGAAAGCCCCAGCCTAGAAACGATTCACGTGCGAACAAACGTTTCTAACCAAACGGCCGGGGAAGCAAGAGCCAAGCAACAACGTTTGCGCGAGCTTCTGCCGGATAAGAACGTCACCTTCTATTGATGGCTCCGCGGGAATGACGATGAAGCGCCGCAAACGCAACACGTAACATGGAATCACACACTGACACAATCCGTCAAATCGCCGCGTGGCTCGCCGAGGCCCAGCGCGCGGTGGCCTTCACCGGGGCTGGCATCAGTACCGAGAGTGACATTCCCGACTTCCGTTCGCCCGGCGGCGTTTGGGCCAAGAACCGGCAAATTGAGTATCAGGAGTTTCTGGAGAGTGCCGAAGCCCGACATGAGTATTGGCGGCAGAAGTGCGAAGCTCATGTCGATTTCGCGGCCAGCAGTCCCAACGTTGGGCACCAGGTGCTGGCCGATTGGGAGCACGCCCGACGTATTCGCGGCGTCATCACACAGAACATCGATGGGCTGCATCAACTGGCCGGCTGTCATGACGTGCTGGAGTTGCACGGCACCGCGCGGATGGTGCGTTGCCTGGACTGTTCGGCCGAGTTTGACGTTGAACCGCTGGTGGAAGAGTTCCGTCGTCAGAACGCCGTGCCGGCTTGTTCCGCTTGCGAGACAGGACGCCTGAAGCACGCGACGGTTTCTTTCGGCCAGAATCTGCCGGCGGACGTGTTGCAACGCGCCGCGCAATGGTCGCGCGATGCGGATGTGTTCTTTGCGCTCGGGTCAAGTCTGGTTGTCTTCCCAGCGGCCGAGATGCCGCGTCTGGCCAAGACGCGCGGCGCGAAGTTGGTGATCATCAATCGCGATCCGACGCCGTTTGACGAGTTGGCCGATGCGCGACTTGAGACGCCGCTCGGCGAAACGTTGGCGGCGATCAACGCCGCGCTGGAAG
>CALJLD010000192.1 GCA_937982665.1 uncultured Planctomycetales bacterium
TAGTTCCGGAGCAAACACAAGACCAGAACGATTTCGCCCAAGGCGAGATGCTGGGCACCTTTGAGGCCATACCGGTGCCGGAATGGCCAACCGTTTGGGCGACGCAACTTTCCACTCTGTGGCGCGCGTGCCGTCCGGCACTGGCAGTCATCTGGCTGGCCGGCAGCGCTTTGTGCTTGTTGCTGGCTGTCGTTCGGGTTCATCGCTTTCGCCGCGTCCTGGCTTTGACCAGGCCCGCCCCGGACCGGCTGTGCGCTTCTGCGCGTCGTCTTTGCGAGAGAATCGGGCTGACGCGCACTCCACAGATTCGGCTGGCGCCTGGCGTATCCAACCCGCTGGTTTGGCGGGGTCTGCGCAAATCATACATTGTCTTGCCGGAGGAACTGCTCAACAAGCTTTCGCGACAACAAGCGGCCACGCTCTTGACCCACGAGTTGGCGCATTTGCGTCGCAAAGACCACTTGATGCGATGGCTGGAGTTGGTCGCAACCATCCTTTACTGGTGGAATCCGGTTCTGTGGATCGCCAGACGGCAACTGCGCGCAAGCGAAGAACGTTGCTGCGACGCCTGGGTGATTTGGGCGATGCCTCAGGCGGCACGCGACTATTTGGACACCGTGCTCAAGACGGTTGACTTTCTGTCAAAACGCAGCGCGCCGCTGCCGCTGACGGCAACCGGCATGGGCCAGTTCCAGGAGTTGCAAAGCCGCTTCCAGCATGTGATCTCCACACACCAACAACGCAACCAACACAATCGCTTGTCGCGCATCGCCAAGTCAGGGCTGTGCGTCCTTGTTATGGCGCTGTTCCCCTTTGTTCCCACGCTGACAACTCAGGGAATCGCCCAGGCGAATTTGATTCTGACCGAGGTTGTGCCCTGGACGGCCGAATTGCAGCTGCCGCGTACCTTTGACATACCAAAATACGTTGCGAACGCCACCGCGGGATCGTTGACCAGAAGACCGCTGACCAGTCTGCCCTCGCAATTCGGTCAAGACTCCAGCCGTGTGCCCGGCGCTCTGGCGCTTGATCCAGGCATAGAAGCTGTCGCCATCTCCGCGGATGACCGCTGGCTGGCGGTAGGACGGGAAGATGGCATCGTCCATATCTATGAAAACGCTATCGATGGAAACGCCGCCCAAGAAGACTTTGCAAAGAACGACAAAACGGACAACAACACGGACAATGCCGGTCGGAAGCAAGTTTGGAGTCACCGCATTCACAGCGGCAAAGTCACGGACGTTGCGTTCTCCGCGGATTGCGCCTGGCTTGCCAGTGTCGGTCAGGATGGTCGCGTGGAGATTCGGTCGACCAAGTCCGGCGCAATTGTCTCAAGCTGGCAGGCGACCCACTCTTGGCTCACGTCAGTTGTTTTTGCGTCTGACGATCAGTCACTTGCCGTTGGCGGCTACGACAAACAAGTTTGGCTGTACGATCTGGCAAGATTGCCAAAAGCTGGCTCCCGCTCGCGTTCTGCCGCCGCGCCGCCGCTGGTTGGCACTGGGCAACATGATTCGGCCGTGCGCGCGATTGAGTTTGTCGCAAACAACTCTCACGTGGCGACTGTTGACTCATCCGGCAGCTTGAGCCTTTGGGATGCTCGCAGCTCGTCCGAAGACGCAACTCAAGCGTTGAATTTGCTTGAGCGTGTACAAGCACATCGTGGTGTGGCCAGAGCTATTGCCGCAAATCATGCCGGCACACAACTGGCGACCGTAGGCGAAGACGGAACGCTAAAGCTCTGGTCGAACGCAAACGGCGTGCTGCAACAAACGGTAGCGGTCGAAACCCGGGACATGCTCACACAAGTTGTCTTCGCGGATGGTGACCGCCGCATTGTGACCGCGGGTTGGGATGGTTCCCTGCATCTGCATGACCCCAAGTCCGGCATGCTCCTCAAGTCGTATTTTGCGGATGACCCTGCGCCGGTCCGCAGCCTGGCGGTCAACTCACATCAGATGGTTGTCGCCGGCGGGCAATCGGCAGGACTCTCTGCCTGGGCATTGTCACGGCCTGCCACGGCGATTTATCTTCCCGGCTTGAATTTGCGGCCTGCAAACGCTGAAAGTTTTGCCACAAGCTTTGCGTGGTCGGCCGGTACGCCAACTGGAGTTGAGGAATCTCCAAACACATTGCCAAACAACCTTACTTCGGCGAAGAACTTGCTCATCCTCTTCCTGCAGGACAAGAGTCCCAAGGAACTTGTCGACGGATTTGTCGCTGGTCAATCGATCGATGGCAAATTCAACGAAGCTGACGAGCAAGAGCAACAACCGGAATCTGAATCACAGTTCGCACCGGCATGCGACGAACCCCCCGTGCCGTGACAACCAACGGCCAACAACGGACGTGTTACTCAAACCGTGAACTGGAAAAGGGCGCTGCCATGATCCAACGCTGTTTCTTTGCTCTCGCCTGTTTGGCCATGACGGTCAGCCTGGGCGCAATGTTGCATGCCGAAAGTCCTTCCGCTCCGACTGAGAATCTGCC